>JAZRWD010000281.1:0-4085 GCA_045599525.1 Candidatus Limivicinus sp. | reverse complement strand
AGGAACCTACGATGGGATTTTGTAATTTTCAGAATGTGATCATTTATATCTTCAGTTGGTCCATTTTCTCTGGCAACAAAACATGCTTTTAATCCAATATCATAAGAGGAAAACTTCCATATGGAGGCGTAAGTAAACTGCCAGCCGATTATTGCTCGGCTGGCAGTACAAACTTAATGATTCTTCACTGCCCTCGTAACTGACAGCAATTCAAAAGGCAGCCTCTGAAAACTGCTTTTTGTGGTTTTGGGCGAGTCTTTATTCAGCGCTTGCCGCTGCGGTTTCAGCCGCAAGGTCATCCCTCATAAACTCCTCAAACATAGCCTTGGTTTCATCAAGGAAACGGTCCCATTCGGTGGGGTCGATGAATGGATTGGGCTTTCCCTCGCCCATGGCGGCAATCTTTTCAAGGCTCTTGTTCTGACGCGGGTGATTTCCGAGATTGATGTCAATCTTTTCACTGTGAAGGCGATCCAGAGAATGAATGAAATCATCCCAGATAGAGAAGCGAATGCCATATAGCTTCAGATGCTCACGATACATGGTCGCGGTTGTTGCGCCGCCGAGCAGACCGCAGCGGTATACTGTTCCGTCGTAATCGGTCATGTCGAAAATCATTGTAAGCACGCCTTCTCCGTGGCCGGGAGTTACAAGGAAACGGATTTTAACATTGCCAAGCTCAAGCACATCGCCTTCCTTAACTGTGATGTCAACGGGGCATATCTGAAGGAAGGTGTGGTTGTTGTCAATCAAGGCGCGTTCGGGATGATTCTGGAAAACATCAAGAGTTTCCTCTGCGGCGATGATTTTGCAGCCAAACATCGTGCGCAGGAATTCAGCTGCACCGAAATGGTCGTAATGCTCGTGGGTGAGCACAACATACTTGATGTCTGCCGGATTGTGGCCGGATTCCCAAATCGCCTGGATCAGTGTGGCTCTGCCGGTGGGATAGCCTGCATCGAGCAGAATGAGGCCGTCGCCGGTGTCGATAAGATGAATGCAGACCATCTTGTCGCCAACATAATAAAGGTTCTTGATGATTTCAACGGGGTGCACATAATAACGCTCGGGGAAGGCCTGAAGCTCTTCGAAACCACCACCCTGAAGGCGCTTCATAAGTACTTTATAGGGAATATAAGGCATGGTATGTTCCTTTCAAAAGTGACCGCAGGGTGTCCGGCGGTCACTTGTATTTAAAATTTGTTGTTTATACCGATTTTATTAGAAGCAGCAGCAACCGGTGATGCAGCCGAAGATAAGAACTACGATGCTGATGAGCCACAGGGGGATGAATGCCTGCTTGAAGTATTCCTTTGCGGAAACCTTGCACATGTCGGTCATCAGGTAAAGGTTGGGAGTGGTGGGGCTGCAGAGCATGCCGATGCCCTTGCCGACCATCATGGTGCCGCAGTAAGAGAGGTTGGAAATGCCATAGCCGGCTGCCATGCCGCCAAGCACGGGCATGAGGCCGTTGTAGTATGCTGCACCGCCGAGGAAGAAGCCAAGGGGAACACCAAACACACCCATGATGAAGGGAACGTGTGCGCCAATGCTCTCGGGGAAGATGGAAAGAAGTGCTTCAACCATTGCGTTCATCATGCCGCTGCTGCTCATGATCGTGCCGTATGCGCCGGCGGTGAGGTAAGTGATAACAACGAACATGCACATGGGAGCATACTTGCGGAACACGCCGCTCTGCTGCTTGACGTTGGGGAAGTTAACAACAACTGCAAGGCAGAATGCGATAAAGAAGGCCATTACGGAGTTCAGCTTGTTGGAAAGAAGAACAGCAAGCAGTGCCACGGTGAGAATGATGTTGAAGATACGGGTCTTCTTGTGGTAGTCGGAAAGCTCAACGGTCTTTACTTCAGCGGTGTCAGCTACTTCTGCAAGATAATCATTCTTGCCGGCAGCGATGCGCTTGCCTTCGAGAACGGCGAAGATCAGAGTAACCACAAAAGAAAGAACGAGACCGAAGATGAAGCAGGGAATCAGGTTGGCCCACAGGTCGCCTGCGTCAGTCTGCATTGCAACTGCAGCTGCCAGGGTCATACCGCTGTAGGGGAGGTACTGGAAAACGCCGACAACAACGGTGATAATGAAGGCAAGGTTTACGGGGCGAATCTTCATTTTCTTGAAGATGGGGTACATGGTGGGAGCGGTTACGAGGATGGTGGAGGGGGAAGCACCGTCCAGGGTGGAGATCACTGCTACGACCCAGCAGATAACGAAAGCCATGATAACGCTGTTGCCGATGTGCTTGGTAACGGAGTTAACGATGGGGTCGAACATGCCGAGATCATTCATCATTGCAAAGAAGGTGATACCAAGAATTGCAAGGGTGGTGTTGGGGGCAGCGGATTTAAGACCGTCGGAGGTCCATTTTGCGATTTCGGGGAGGGAGTAGCCGAGGATCAGTGCGCCGATTACAGGAAGGGAAATGAGTGCTACGGGGACGCTGGGCTTTTCGGTAAGCAGCAAAACAATAAGTGCTACAACGACAAGAACGCCCATTACGGTTACTAACATGGTTTTTTTCTCCTTTTTTCTTTCTTTTTGTTTTTGCTTATTTGAATTCCATACGTTCTGCAATGCCGAGTTCGGAAAGCAGAGCGTTAAGGTCACGGGTGTAGGTTCCGTCTTCAAGACGGATAAGCGGGAAACCGATTGCGCCCGTTCCGCGAACATTTTCATAGAGAGGGCTTGTATCGCGGAAGGTTATGAATTCTTTAAGATGGTCGATCGAGCCGGTCACGTTAACAAACTTCGGCATAATTCCGTTCGCAGTAAGAATGGAAATAAAACGCATCGTGCCCGGGCAGACGTTGCTGCCATACACTGTTAATTTCATAATTACCTCAGTGCAGGTCGACCCTGCTGTTTAATTCGGCGGCCATTTCCTGCCAGTGATTCATTCTGCGCTTAAGCTCGGCCTTGCTTTCTTCGTCTTCACGGAAAGCGATGGGTGTCCAGGGCATTTCTTCAAGTGCCTTGCATACTTCATCAATTTTCTGGAAGGGGATGGCAATCATTCTAAGGCCGGCAGGATAAATCTTGCGGCGCTTAAGCCCATGGTAAAAGCCGGTTGTTACGTGGTTCACCTTGCCGGAAATAACCGGATAGGCGTACATCCAGCTGCAGCTTATAACGGCGGTAGATTTTGATTCCCAAAAATCGCCGGAGATGTAGCTTGTGGCACGCATCAGAATATCAGCAGACTCCATGTCACATACGCACATGATTAAATCCGGGTGGAAATCGCATTCGGAAACCTGTGCATACTGGACGTAGTTGCAGGTGCCGGGTTCGATTATGGGCATTTCCTGATAGAGCTTTCGGGTTCCGCCGTTCTGGCGATGAATATCAAAGTCCATTCCTGCCTGACCGAAAGCTGTTATGGGCGGCTTGGGGATCATTCCCATTGCCAGCTTGCCATAGCATTCATCATCCTCCACACCGATATAAAAGCTTTCCTTTTTCGACTGGGCAATTGAAAGGTATTGGCAGAAGGAAACAGGCTCACCCTCGTAGCGGGGGATCCCTTCAGGCTTACAGACATGAAACCTTATGGCAACCGCAGGGTAGGGCATGTTTAATTTCTCAAACAGTTCTTTCGAACGTTCGCTTAGCATGAAAACACCTCACTTATTATCATGGAATTTGAAAATACTGAAATGCTTGCGTAGTGAATGCCGGGGTATTTTAGGTAAACAATTCTCCCTTCAATCACTTATTATCTCGTTCACTTGTTATACAAGTATTTAAGCATATATGAAAACAAATGTCAATAGGGAAATAATTATTTTTGCAACTTGATTAATTCGACATCATGTGGTATAGTTGTTATACATCTAGTCAGCTTCACGGCTGCTTGGTTTATTAGACTTCAGAACAAAGGATAAGAACAATGGCAAAATTAGAGCGAACCAGCCTCACGGATCAGATCTGCGAATACCTTCAAAACGAAATAACAAACGGAACATGGAAGCCGGGTGAGCGGCTCCCTTCCGAAACCATACTTGCCGAACAGCTTGGCGTAAGCCGTATGTCGCTGCGTAACGGCATCCAGCGCTGCAACGCTCTGG
>JAZRWD010000280.1:0-3144 GCA_045599525.1 Candidatus Limivicinus sp. | reverse complement strand
TTAAAAACACAGAAATAGGGGTTTTCTGTGGTAGAGGCGATCAGCGTAATGCGGCCATCCTCGATAAACTCCAGCAACGATTGCTGCTGCTTTTTATTGAAGTACTGAATCTCATCCAGATACAGTAGAACGCCGCCCGGTGTCAGAAAGGTATCCAGCTCGTCAATGATCTGCTTGATGTCCGAAATGCCCGCCGTGGTTGCGTTCAGCTTTCGCAGGGTACGGTTCGTATTCCGGGCAATGATGCGGGCTACGGTCGTCTTTCCCGTACCGGACGGACCGTAAAATATCATATTGGGGATGCTGCCGCTGTTGACAATGCGCCGCAACAGGCCATTGCTTCCCAGAATATGTTTCTGGCCTACAACATCCTCCAGGTCTTCCGGCCGGATCTCATCAGCAAGTGGTTTATACATAGTGCTCTCCTCGCCCGATTGGCTTCGGGGATAAAAACCGGGACGGCCGTCTGACCGTCCCGTCATCTTTCAGATGAATTCGGTTATTCGTCTTCGCTCACGTCAAACTCCAGAATTTCTCCGCAATGCGGGCAATTCATTGTGCCAGACGCCAGTGTTTCCTCATCCAGAGTAATTTCTGCACCACAGACCGGGCAGGTAATATCGTAAAGGATCTCATCCAGAAGATCATCCTCACCGTCTTCGTCCTCGTCCGATTCCTCAGGAAACTCCGCGCCGTCTAAAAGCTCTGTTTCAGCATCTTCTGCTTCGTCTTCGAAAAGGTCTGCCTCATCCGCCAGGGCTTCTTCATCGTAAAGGCCCATAGTGGGAGCGAATTGAATCAGTTTGCCGTTTTCCTCCGGATTGCTGAGACTGTCCATGAAGGCACGCTCTTCTTCTGTCAGCTCATCGTCATATATGGATGACGGTTCGATGCCCATCTGCCAGAGAGACTCTTCCAGTGAGCCAAGCTCATCACTGAGGTCATCCAGTGCTTCAGCATGTGCAAGGCTATTTTCCTGCAGGTCTTCCAGCTCGTGAGCCATATCGGCCACCAGCTCACAAAGGACCGACCAGAGTTTGTGCTCCGGCTTGTCCTGTACGGTGCCGTCTACAAGGCCTTTCAGATAAGCAGCTTTTTCCACAACAGTCATTTTTCAGCGCTCCTTCGCAAATCTGCGGGCTTCTGCCCGCCCATTCGGGAGAATCAGCGGAAAATCAGCCCTTTGCTCTGCCCATGTACTCGCCGGTACGGGTATCGACCTGGATCATTTCGCCCGGCTCGATGAACAGGGGAACCTTGATCTCTGCACCGGTCTCGAGGGTAGCAGGCTTGGTTGCATTGGTGGCAGTGTTGCCGGCGAAGCCGGGGTCGGTCTCGGTGACCAGAAGGTCAATGAAGAAGGGAGGCTCAACGTTGAAGACCTTGCCCTTGTAGGAGCTGATCACGCAGCTCATGTTTTCCTTGACAAACTTGAAGTTGTCGCCCAGAACGGAACCGTCAACCGGCTCAAGCTCGAAGGTCTCGGGGTTCATGAAATAGTACAAATCGCCATCGGCATAGCTGTATTCCATGGTCATACGGTCGATGGATGCACCCTCAAACTTTGCAGTGGGGTTAAAGGAAGTTTCGGTGACAGCACCGGTAATAACGTTCTTCATCTTGGTGCGGACGAAAGCAGCGCCTTTGCCCGGCTTAACGTGCTGGAATTCGACGACCTGCATGACCTGGCCTTCCATCTCGAAGATGACGCCATTTCTGAAATCGCCTGCAGTAATAGTTGCCATAAAGGGAACCTCCCAAAAATATTGTTATTTTATCGGTGATAGTTTACCGTATGCTTTGCTTTTTTGCAAGAGTTAATTGTTCAGAATGAGAAGTTCCGCTTTCGGTGCCCGGGTGATAACCTCCGCATGATCCTCCCGCAGGATCATCACATCCTCAATGCGTACGCCGAATTTTCCCGGAAGGTAAATGCCCGGTTCGGCGCTGACCACCGTGTTCAGTGGCAGAATCCCTTCCTCGCTCTGGCTGGCGCGTGGGCTTTCGTGAATATCCAGTCCCAAGCTGTGGCCGAAGCCGTGGCCAAAATAGGGGCCATATCCCGCCTCGGTGATTACATTTCTGGCTGCTGTATCAATGTCACGGCAGGGGATGCCCGCCCGGGCAGCGGCAATACCCGCCAGCTGTGCCTTCAGGACTATGGCATAAATATTCTTCATTTCGTCGCTTGCATGGCCTATGGTCACCGTACGGGTCATATCCGAGCAGTAGCCGTCCTTCAGACACCCAAAGTCCATGGTGACAAAATCTCCCTCACGGATGACCTCATCCCCGGGAACGCCGTGGGGCATACTGGTCTTTTTGCCCGTAACCGCAATGGGGTCAAAGCTGTTTCCCTCTCCCCCGTGGCGCAGCATACGGTAGACCAGTTCCGCCGCTACCTCCCGCTCCGTCATACCCGGACGGATGAGCTGCAGGACCTCTTCCAGCGCAGCCTCGCTGATGGCCTGGGCCTGGCGCATACTGGCGAGTTCCTCCTCTGTTTTGGACGCCCGCAGCTTGCGGAAGATATCCTGTGCGGGCAACAACTCCCGTTCCAGGACCTTTGCATAGGACTGATAGGCCCGAAAGCTCAGTGTTTCCTCTTCGGCGCCAACCCGCTCCAGCCCGTTTTCCCGGAGAATGCTTCGTAATAAATCCTTCAGCGCATGTTCCCGGTCATACAGCAGAACCTCAGCACAGCCCCCCGCGGCAGCGGATGCGGCCTCGATATAGCGGGAATCGGTGATCAGCCACGCCTTCTGTCGGCTAACCAGTACCGCGCCGTCGGTAAATGGGAAACCACAGGCATAACGCTGGTTTTTTTCATCGCAGATTAGAATGGCATCCAGCCCTGCTTCTGCCATTTTTGCCTGTATTGGCCCTATATGATTCATGTTCTTTATTTCCTTTCTGCAAAACTGCCGGGCGATCCTATCCGGAAGAGCTCGCTGCAGCTGTCTTCTTTCCAACCGCCTCGCCGATCACTCTGCGATGCTTTTTCGGTTGCATTTTACCCCGATTGCCCGTATAATAAAATATTGATTCTATCGAATTTTGGCATTGTTTCGTTTTTACTATATCATATTCTGCAAAAAACGGGAGAGTAAAATGAAAAAAATCCGAATCTTCCCCCTGCTTCTT
>JAZRWD010000279.1:0-6294 GCA_045599525.1 Candidatus Limivicinus sp. | reverse complement strand
CAGATTGTACCTTCCTGCTTTCATGTGATCCAAGTCCGAAGGATAATAGACCTCCCCGGTGGCAATATCCTTCCAATAGTTCGCATGTTTCGTAATCATAGGACGCACATATGTATTGGAAAAGAAGTTTCCGTCGGCACCGATTACTGTCAGGCTATCGCATGAATTAAACATTCCTTCAACCCCGCCTTCATATTTCTCCGGCGGGTTCAGATTTCCAAGATAGAGATATGTTAAGCTGAGGCAGTTTTCAAACATGAACGTAACACGATCCACTTTGGAAAGATCCAGGCCATCAAGGTCCAAAGAAAGCAGATTGGTGCAATACCTAAACATCTCTCCCGTGTCGATCAAACGGGAAGTGTTTATATTGCCAAATTGTACAGAAGTCAACATATAACAGCCCGCGAACATACCGGCCATAGATTTCACCTGGGAAGTATCCAGGTTACGCAGATCAACAGTCCTCAGGGCAGACAATTTTTCAAATAAATGGTAACCACTATTAATGGAAGAACCCTGCTCCGCAACGATTGATTTGATTTCCCCCAGATAATTGTTCCAGGGTTTTGTGTCATTATAGCTGGAATAGGAATAGTGAATCTCACCTGTGAGATGCAGACAGTAATTGGTATCCAGATACCAGCCATCGCCCCGTACAATAACACCGGGTTCTTCTGCCGCTGCCGGGTCAGCCGCAGCTTCGGTGGGCAGCAGGGTCTCGATCTCCTCCGGGGTCACCGCTGCCGCTTCCTCCGCCGCCGTCTGCTCCGCAGGCTCCGCTGCCAAAGCCGCAGACGGCATCAGGGACAGCACCATCACGAGACAGAGAAGCAGACAGAATAATCGCTTTTTCATATTGGTTTTCCTCCTTTTTTCTTCGGCAGTCCGCCGAGGGTTTGAATCGCCGGTGTCCTTTCAGCGGCAGGAAAAGGGTATCTTATCCCAGCCTACACCGATCCATCATCATTATACTGGATACCGTGCTCCCGCGCATCTGCCGATCGGCAGATATTTTGAAAGAATTTTCAAAAAAAGAGCCCTCCTGCCGGTGCAGAAGGGTTCTTTTAGAGCGCGGCGCTTTAGAGGGTAGAGCGCTGCGTTTTAGGGAAGCTCTGAATAATGCACAATTAGAATCACAAATAGCGGGATAATCCAACAGTTTTGGAGGAACTGGGCGATTTTCCATCCATCATCCCCCTGTATTTACCACTTTTTCCACAAAAAGGGTATAGTACCCCCTTATGCCGGTGATAGCTTTCGCCCGGCGCTTGCTAACGAGTACAGATTGGCACAGGCAAACATAGCATAGAGCCGATTTTCACTCTTTGCCAGTCCACGGTAGACGGTTTTCTTGTAGTGCTGATTAAATCAGAGTTTCCCCAGTATTTCTCCAGAGGCAATTCTCACTCGCCCCGAACAATTTCTCAGAGGGGTGTACGCATAGACTGTCCATAAAGGTTACTGCGTTTTCAGATATGTCTAAAAACAAAAAACCAACCTTTACGGATGTGTTTTTTGCCCGTTTTTTTGGGTTTTAGAGCCGTTCATAAAGGTAAACATTTGTGGACGGTTGAAAGGGGCAGAGCTGATGCTCTGCCCCTTTGGGATGATAGGATTAGATTGTATTAACCGACGGTCATGGTTGCGGGGGTGGACTCGGCAATATTGCCGTTAATGTCGGTAACGACGCACTTGTACTGCTGGCCGCTGCGGAATGCCTTGCCTGCCACGGTGACGGATGCGGTATCGAAGCCGGACAGGCTGGACTTGCTCCAGCTCTTGCCTTCGTTGTTGGAATACATCCACTGGTAGGTCAGACCCTCGCCCTCAGCCTTCACGGTAAAGACCGCATTCTGATTGACAGCAACCTGAACGTCAGCGGGGTTCTCCACGATCCGAAGTCCTGCGGCAGGGATGCTCATCTTCACAGCAGCAGATGTCACGGAAGCTCCGGTGGAATCGGTGACGACGCACTTGTACATCTGGCCATCGCGGAACGCCTTCATTTCCACGCTCAGTTCTGCGGTGTCGGCACCGGTCATGGTGGACTTGTTCCAGGTCTTACCACTGTTATTGGAGTAATACCACTGATAGGTGACATCAGTGCGATTCACTACTACTGCAAATTGTGCGGTCTGGCCGATGCTACCGACGAAGTCCACGGGTTGAGTGACGATGGCCAGAGCGGGCTGCTCGGCGGGGTCTCGTTCAGGAACCGTAACGGTAATCGTCACACTGGCACCCGCACCAGAGGAACGTTCCTGAGGTCTTTCTTCATATGCAGGAATAACGATCATGCTCGTCTGTTCCGCAAACACGCTTGCAGGGAGACAGCTCAGGCACATGGCAAGACACAGCAGAAGTGCAATCCATTTTGTGCTGTTTCTCATGCTTTACCTCCTAACTATTTGTTGAATGACCCGATACGCCTCCGCCTCGCAGATCAGGTATCCCTCAGCATTTACAATTATCAGTTGATATTTTAGAAAAACTGTGATAATATGAACACAAGATGGTATAAAGGAGGGGCGTCTATGCGGTATTCTGTTGAGGAAATCAAATCTATTGTGGCAAAATTCGCACAGCAGTATGGTGCTGACAGGGTCTATCTATTTGGCTCTTACGCTCGGGGCGATGCCTCTGCCGACAGCGACATTGATTTACGGATCGACAAGGGTTCCATCCGTGGCCTGCAGTTGGGCGGGCTTGCTGCTGATCTGGCAGATGCCTTTGGAATACCTGTGGATCTGATCCCCACAGGCAGTCTGGACATGAATTTCTTGAAATCAATCTCTTCGGATGAGGTGTTGCTGTATGAAGCCTCTTGATCGGGACATCAGCATTCTGGATCACATTGTGAATTACTGTGACCAGATTGAAGAAACAATTCATCGTTTCGGCAGCAGTTATGCATCGTTCTCTGCTGATCAGATTTATCGAAATGCAGCAGCAATGTGTGTGCTGCAAATTGGCGAACTGTCAGGAAAGCTGACAGATGATTTCCGCGCAAAGCACCCTGGTGCTCCTTGGCGGCAAATCAAAGCTATGCGAAATATTGTGGCGCACAGCTATGGCACAGTTGATCCTGAGACCACTTGGGAGGTTCTGACCGAGGATATTCCTGCACTCAAGCAATACTGCGCAGCAATTCTGAAAGAGGCGAATAAATCAGAGCAAGGCTGACTTTCTTTCTCCCTGAATCAAGCATAAACCAAGGATGGCCCCATGTAATTGGGGCCGCTTTTTTGTTGCTCGGAATCTATGGGCGGCAGCACTGTCGTACCCTGCGGGGTTGCCGCAGGGTACCGGTTGTATGCTTGCTCAGGCGATTATTCGGAGCAGACTCTGAAGCTGAAATTGATGCTTCCTTCGTAGGTTCCGGGGTTTGCGTTCTTCCAGGAGCTCTCATCGATGCGAGCCTTGACGGTGAGAGAACGGAACAGGTGAGCGTTATCGTAGACAATTTCAGAGGCGGTGCCAAAGGCGGTAGTGGCGTCCCATTCGGTCTCTGTGTATCCGCCCAGTGCATCCACTTGTGCCTTGTTCGTGCCGAAAACACTGAAGGCGATCTTATCCTCGCTGTTGGTTGTGGAGGTGAGGAACCAATTCTGCACGATATCTACGCGGATCACCCGGCTGCCGAGCTGCTGAACACCGTACACGGACACGCTGCCGACGGTGGTTTCGGTCTGATTGAAGGGGATGTCAAGGTCGGAGGGGATGGAGAAGGTGTAGGTACACTCGGGCACGGTGGTGGTCAGCGTTGTCTTGCCGGTTGTTCCTTCGGCGTGGACAGGAACACAGAAGCAGACGGACAGGATGAGGCAGAGAGCCAGGGTAAGGGCAGTTTTTCTTTTCAGAGTCTTCATAATCATAATCGTCCTTTCATATTTTGTGGCATAACGCCGGATAAACGGATTTTTGCGGGGCTTTAGCTGACATTCAGGTTCAGCTCGTAGGAGGCACCGTTCAGGGCACCCGTCCCGTCTTGGTTTCGGAAACATTCATATATCATTCTGGCTTCATAGCGTCCGGCCTCCAAGGGCTGCAGGAGCAGCATAGGCTCAGTCATTTCACCGGGAGCCGTAATGCCGCTTTCCCAGAGCACGGTACCATCGGTCAGCTCAAGGTGTACGCGGATGAAGCAAAAATTTTCCGGAGGGTTCGGGAATACAATCGTCTGCTGGCAGGTATCGGCGGCAAGGGAAATGTCGCTGTAGCCCGGCAGATGGATCGAATCCGTCAGGGTTTCGATCGGTTCGGTTTCCATCGTGGACGAAGCGGAACTCGTCGGTGCTGCGGATTCCGCGGGCATCGGCTCGACAGGGCTTCTTGCATTCATGATCGCCACTGTGACGGCAATGCCCGCCGCAAAGGCGGCCAGAAGCGCAAGGATTGACAGAAGCAGCTTTTTCTTATCCATCCCTTTGCCCCCTTAGTTCACAGCAAAGGTGTAGGAAACATGACCCTCGTAGGTGCCAGAGGGGGCACGGTTCCACGCCTCTCGGGAAATGTTGGCCGTAAGCGCGAGGGTATAAGCAAGGTGCTGATTGTCGCAGATGCAGATGGGGTCTGTGCTGCCGTCAATCGTGCCCAGGTCATTCCATACGCCTGCGCCGGAGCCGATGGGGCCAATGGCTTCGAGTTTTCCGCTGATCTCATAGGGAATGGAATTTTCTCCGCAGACCATGGGGGTGTGCTCGATGCTGACGGAAATGGTTCTGCTGCCCAGGTTCTCAACACAGCCAACGGTCACATTTCCCAAAGAAATGGATTCCGTTCCGAAAGGAATGTCCGTATCTGCGGGAATCGTGAAGATGTAGGTGCACTCCGGGACGGTAACGGTGATATCTGTGCTGCCGCCGTTGCCATCTTCCTTCCACCCTGCATAGATGACCGTATCGGAAACAATCGGCGCAGTGAAATCAAAGGGTGTTTCCAATGCAGAATCCGCAAACCAGCCGGTAAAAGTCCAGCCCTCTTCCGCAGGATCAGCGGGCTTCTGCGCTGCCGCGCCTTCCTCGATGGTCTGAGCCTCCGGAGCGGAGCCATGACCGTTCATCGCAAAGCTCACCGTGTAGCTGGGCGTTGCATAATAATAGAGCTTGCCGCGCACAGGAGCCACATCAATATCGCCGCCGGTTCCGTAGAACATATTGTAGTTCCAGTTATTGATTCCAGCGAATGGCACCGTGGCATTTTTGGGAAGGCTCCAGGTCTCGCCGTCACCTTCCTGATACAGCTTCAGATTTGTGCAGCCGGAGAACATCTGCTCGTAGCATGATTGTGCCAGTTTTGTCGCAGGTAGTTCAGGCGCCCGCTCCAGACTGGTGCAGCCGTAGAACATCTGGTTGTAGCAGTAATATGCCAGCGTCGTGGCAGGCAGTTCCGGAGGCCTCTTTAGGCTGGTACAGCCGGAGAACATTCCGCCGTAGCAAGAGTCGATTATTGCTGTTGCAGGAAGCGCGGGGGCGGATTTCAGGCTCGTGCAGTCCTTGAACATTTCGTTATAGCAGCTATAATCCAAAATGGTTGCAGGCAGAGCCGGTGCGGTTTCCAGACCGGTGCAGCCGGAGAACATTCTATCATAGCAAGAATGCGCCAGGGTCGTTGCACGAAGAACCGGTGCCTCGCGCAGGTTTGTGCAGTCCATAAACATTTTACTATAGCACAAAAATTTCATCGTATCCGCAGGCAGATACGGCGCATATGTAAGGCTCTTGCAGTTATAGAACATATTTTCATAGCATTTTTCTTCCAATGCCGTTGCAGGAAGGGACGGTGCTTCACGCAGGTTTGTGCAGCCGCTGAACATACCATAGTAACAGGCCGTAGCCAGCTTCATCGCCGGCAGCGAGGGTGCCGATACCAGAGCCGTCCATCCGTAGTATCCAGCAAACATACTGCTGAAAGCATATTCCGTCATTTCAACGCTTTCAGGATTCCGATGATCCAGCAGGGTCATAATATTGCCCGAGCATTCCACGAGGCCCTCTGCTGCGAGCGTCCATGTGGAGCCACTTGGTCCAATAATATGAGTGTTATGCTCTCCGCGAAGAAGCAGAACATAATCGGAACCGTTTGCATTGGCAGAGAGTTTCCCGCCGGTCCACGGGCCGCGCCAGGAGCTGCCATCATAAGAATAGTAGATACCTCCCTCACAGCGCTTTGTTTTCACTGAGATGGAAAACGGGCTGTCACTTCGGAATGTGACATAGTTACCACCCACCACATCGTCCGCTGACACAGCCGTTGGCATCAGCGACAGGCACAGCACAATGCAGAGCATCA
>JAZRWD010000278.1:0-5670 GCA_045599525.1 Candidatus Limivicinus sp. | reverse complement strand
CGAACCACTTCGCCTCGCTGAGTCCCCGCGACTCCCGCATATACGAGTACAGCACAAAGCTCACGAACAGCAAACAGATCATGTTCGTCTCGACATAATACGTGATCAGCGTTGACACCGGCGTTCCCCCTCTCCTTCTGCAGAGTCTCTCTTCGCAGATTTTATTTCTCTTTTATCGCCGTTTTATTTCATTTTCCTTCAAAAATGCGCACAAAACAGCAACATAAAGGCGTATATTGACTATATCATAAAAGTTCCGTTCAGGCAAGCGGCACACCAAAAAACACGGTGCCCTTCCGGCCCCGTGCGTAATGGTATAGCGCTTTTTGATGGTCAATGTTCTTCCTTCCGCAGGAAACCCTTTTCCATGGCGACCTTCGGGTCAAAGCCCCGCTCCCTTCCGTCATCAAAGCGGACGGTCAGGTGATCCTCCAGGTTCTCCGTAACAATGCCGGAGCCAAATTTCCTATGGCTTACGCGGTCGCCTACGTGGAGCGCAGGTCTTTCTTCGCCAGCCGCTTTTTTCTTTGCCCCGAAATGAAGCGGCGCAAGCAGGCGGTGTTTGGGCGGTTCCGAAGCAGGAACAGCCTTCGGAAAGACTGCATCACAGAAGCTCGACGCCATACCGCGGCGGGTAAAGGTGAAGATGCAGAGCTCGTTGCGGGCGCGGGTCATCGCCACATAAAAGATGCGTCGCTCCTCCTCCAGTTCGGCGCTGTCGGCAGCGGGGTCGGGCGGGAGGATGCCGTCATAGACATCGAGGAGATAGACCCGGTCATACTCCAGGCCCTTGCTGGAGTGGACGGTGGAGAGAATGAGCCGGCTTTCCGGGTCAGTAGAGCCGGCACGGACGATTTCCTCCAGCTCGCTGAGGCGGCGCAAGAGACTGAGCGGATCCGGCTCATCGTATCCAATCGCCCGAAGGATCTCTGCCTTGTTGGTGTCCAGCTTGCGGCTGCGCAAAAAGTCACCATAACCCATCGTGGTCAGAATACGCCCCACTGCAGCCGCTCCGTTCTCCGTGAGCAGCAGGCGCAGATCCTGCCGCAGGTCACGGCAGCAATCCCGGGTGGAGTCATACAGATCTCCGTATTGAATCAGATAGTCCAGAATGGGGGTGCCTGGTGGGCAGTCCCGCACAGCGGCCGTGACAATGGCCTTGGACAGGTGCGTACCCAGCTTATAATAGATCCGCAGAAAACGGCTGCCATCGGCAGGGTCCGCCGCAAAGAGAATAATGTCGGTAATGTCGGCAACGACCCGGTGGGTAAAAAAGCTGCTGTCGACCTGGCGGCAACGGTAGGGGATGCGGTTTCGGTGCAGGAAGCTGATCAGGGGCAGTGCACAGTCGTTGTCCCGGTAGAGAACAGCGGTCTCCACGCGGCAGTCCTCGGCAACCTTCCGCAGATAGGCATACTGGCCGTTGCGGTCCCGGCAGGGGATCTCCTGTACTGCAGCACCGTGCCCACGAACACCGTGCATATGCTTGGGATGGCGGGAGGTATTTTGCTGAATAAACCGGTCTGCCGCAGAGATGATTGCCTCCGTGGAACGGTAGTTGGTCTCCATCAGGAGGACCTTTGCGTTTTTGCGGTTCTGCTCAAAACGGACGAGCGCCTCCGGCCAGGCGGCCCGGAAGCGGTAGATGCTCTGGTCCTCATCGCCGACCATAAACAGATTGCCGTCCTCGCCCGCCAGAAGAGAAATCAGCGTATGCTGGATCTTCGAGGTATCCTGGGCCTCATCAACACAAATATAGGTGTACTGTCGGCGGAGCTGATCCAGAATGTCCGGGAAGCGGTGGAGAATGGTGAGCGCATAGTGCATCTGGTCGTCATAATCCATGAGCTGCCGCTCCCGCAGCTGGCGGTTATAGGCGGCATAGAGCCGGGTAAAATTTTCGGGCGCCCCCTCCAGCGCATCCATCTCCGCGGCACTCAGCTGCATGTTTTTGGCATAGGTGATCAGAACACGGAGATTTTTGATGTCATTCTCCGTGGGAAACTCCCCTGTTACACTGCGGTAGAGCTCCGCCAGGAGGCTAGCAGACTGCCGGTCGTCGGTGAGAAGCTCAAAGGCGCGGGTACCGCGGCTGCGTTCGTACAGGCGGATGATGCGTGCGCAAACGCCGTTGATGGTGCGGAATTCCAGCCGTTCGGCCAGCTCCCCCCCGAAAACTGAAGCAAAGCGGGCAGACATATCCGCAGTGGCCGCAACGGTATAGGTCATGGTCAGGATGTTCTCCGGGGGGATGCCGCAGACATGGATCAGGTAACCCAAGCGGGCAATGAGGACAGTGGTCTTGCCGCTGCCCGGCACGGCCAGCAGAAGGATGTTCCCCTCCACCGAGCGGACGGCCTCGGCCTGCCGGTCATTGAGAGAGAGATGAAATTTTCGGCAGAATTCATGGTAGGTCATAGACATGGTCCGGTCCGTTCAGAATAAGAATAAGTGCATTCTATTACAAAACCCGAAAACAGGCAAGGGCACCGGCCGGCGGCACGAGAATCAGAGCTGTGCTGTTGCGCAGCGGGGAAAACTGTGCTATGATAAAGGTTATGAATTAAATCAGTATAATGTATAGAAAGGCACGTTATGAGCAGAGCAGACGAGATTTTTATTGCCAACTGCCGTGACATTCTGGACAACGGCATCTGGGACACAGACAGGGAGGTCCGCCCCCGTTGGGAAGACGGTTCCCCCGCCCATACGATCAAAAAATTCGGCATTGTAAACCGCTATAACCTGGCAGAGGAGTTCCCCATCCTGACGCTGCGCCGCACCTACTGGAAAAGCGCGATCGACGAGTTGCTGTGGATCTGGCAGGCCAAGAGCAACAATGTAAACGACCTGCGCACCCGCGTCTGGGATGCCTGGGCAGACGAAAACGGCTCGATCGGCAAGGCCTACGGCTACCAGCTGGGAGTCAAGCATCACTATCCCGAAGGGGACATGGACCAGGTCGACAAAGTCATCTGGGACCTGAAACACAACCCCGCCAGCCGCCGCATCATGACCAACATCTACAACTTCAGCGACCTGTCGGAGATGGCACTGTACCCCTGCGCCTATTCGATGACCTTTAACGTAACGGGCAATAAGCTCAACGCCATTCTAAATCAGCGCAGCCAGGATATGCTCGCGGCCAACAACTGGAACGTGGTGCAGTATTCCGTGCTGACCATGATGATGGCCCAGGCAACCGGCTTCGAACCAGGCGAGTTCATCCATGTGATTGCCGATGCACACATCTATGACCGGCATGTGCCCGCCATTGAAGAGATCATTTCCCACGAGCCGAAAGCCGCACCGCGCTTCATTCTCGACCCGTCGGTAGATGACTTCTACAAATTTACCCGTGACAGCTTCACGATGGAAAACTACACCTATTCCGACTTCACCGGAAAAATTCCGGTGGCGGTGTAAGGAGGAGCGATGGAAGCGATCGTTGCGGTGTACGAGGACTGGGGCATTGGCGACGGCGGCACACAGCCGATCGTGCTGAAGGCCGACCGCAAGCATTTCCGCGATGTGACCGAGGGCTGTGCCGTGATCGTCGGGCGCAAAACGCTGGCAGACTTCCCCGGCGGCAGACCGCTGAAGAACCGCCATAACATTGTCGTCACCCGGCAGGATATCGAAATCGAGGGCGCACAGGTAGCGCACAGCACCGAAGAAGCGCTGGCACTGGCCGGGGCATATGAACGCTGCCTGGTGATTGGCGGGGCGAGCATCTACCGCCAGTTTTTCCCCTATCTGGATACGGTTCACCTGACGAAAATCGGGCTGCGTCCCGTGTCGGACAGCTATTTCCCCAACCTGGATGCTGACCCGGCGTGGCACTGCACAGCGCAGACCGAGCCGATGACCGAAGAGGGTGTAGGCGTTTATCAGTTCTGCACCTATGAACGTAAGGCCTGAGCACGCCTTCCCTGCAGAGCGGAGCGGCTTATGGTCAAAAACTCATCATGTTCCCACGGAGGATACACGTATGGAATTGAAGATCCCTTTTAGTGAGGCGCAGCAGAGAGCGCTGAAGACCACCCTGTATGCCGGCTGCGGCGGCTGCTTCGGGCTGTTTGCCCGTTGGCTGCAGCTGATGATGGGCTTTGACGACATGAATCTGCCCAAGAGCAGTGTGTGGCATTTTCTGTTCCCGATGATCGTGATCGCGGCAGCCGTAGTCTACCGCCAGATGGTCAAAGACTTTGGAAAGGACCGTCTCAGCCTGCCGGAGGATTTCTGCGGCGCTTACGCCTGCAGCAACCCCCTGATCTACGGGCTTCGCATTGTTGCCGGCGCCGTGCTGATTGCCGGTTCCGTGCTGCTGCTGATGACCTGTGAGACCGAAAAGCAGGCCACACTGATGCGCGTAGTTGCCGCTCTGGGCATTCTGTCCGGCGTGGCTTACCCCTGGATGCTGACCCTGGCCAGAGACCCGGAGAGCAACGTAAACCTGCGCTGCCTGCTGTCGGTTCCCCCGGTCCTGCTGTTTGCCTGCTGGCTCCTGCTGACCTATAAGATGAACGACATCAACAGTGTGGAATGGAGCTTCGGCGTGGCACTTTTGGCGGACTGCGCGGGGCTATATGCCTTCCTTCGCTTTGCCGGCTTCGCCTTCAGCGTGCCCGCGCCCGGTCAGAGCCAGTTCTGGGCAATGTTCTGCCCGTTCTGCTTCCTGGTCACTTTGGCAGACTCCCGTGCCCTCTCGCTGGACATCATGTATGTCGGCGTGCTGCTCATCAGCCTGCTGAACAACTGGATCTTTACCGAAAACCTGGTGCAGGGCGAGGCCGAAAAGCCTGCCTACACCGACGCCGTGGAGACCGGCGGCTTTGAACACCTGAGCACTCCGAACCTGAAGGACCGTTAAGGCCGGAGGTTAACGAACAACAACCGTGGATTTCTCATTTTTCTCCGCATCGGCACTGGTCGTGGCCGCAGTGTATTTTCTGGCCGGGATAATCGATTCCATCTGCGGGGGCGGCGGCCTGCTGACCATTCCTGCACTGATGGCGATCCAGCTGCCGACCCATTTTATCACGGGGACGAACACCCTCTCGGCTCTGACCGGGAATCTCGTTTCGGCAGGACGGTATATCAAAAGCGGGCATGTACACCTGCGCTCCGCCCTGATCACCGGGCTGCTGGCTATTCCCGGCGGCTTTCTGGGCGCGCAGCTGAATCTGCTGCTGCCGGAACGCTATCTGCAGGTGCTGATGATCGTGCTTCTGCCGGTCATTGCCGTAGTCCTGCTGGTAAAAAAGAATTTCGGCACAGAAAACCGCATAGAGACCCTTCGGCCGGCAGAGATCTTTCTGCGTGCCTGCCTGACCGGTCTGCTGTGCGGTATGTATCAGGGCTTTTACGGGCCGGGCGGCGGCACCTTCTACCTGCTGGCCTTCACGTTGCTGCTCCGTCTGAACATGACCTCGGCTGCCGGAAACTCCCGCGTAGCCGGCCTGTTTGCCTCAGTGAGTGCATCGCTGACCTATACGCTATCGGGCTTTGTCTGCTGGCGCATCGTGCTTGTGGCAACCATCGCCAATTCCATCGGCAACTGGCTGGGCGTTGGTCTGGCCGTAAAGAAGGGCGCACGTCTGACACGGCCGCTGCTGTTTGTCATGATGTTTGTGCTGCTGGCCTATGTGCTGACGCATCTGCAATAAA
>JAZRWD010000277.1:0-5198 GCA_045599525.1 Candidatus Limivicinus sp. | reverse complement strand
GGTCAGCGGCGTACCCGCCGACGGCCCCGATGCTGCCGCTATTGAAGCCGAGTACAACCGCCTCAAGGCCAAGTACCTCGCCTGATCCGGTATGGTTCTTGCCCTAAAACGGAATAATTAATCCAGCCCTCTCAAGCCTTTGTGGTTTGAGAGGGCTGTTGTTATTTTTATGCTGCCAGTGCGTTTGCATTGACCTGCTCGATGACTTTGCGGATTCCCATCCACACCGTCAGGTCAGAGAACACCTCAACGATGCTGCCCTGGTCGGTAAACGGCGTTTCCTGCAGCACAGACAGGTCCTTCATCATGCCGTTGTGCACGATGAATTCCACGATCTGGTTCACAAAGTAGATTTGCCGGCTGTCCAGATTCGTCTCATCCAGATACTCGGCAAAGGCTGCCTTTGCTGCTGCCATGTCCAGCCCGACGATCTCACGGACGAACTCACCCAGAGGCTTGTTCCCGTACTCCGCTTCATAATCCTCCTGCGTACCGAGCTCGCTCCAGAGGATCTGCTCCAACGCTTTGAGGTCCGCAGAGGTGAGGGGAATGTTGCTCTTCAGCTTGGCAATCACTTCGTTGTCCTGATGCTGGCGGACATAGTATTCCGCCTTGGCCTTGTAGTTCTTCAGGTCATCGTTTTCCAGTTCGGATTCTTTCCATTCCATGGAGAGGATCTCGTCGTCAAAGTTCGTGTCATACCAGTTCACCAAATGCAACATTGAAGATCATAGAGGCAAAACTGCCGAAAACGCCGCCCACTAAAATCCACAGACCCATGGCTTCTGTACGATAGGAATAACCCATATAGTATATGCCGACACCAACCGATAGGACTGCAGTGATCCCGTAAGCCACCTTTGCCGCACTCTTAATGATTCTACCTGGATTTTCAAACATTGTTTTTCCCTCCATCGTTTAAGATACCCCATCTTACACCTTGACAAAAAAAAAACAATAGTGCTTAAATTAATTCGGCAGTATTTTCTGTACTATGGGTGAGCACCCCATGCAGTTGTGACACAACTACAGCCGGAAACAACCGGCAGGAAACCGCTGATGTTTCGTGCATACTTGTCATATGACAAGTAGTTGCGCTATCTGCTACTTGACGTATGACAAGTAGACCCAAAGGAATTGGGAAACGAAACCAGCAGTAAACGCGCAGTCAGAGAGCATGCGGTACAGGAAACCATAAGCTTCTGTTGCGAGTAAGCGGGCTTTGCCGTATAATGGGAATCACTAGCCTTGTCTGCTCCTGCTTCGTATCTATCCGTGAGAGCAGTCGATCTTCCGTTAAGCGCAGTCTTCCCCAAAGAAGGAAAAGAAGGAATTTTTATCAAGAAGGAGTCTTATCATGACAGCAGATTCGATCATTTTAGGAAACATCATGACACTGGACACAGACAAGCCTTATGTAGAGGCCATGGTCGTTGTGGATGGCATGATCAAATACCTTGGCAGCCGTGAAATTGCCATGTCTTTCAAGGGCGAAGAGACGAAAATTTTGGATTACGGCACCGCTACCATCTATCCCGGATTTATGGATGCGCATACCCATGGCCCCATGGCCGGGCAGAGACTGGCTTTCCAGGCGGACCTGACCACAGAGCACAGCATGCCGGCCTACGTTGCCAAGATGGCTGAATATGTAAAGAAGTATCCCGATCGTCAGGTATACATGGGCGCAGGCTGGTCCAAATACGATGAGCCTACCGCACAGATGCTGGATGCCATCTGTCCGGATAAGCCCATGGTACTGCGCTCCAGTGACGGTCATTCCGCATGGTGCAATACCGCAGCCATGAAGGACTGCGGTATCGATAAGGCATATGTAGAGGAGTTCGGCACCGCTATGGTTCATACCGATGCCGAGGGGAATCCCAGCGGACTGTTTGTCGAGTTGGCCACCAATCGCATTATTGCCAGATATGAAGTGACCAGGGAAGAAATGAAGGAAGGGCTGCTGGCCTGGCAGAACTTCGCCTTTTCTCAGGGCATTACTGCGGTAGGCGAAGCCTTTCTGGATATGTACCCCGAAACGCCCGAGGCATACGCTGAGCTGGTCAGTGAAGGCAAATGGAAGCTCCGCACCTATGCCTACAACGTAGGTGTCAGCACGGTTCGTTCCGACCCCAGCCGGGTAGGCAGCGTCCTGCGCGAAATGGCTGACAAATACGACAGCGAATACTTCAAGATTCTCGGCCAGAAGATGATCCTGGACGGTGTTGTCGAAGGACATACCGCAGCGCTGGTGGACGAGTATGCGGATCAGCCCGGGTACCACGGCGTGCTGAATCTGGATAACCAGCAGGTTCTGGAAATGATCGTTGCGTCTGCCAACGAGGCCGGCTTCCCTGTGCATACGCACACCATCGGCGACCTTGCATCCAACATGATGTCCGATGCATATAAGACCGTTGCCCTGCGCACAGGCAACTTCGATGCCCGTAACGTTCTGTGTCATCTGCAGGTGGTAAGCCCGGAAACCATTCAGAAATGCGGGGACTACAATATTATCGCGGTCGTGGCACCTACCTGGACGCCCGTCGTAAAGCCGTATTTTAACGACAGCTTGACCTACCTCGGTGAGAAGAGAGCCTGGGAACAGTACCCCATCAAGGCCTTCGAAGATGCCGGTGCAACACTGTGCTTCCACACCGACTATCCCGTAAATACCATTATGAGCATTCCGCTCTCTGTTTACACCGCGGTAAAACGCGCCAAACCCAAAAACGATCCTGATGGCGGTGCCAAGTCGGTCAACAATCCGGATGAGGCCATTTCCGCGATGCGCGCGCTTCTCGCCATGACCGCCAACGTAGCCTATATGTGCCGTCAGGAGCACCACATCGGAACACTTGCCATCGGCAAGGTTGCCAACGCCGCTGTCTACACAAAGGACTTCATTACCTGCGATCCGGAAGAGATTATGGATGCACAGCTGATCGCAACCATTGTCGACGGAGAAGAAGTCTACCGGGCATGATGCCGGTGACCGTCAGACCGGGCTTTAAGGAGAAAAAACAATGAAAAAGCTATTCTGTATTGTATTATGCCTGTTCGCCGTCGGTGCACTGGCCGCCTGCGGCAGCCTGCACACCGTTTCGGTCACCCCGTCCCCCGCGGTTCAGGAGACCGCCGCACCTGCCGCCACTGCGACCCCGCTGCCCGGTGCCGCAACAGAGCCGGCTCCTACCGCTACGCCGCTGCCGGGCGCCGCTCTGCAGCCGGCCGCCACCCCGATGCCGACTCCGATCCCCACGGCAGCACCCACTCCGGTACCCACACCGGCACCGACCCCTGTGCCCACTCCGACGCCCGCTCCCACTCCGGCCCCGGTTCGCGGCCCCTCGGTCACCAAAGACCCCACAGGTGAGGTCGTTACCGAAGGCGGCACCGTGATCTTTGTGGCCCGCGCGGACAATTACGACAGCATGAGCTGGCAGCTGATTGGCCCGGACGGAACCACACTGAACGCCAACAGCATCAGTGGGCGCTTCCCCACCATGACCGCAGACGGGCTCTGGTCCGAGACCCTGTACCTGCGCACGGCTCCCGCATCCCTCAGCGGCTGGCGCGCCCAGGCGCTCTTCACCGGAAACGGCATTACCGTCGCTTCGGCTCCTGCCTCCATCACCATCTCCCCCTTCTTCACGCAGATCCCCCACAAGTATGAGTTTTCCAGCGGTGCCGGTGCCTGGAACACCGAGTTGTATATCAATGACGACGGCACCTTCTACGGCAAGTTCCACGACTGGGATGCAAGCAACCAGTTCGACAACGACCCGAACCATTCACAGGTTCGCAACTGTGATTTCAACGGCCGCTTCAGCTCGCCGCGGAAGCTGGATGGCTACTCCTACGCCATCACCCTCGATTATCTCAACTACAGCATGGGTGACCCGTACTTCAGCGAGGCAGACCAGATGTGGTATATCCCCGCCGATCCCTACGGCCTGACCGGTGGCAACAGCTTTACCGTGTATCTGCCGGGCATCCCCGCCGATTCGCTTCCCGCAGATTTCGCCATGTGGGCCCATATGAACGGCGAGCCGTCCTTTAACGGCTATGCCATCTACAATAATGCTACCCACGACACCTTCGTGTCGGTCGGCTGAGCACCGCATAAAGCAAAGGAGGCCCCATCATGCAGGAGCTGATACTCAAGCGTGTCTACCGCCATTTCAAGGGCGACTGCTATCTGGTGGAGGATGTAGCCCGCCACTCCGAGACCGGGGAGGAATACGTCGTCTACCGCAAGCTTTACGGAGACGGATCCCTGTGGATCCGCCCGAAAGAGATGTTCCTCAGTGAGGTCGACCGGGAAAAATACCCCGACTGCCCGCAGACCTACCGTTTTGAGCTGCAGGAAATTAAAAGTGTAAAAGACTAAGCCAAAGAGGCGGCCCGTCCGGGCCGCCTCTTGCGTATTTTACTTTGCTTTGCCGATGCCTTCTACCGTCAGCACCTCGCCGTTTACGCGGAAGTGCACCTCCAGGCCGGCAAATTCCATGCCGTAGACCCGCTCCGGGTCCTCCTGATAGCGAGGGCGGGGGTCATTGGCCAGAACGCCGCGCAGAGCCTCCCTCTTTTCCGTGGGGACCTTTTCCTGTGTGCCATCACGAAAGACCACCTGCAGCTGCCTGCCCGCATCGGGGGCAAAGCCGCCCAGGGCATCGGGCTTGCTGTCCGCATAGGGGATGTAGGGTTTCACGTCCAGCACAGGGGTGCCGTTCATCATGTCCGCCCCGCCGACGCGCAGGCAGACGCCGCGCTCCGGGTCCTCCACCATGCCAAGCAGGCGGACACAGGACAGAGCCAGGGAATTGGGCCGGAAGGGGGAACGCGTTGCAAAAACGCCCTTGCGTTCATTGCCGCCCAGACGAGGCGGACGCACGGTGGGCGACCAGTCCTTTCGCACTGCCTCGGAAAACTGCCAGATCAGCCAGATATGGCTGAAATCCTCCAGCCCGCGCAGAGCGACCGGGTTCCGGTATTCCGGTTCAAAAACGACCAGTGCCTCCAGCTCCTCCACGATGCCGGCCTGTCGGGGCACACCGAACTTGGTGGCAAAATCGCTTTCAATATGTGCGATTGGCCGGATAACGATCTCCTGACTCAAAAACTCACCCCCATGGCGACAGCATTGACGATCATATGCAGGAATATTGGGCCCCACAGGCTGTCCGTCCACT
>JAZRWD010000276.1:0-17185 GCA_045599525.1 Candidatus Limivicinus sp. | reverse complement strand
CGGGAAAGGTCAGATTGTTAATTACCACCGCGACCTGTATAAAGCGATTGAACGGCGGGATATGGAGTCGTTTATAAACACACTGATGACTTCTGAAAAAAGCTACGGCCGCTCCGGTTACACTTCCGAACATTTCACCTTATAAATTTTCTGACGGACAATCCCGATTTTATGGATTGTCCGTTTTTTATATTGGGCACTTCTAAAGGAAACGCTGAATAAATCGTCTTCAGCTGAACAGCGGATATTTTGTCTCATCTGTGCAGTATGAAAATCGAGAAATACATACAGTATTCTGGACTTGCCAATCCTTTTGTTGAGGCAAAATCTCTCGGTCAAAACATCAAAAACAGTTTTTTAGAGGTTGCCTATTGACTTTTTGAAATGAGCATAGTAATATACTTGTATAACAGGTAAACATTAAAACTTCCACATGATTAAACTCGTTCACTTAGTCATTGTTTTAGAGGTGAAGTGATTACATGAAAATAACAAGCGTAAACGTCATTGAATGCAAGCCCAACAAGATGGGATCTGTGGTGTGCGTTCGCATTAACACCGATGCCAAGGATATCTATGGCTACGGTGAAGTCGGCGTATCTTATGGCACTGCTCATTATGCCGGTGTAGGCATCGCCCGTGATTTCGCAGCGCGTATTGTCGGCATGGATCCTTTGAAGCCTGAAGCAATTTGGGAAATGCTGTTCCGTTCAACCTTCTGGGGCATGGGCGGCGGCACGATCATAAATGCAGGCATGAGTGCCATTGATATCGCCCTGTGGGATATCATGGGTAAGGCCTATAATATGCCCGTTTACCAGCTTCTTGGCGGAAAAACCAATGATTCCATCCGTGCATATGCCAGCCAGATCCAGTTCGGTTGGGGTCCAGAGCATCTTTTCCTTACGGATCCTGTCGACTACGGCAAGGCCTGCGAGGATGCAATGAACGATGGCTACGATGCCATTAAGGTTGACCCCATCGGTGTTACTGCAGACGGACGCTGGGCACGCGAGCCTAACATTGCCAACTGGAAAATGCATGGCAAGCTCAGCGAAAAGATGCTCGACACCTGCTATCGCCGCACCGAAGCTATCCGCAAGGCTGGCGGAGATGACCTCGCAATAATTATCGAAACCCATTCCTATCCCGATATGATAACCGGCACCCAGCTCGGAAAGCGCCTTGAACCGCTGGATATCTATTATTATGAAGAGCCCTGCCATCCTCTGAATTCAGAGAATATGCTTGAAATTCATAAGGCTCTGCCTCACATCCCCCTTGCAACCGGCGAACGCCTTTACACCAGATGGGATTTCCGCGAATATTTCGAGAAGCACATCATCCAGGTTGCACAGCCTGATATCACTCTTTGCGGCGGTATTTCCGAAACAAAGAAGATTTGCGACATGGCTAACATCTATGATGTTGCAGTGCAGCTGCACATCTGTGGCGGTCCCATATCCACTGCAGCCAGCCTTCAGGTTGAGGCTGTTATTCCCAACTTCCTTATTCATGAGGTTCATGAAGGCGCTATCAAGCGTGATATGGTTGAACTGGGCATGTATGAGGACATTAAGCCCGTAAACGGTGCTTATGCAGTCCCCGACAGACCCGGCATCGGCCAGGAGCTTTCACAGAAAGCACTGGATGAAGCTGTTAATGTCTATACCTATAACGCAGATTAATTTATGCTTTATTCTATTCTTTTTATTCTTTTCTCGAGAAGGCTCCGTTTCATAGCGGGGCCTTTTCACATTTTTTGACTTAAAATTATTTATACATACCAGGCATCCAAGAATGCAAATGAGCAAGTTTATAAGGAGAAACTTTTATGAAACGAGCGGTATGCCCTTACAACGGTAAAATTGAAAACTTCAGCGGAGTATCTTTTTGCGATTCTACCTTGCGTGAGGGTGAGCTTTGCCCCGGGGCGGCATTTACATATGAGCAGAAAAAACAGTTCGTAAAGGAACTGGATAACATTGGTGTTAAGGAATTTGTTGTTACTTCTGTCGGAGTGAATAATAAACCGGACGGAGAACTTCTGCAGTACGTTAAGGACGTATGTGCAATGGATCTTAAAATGAAAACGGTGTTTTCTGTTACTGGGAAGGAAAGTGTGGATTTTGTTCAGCCCTTCAATCCCGGGAAAATCCGTATAGTTGCCTTTACGTCAAAGTTTCTTAACCGCGGCAAGCCTTTAACTGATGAAAGCTTCCGTAACAACATTGATGAAATGGTTGAAATGGTTAAGTACATTAAGTCTAAAGGTATTAAGGCCTCTGTCGGTCTGTGCGACTCCACGCGAGCGGAGGACAGGCAGCTGTTCAGAATTATCGAGGAAGCAGCAAAGGCCGGTGCGGATGAGATATCTATTGTAGACACTGCAGGCTGTGCAGCGCCGGAAGCCATAAGCTATCTTGTAGGCGAAGCGGTTAAAATTCTCAGACCCTACGGGTGCGAAGTCGGTGTTCACTGCCACAACGATTTTGGTCTTGCCCTTCCCAATATACTGGCTGCAATCCGAGCTGGTGCCAGGAATGTCGATGTATGCCTGAATGGTTTGGGCGACCGCTGCGGAAACGCATCTCTGGCGGAGGTTGCCGGAGCTTTGGAACTGCTTTATGGTGTTGACAGCGGTATAAAACTTCCGGAATTAAAACGTCTTGCCGACCTTACAGCAAAGCTTTCCGGTATTCCGCTTGCGGGCAGTACTCCTCTTGTGGGCGATTATGCTTTCTCACATCAACAGAACGTGCACATAGCAGAATACATACATGACCATCTTGCATGGCAGAGTATTGAGGCTGAAGAAGTCGGAAATGAAACGATCGTAATTTTCGGCAAGCACAGCGGAAAGGTCTCAATCGCGTTTGAATGTGAGAAGGCCGGGAGAAAGATATCCGAGGAACTGTATCCGCAGATTTTGGTGCGTTTGTCCGAGGAATCTGAGAAGGAAAAGGGAAAAGTTCTTCTTTCCAAGGATTTCTGGCATATCGTTGAGGATATTGAGGGTGAGTGCAAGTGAAAACGCGTGTTCTGATTCAAAATCCTATAAGTGCTGAGGCAGAGCAGTGCCTTCTGGATAAGGGGTTTGAAATATCCCGCGGCAGCGGTTCGAACAAAGCAGCGTTTATGGCGGAACTTCAAAATTGCGATGCGGTTGTGGTAAAGAAGGTCTCAGGCTTCACCATCGACAGGGAAGTAATCGATGCGGCACAGCGGGTCAAAGTGTTTGCCCGCTTCGGGGTGGGCGTGGAAATAATCGATGTGGACTATGCACAGCAAAATGGCATTATCGTAACAAATTCCCCAAAATCCAACAGCAACGCCGTTGCTGAGCATACCATGTATCTTATTTTAGCCTGTGCCAAAAATTCGCGCAGGCTAAGCGAGCGCATATTTTCCGGACAGTTCAACGCCGGGGTACCCGAATTTGCCATGGAGCTTGAGGGCGCAACCCTCGGAATTATCGGCTGTAAGCGTATAGGCTGCATGGTGGCGAAAAAAGCAAAGTATGGCTTTGGCATGAAGGTAATAGGCTATGATCCCTTTGTCTCGGAAGATCGCTTTTCCAAAGATATTGAACGCAGGGACTCTCTTGAGCTATTAATGGCGGAGGCAGATATTATTAGCGTGCATATGAACGCCATGCCCGAAACAATTCATATGATATCGGAAGCACAGCTAAAGCTCATGAAGCCTGCGGCGTTCATTATTAACACAGCCCGCGGCGAATTAATAGACCAGAAGGCTCTTTATGAGGTCTTGAAGGAAAAACGCATTGCCGGTGCCGGTCTTGATGTGTTTGAGCACGAGCCTCTTCCTGCGGACGATGCATTTACCGCTTTGGACAACGTAATACTTACACCCCACTATGCTGCTTTTACAAAGAACGCAATAGACAAGGCCTCCATGGATGTTGCGCAGGATATTATTGCAGTTTTGAACGGTGATTGTACAACGCGAGAAGTTACGAAGCTGGGAACATCACCAAAACTCTGACTAAATAAGGAGACCGAGCATTATGGTTAGAACATGGAAAGATTTGCTGAACGGAGACAGAAAGATATATCAGCATTTGCTGCAGCAGCCATGGCCTGAGTTTATTGAGATGATGAAGCTCGGCGGCTTGGATGCAGTATCTGTGGATAATGAACACGGTCAATTCACGCATGAGCAGCTGCTTATGATGCTGAGGACTGCCGAGGCCTGCGATTTGCCGGCGATGATAAGAATTCCGGAAATAAACGAGCTTGAAATAAAAAAGGTGCTGGATATGGGCTGGCATGCAATTATGGTTCCGGATATCCAGACCGTGGATGATGTGGCGCGTGTACTGAGCTATTCAAGATACCGCCCAATTGGCACCCGAGGCGCGTGTCCTTTCGTGCGCAGCAATGATTACGGCATGGGAGGAAAGGAATGCTATCAACGCGCAAACGATTCGCTTTGTATATGGCTGCTTCTTGAGGGTGTTGAAGCAATCAATAACATGGAAGAGATAATGAAGCTTGATGGCTTTGATATCGTGTCCGTTGGTCCTTGGGATCTTTCCGTTGCGTTGGGAGTTCCCGGCGAGGTTAACCATCCGAAGGTTCTTGAGGCAAAGCAGCAGCTAATAAGTTTAGCAGAAAAATACGGGAAATATACATCAATGGGTATGATGAAGCCCGAAGCTGTTCTTAAATACAAAAATGTTAATGCAGTTAAGATAATTAACGACTATAACATTCCTATGGTTGAAATGATGAAACAGTTCAAGAAAACCGCCGAGGAAATCAGCCATTTTCTTTATGAGTAAGTAAACAATACAATCATTGACCCACAACACAAGGAAAGGAGAACCAATGTGTAACAGGATTTTGATTATCGGCGGAGGAATTGCCGGTCTTACTGCGGCAGAAACCGCACGCAGCGAAGACCCGACTGCGGAAATAATCATCTGCGAGCAGACTGACAGCGCACCGTATCTGCGCCCGAGATTAAGCAAGACATGGCTGCAGTCTCTGCGGACAGATGCGCTGCGCATCCATGATCAGGACTGGTACCTGCAGCATAACATAGTGCTCAGGAATAACATGAAGGCTGTGAAGCTTGAATCTGAGACGCGTACCGTGTTTTTCGCAAACGGCGAGACCATGCACTATGATAAGCTGATTTATGCCTGCGGCGCTGCAGCGGCGGTACCACCCATTCCCGGCGCAGAGCTTCCAGGAGTTGTATGCCTGCGCACAGAAGAAGACGCACGCAGAATACGCATGGCCTGCCTAAGTGCAAAAAGTGCTGTGATCATCGGCGGCGGAATTATCGGCGTTGAGCAGGCTCTGGAGCTGAGAGAAGCGGGGCTTGAGGTTGCCGTTCTGGAGGGACTGCCCAGATTTCTGGCTCGTTTTCTCGATGAGGAAGCTGCACAACGGCTTAAAGAATCAATCGAAGCAGCAGATGTTAACTGCCATACGGGTGTGAAAATCACCGGTATTCTGCCTGACGTGAGCGGTCGCGCAGCGGCAGTCGAGTATCTGACTTCAAATGGAGAAACTGTAAAAATCGAGGCTCAGCTGGTGCTTCTTGCATGCGGTATGAAACCTGATGTTGATATGCTTGCGGCAGCAGGCGCGCAAATAAACAGAGGAATCTGTATAAATGAAAAGATGGAGACCGGCATTCCTGATGTCTATGCAGCAGGAGACTGCATAAGCTGGCCCACCGGAAACCCCGGACTGTGGAATTTTGCATCAGAGAGCGCACGCATTGCAGGCCTGCAGGCAGTCGGGGCGTCCAATGGCGAAACGGAAGTTTTTGAGGCTCCGCTTGTTGAGCTGGCTCTGAACTCTGAAAAGCTCTTTATCTATACCGTAGGTGACACCACGTCCGGCAGCGGACAGCAGCCGGAGCGCGATGGAAACTACAGGATAAACAAACCCGCTTATTGCGCGGAACCTTATGAAAAACTGTCCTATTCCCCCGATGGGGAGCTCGTAGGAGTGACGCTGCTGAACTCCCGCGAGGGCTTTGCCGCAAAACGCGGTAAGTTTCTAAAGCCGAAGAATGCGGTACCGACAGCCGCAGACGGCAGAAAAGGCTTTGTGCTTAACGCTGCCCGCTGTATCGGCTGCAAGGCATGTCAGATGGCATGCAAGGATCGCAACGGTCTGCCGACCGGGCTTTATTTCCGCAGGGCAGATACTGTTGAGACCGCCGGACAGCTGGTAAGGCTTTCTCTGAGCTGCAGCCACTGTGAAAATCCCGCCTGTCTGGCAGCGTGCAGAAACGATGCTTATAGCATAGACGAAAACGGTACTGTGCTTCACGATGCGGGCAAGTGCATCGGCTGCGGTTTGTGCGCGGCCTCATGTCCCTTTGGCTCGATACACATGAACCCGGTGACCGGCCAGGCACAGAAGTGCGACCTCTGCGGAGGTGACCCCGCCTGCGTTAAGGCCTGCCCCACAAGAGCGGTGCAGTTTGAGGAACTGGGCGAGGACAACGGACAGCCGGTATTTCTGGCAGACTTCGGTCTGACCGAACCTTCGCTGAGAGTGATCAACCTGAACAACTGCCTGCTTGCAGAAAGGTCGTGACATTATGACAAATAATTCATTTGCCGGAAGCTGCCTGAAATTTACGCTGCTTGCGAAGTTTTTTGAAGGTCTTGACAGCTGGGCCGCTGCCGAAAAGCTTTCTCCGGTGCATCTTAATGCATACACCGCCTTTCTGAACACAGAAAAGGAAAAGATGCGCTATGATGCGTTTTTCCGTGGGACGGATGCCGATATATATATTCCTCTGTGGGCAAGTGTGAGCTGCGGTGGAGATGGATGCCTGAACAATGAGACAACACTTGAAGTGTTGAAGCTGTACGCAAAGACAGGCTATGAACCCATCGACATGGATCAAAATCCACCGGATTATATCGGACAGCTATTTCGCTTTGCCGCGTATCTTTGTGCCTGCAGCCTGCATCAGAATGAGCAGACAGAGAAGGATTATTTCAAGGACTGTGTTGAGCAGCTTACGGATAAATTTCTGCTGCCGACAACTCTGGCTGTTGTACGTGGTCTCGATAAATATTTGCCGGAATCTCTCTTCGCTGCCTTTGAGGAAGATCTTAAGAATGCTTTTGCTCCGTTCATTGAGATAAGCACAGAGCAGCTTTATGCCGCCGCACCCGAGTGGCAGCAGGCGCTTGCTGAAGGTCCAAATAAAAGCAGAGAACTGCAGCAGGCGGAGAACGTCTATACCTGCGGCGGCAATAACTGCGGTGGGCGCTGCTCAATCTGCGCAACTGTTCAGGAAAACTGTCTTCTCAGAGTAGAGCCGTCCGTCAAACAAGGCGACCCGCAGCTCCGAATGTGCGTTCGCGGCAGAAGCTACAGAAAAACATATATGGATCCACGCCGCCTCAGATATCCGATGATTCGTGTCGGAGAACGCGGAGAAGGAAAATTCCGCCGTATCAGCTGGGAAGAGGCGGTGGATTACATTGCCGATGAGTGGGTGCGCATCCGAGATACCTATGGAGTAGGCTCCCGCTATGTCAATTACGCTACCGGCGAGCAGGGTGCGCTGAGAGCGGACCATCTGATGAAGCGCATGCTGAATGTAGACGGTGGGCGTCTGGATTACTACGGCACCTACAGCAACCACTGCACACAATATGTCACTCCTTACATCTACGGCGATATATTCAGCGGCAACAGTGTTGAGGATGTGCTTAACACAAAGCTGCTCATCCTGTGGGGACATAACCCCACTGAAACCATAACCGGCTCTCAGCGCGCCTATTACACCGCCCTTGCAAAGGAAAAGGGCTTGCGCGTTATAGTCATCGACCCGCGTCAGAGCGACAGCGCCATCAGCATTGCGGACGAGTGGATAGGTATCCGTCCCTCGACAGACGGTGCACTTGCCGACGCCATGGCATATACGATTTGGTCGGAAGGTCTGCAGAATCAGGAATTTATGGACAGATACTGTCTGGGCTTCGATGAGGATCACATGCCTGAGGGTACGGCGCCTGAAAAATGCTACAGGAACTATCTGTTCGGCGGACAGGACGGTATCGTAAAAGATGCCGAATGGGCATCTGAAATCACCGGCATCCCGGCAGAAACCATACGCAGACTTGCCATAGAGTATGCCACCACCAAGCCTGCATGCCTGTTGCCGGGTCTTGGCAGCCAGCGTATCGGCAACGGTGAGCAGACTGTACGCGGCATCGCGGTTCTTCCCTGTCTTACCGGCAATATAGGCATACCCGGCGGCGGAGCCGCAGGTACTACCATGGCAATTGAAGAGCCGGGCGTGATGCTGCCTCAGGGGAAAAATAACTACCCGGGTGTAATTTCCTGCTTCCTCTGGACCAAGGCCATCGAACACGGCACAGAAATGACACGTAAAGCCGACCATATCAAGGGTATGGAGAGGCTGGACACGAATATCAAAATGATATTCAACCTTGCCGGCAACTGTCTTATCAATCAGCATTCAGACATCAACGAGACCACTCGCATCCTTAAAGATACAGGCAAGTGCGAATTCATAGTCTGCTCCGATGTGTTTATGACAGCAAGCGCGAAATTTGCCGATATATTGCTACCCGGCGCTTCCTTCCTGGAGTATGACGATATTATCGGCTCAAGCAGAAGAGGACATTTCCTTCTTAGCTGCAATAAGACGGTTCAGCCGCTGTTCGCCTCACGTACAGAGTATGAATGGCTGACGGAAGTGGCGGCAAAAATCGGCATCTATGATGCTTTTACGGAAGGCAATGCCACCAGAATGGATTGGCTGCGTACCCTGTATGCGGAGCTGCAGACCAAAATGCCCGAAGTGCCGGATTTTGAAACCTTCCGCAGGGAAGGCGGTCTGACCTATCGCAACCCTAAGACCTACATTGCCTATGAAAAACAGATAAAGGACCCGGAAAATTACCGCTTTGGTACTCCGTCAGGAAAAATCGAGATATACTCCCAGCAGCTCGAGGCCTTTGAGGAGCCTGAGCGAATCCCCGCACTGCCGAAATATGTGCCCTGTCCCGAGGGACCTGCAGACGCTCTGCGTGCAGAGTATCCGCTGCAGCTTATCGGCTGGCACACCAAGCGGCGCTGCCACTCGATTCATGACCGCAACGGATGGCTTGAAGAGGCAGAACCGCACTGCATGTGGATAAATCCGGCAGATGCGGAAACGCGTGGAATACGCGACGGTGAGCGTGTAACGGTATTTAATGCAAGAGGCGAGCTTGAGATTACCGCAAAGGTGACTGAACGGATAATTGCCGGTGTCGTCGGCATTTCTCAGGGCGCATGGTATAGTCCCGATGCTGATGGGATTGACCGCAGAGGCTGCATTAATGTGCTGACCTCGTTAGAGCCGACTCCTCTTTCCAAGGGCAATCCCCAGCATACAAACCTTGTCGATGTTATGGCGGCAAAAGCATAAAAAAACAGCGCAGAATGTATGATCTTTCCGGAATGGGTAAAATAAAAAAAGGAGCTAATTATGGCAAAATTTATAACCGCACGCGAGGTAGCACAGCTTATTCCTGACGGCGCGACCTTAGGTCTTGCCGGCATGGGTCTGTCCGGCTGGGCAGAAGAGATTGCATGCGCAATCAGAGATAATTTTATTGAGACCGGTCATCCCTGCAATCTCAACCTCAAGCAGGGCAGCGCCATGGGAGACTGGGGCTACGGCAACGCCTTCCACGGCTGGAACCGTTCTCCCCGTGAAGACGGCCCCGACAAGGAGCACGGCAACCGCGGCGCGACACGCTTTGGCGAAGGCGGTCCCGGACTTATCGCAAACTGGACCAGTGCACATATAGGCAGCGCCTTCACCCTCTGCGATCAAGCAAGAAAAAACCAGCTTGCCAGCTGGTGCCTCCCGCAGGGCGTTATCATCAATCTCTGGCGTGAAATCGGCGCACACCGCCCCGGTCTTATCACTAAGATCGGTCTCGGTACTTTCGTCGACCCCCGTGTTGAGGGCGGCTGCATGAACGAGGCCGCAAGAAACTCCGCACTTAAGGATGAAATAGTCAAGGTCATCAATTTCGGCGGCGAGGAATATCTTTTCTATCCCGCCTTCAAGTGCGATGTTGCACTTCTCCGCGGCACCATCGCTGATGAGAATGGCAATATCAGCTTTGAACACGAAAGCGTTATCAACGAGGGTTTTGCGGTAGCAAACGCCGTCAAGAACAGCGGCGGTATCGTAATCGTTCAGGTCGAGTATCTCGCCTGCAAAAATACCCTTAACCCCAAAGATATAAAGATTCCCGGCACTTTGGTTGACTATGTCGTTCAGGCAAAGGATCCCAAGAGCTGTTGGCAGGCAGAGGGCGACTACTGGGAGCCTTCCTTCTCCGGACACATCCGCAAACCCATGAAGGCTATTGAACCTCTGCCCTTCGACGAACGCAAGGTCATCTGCCGCCGCTGCGCTATGGAGATAAGCGTCGGCGATATGGTGAACCTCGGTGTCGGCATGCCAGCCGAAATAGCAAAAATAGTTGCGGAGGAAGGTCTTTCCGATAAAGTTATTATGAGTACCGAAAGCGGCATGGTCGGCGGCGTTCCCTCCCCTCTGCCCAGCTTCGGCAGTGCATACAACCCTGAAGCCATTATCACACCCAACGACATGTTTGACCTCATAAGCGGTGGAGGTCTCGGAATGACCTGCCTCGGCATTGGGGAAATCGACAAGGACGGCAACAACAATGTCAGCCGCATGGGCAGCCGCCTTACAGGCCCCGGCGGATTTATCGACATCACAGCCAACACGCCAAAGGTCGTTTTCTGCGGCACTCTCATGGGTAAAGCTCAGGTCAAGGTCGGCGACGGCAAGCTTGAGATCCTTCGGGAGGGCACTATCCAGAAGTTCGTCGATACCGTCGGACAGATAACCTTCTCCGGCAAGTATGCCCCTGATACTCAGGAGGTACTGTATATCACCGAGCGCGCCGTATTCAAACTCATTGACCACAAGCTGACCGTTATCGAAGTCGCACCCGGCATCGACCTTGAAAAAGACATTATCGCAAACATGGGCTTCCGCCCCGAGATAAGCCCTTACCTCAAAACCATGGATCCCGCAATTTTCTGCGAGAACTGGGGCGGTCTCAAGGCACACATGTGTAAGGAGTAATTCCTATGTATCCGCTTGAAAATATCACCGTGGGCGCAAAGTTGAGACAGATAAGTGAAAAATTCGCCTCCCGTCCGGCAATCATTTGCTCCGGCAGAACAATTACCTATCAATTGCTGGATGAGCTCACTGACAGTTTTGCATACGAACTGATAAAGAGAGGCATAAATCCTGGCTGCCATGTTGGTATTTTCGGCGAGATAAATACCGAGACTATCGTACTGTTTCTCGCAGTGCAGCGTATCGGTGCAGTGGCTGTCATGCTTAACACTTCTCTTGAATCGGAAGATTTGAGAGTTTCGCTGGAGATTTCTGATACTGAGCATCTCCTTGTCGGCACAAGTTTTACCGATGACAGAAAGCTCGCCTCGGTTGCGGCATCCGCGGTAAAGGGGCTGCATGTAAATCATATCCTTTCCTACGGCAGCGAAAACACAGGACTGATTGAAAGATTTAAATGCGGTGAAATCGACCTCAATGCTGTAAAAGCCCGCGAGGCCATAGTCCGGCCCGAGGATACAGCTGTCATACTCTTTACGTCCGGCAGTACAGGCAAGCCCAAGGCAGTCATGACAAGTCACTTTTCCCGCGTCAACAGCGGCATTCAGCAGGGAGAGGACTTTGAAACCACATGTGAAGATGTTTTCTGCATTTCTATCCCGATGTTCCACTGCTTTTGCATCTCTGCAAACATCATGGCCGCGCTAACCCACGGTGCGTGTATCTGCATTCCGAAAGACAGGCACACCGCCTCCATTCTCACCGCAATTCAGACATATAAATGTACCATTCTCCATTCCGTCCCCTCCATGTTCCGTGCTGTCCTTGCAAGACCGGACTTCAAAACGTGGGATTTATCTTCCCTTCGCACCGGTATAATCGGCGGTTCCAGTTACCGTGAAGAAGATTTCCGCCGTTTTGAAACGGTTTTCGGTATGAAGCTCATGTCCAGTCTTGGACAAACCGAGGCGTGCGCAGGACTTACGGTATGCAGCGTAGATGACTCACTCAGTGTGCGCTGCCGCACCGTTGGCCACTTTATGGACCACGTTGAAGGAAAGATCTCGGATATACATACCGGAGAATCTCTCCCGACCGGAGAGATCGGAGAAATCTGCATCCGCGGCTACCTGGTCATGCAGGGCTACTATAAGAATCCGGAGGTAACCGCAGCAGCTGTCGATGCGGACGGGTGGCTTCACACAGGCGATCTCGGCCGCCTGGACAAAGATGGGAACCTCACCATGTGCGGCCGTCTGAAAGACCTGATCATACGTGGCGGCGAGAACATCAGTCCGGGTGAAATAGAATCACAACTTATCCAGCTAGAAGCGGTATCCGAATGCAAGGCCGTAGGCGTACCCGATGATCACTATATTGAAGAGGCCTGCGCCTGCATTATTCTCAAGCCCGGCAGGTCATTGTCCGAGGAAGAGGTTCGCAGTCACCTGATGGCTCACCTCGCTGCATACAAAGTACCGCGATACTATCTGTTTATGGAAGACTTCCCTCGCACCGCTACCGGAAAAGTACACGGCCGGGCCCTGGCTGAAGAAGCCGCAGGGCTTTTGAATCTCACCTGATTCCGTCTATTCAAAGCCGCAGGGCTATACCTCATTGTTGTGTTATTTATTATTTGCTATCTAAAGGAGACTGCTCATGATTCTTTCCGAAAATCATCAGTTGATGCAGAAGATGTTCCGTCAGTTTGCGGAAACCGAATTCACCCCTGAACTGCTTGACCGGCTCGAAGAAACCGGTGAATTTGACCGCGCCATGCACGATAAAATGGCTGCAGCAGGATTTCACGGTGTCAAGATCCCCAAAAAATACGGCGGTCACGGCGGTGACTCCCTCGCTCATGTTCTTATGCTCGAAGAATTTGCACGCGTAAGCCCTGTTTTGTCCATATATGCCAATACCGCCAACTCACTCGGCTCCGGACCGCTGCTGGCATGCGCCAGCGAAGAGCAGCTTCAGCGTTTCCTGCCGGACATTGCCGCAGGGAAAAAAATACCCTGCTTCTGTCTGACCGAACCTGATGCCGGTTCCGATGCCGGCGGCATCACCACGACTGCAGTCGATGACGGCGACGCATTCATCGTTAACGGACGCAAGCGCTTCGTTTCCGGCGGTCCCATGGCTGACTATGCTCTGGTCTTTGCCCGTACCGATCTGAATGCCCGCGGCAACAAGGGTATTTCTCTCTTCATCATCGACACGACGCTCCCTGGTATCACCTGCGGTGCTCATGAAGACAAAATGGGTATTCGCGGCTATCCTACCTGTGACCTAATCCTTCAGGATGTCCGTGTTCCCAAGGATTGTCTGCTTGGGCCTCTCCACAAGGGGTTTGCCGCTGCAATGAAAACCCTTGACGGCGGTCGTCTCGGCATCGCCGCTCAGGCTCTCGGAATTGCTCAGGGCTGTCTGGAAGAAGCCATTGAATATGCTAAAAGCCGCAAGCAGTTCGGCAAACCGATCGCCGCAAATGAAGGCATCAGCTTCATGATCGCTGAAATGGCCACCGAACTGGCAGCCGCCCGTGAGCTGGTATACAGCACTGCTGTTCTGAAAGACTCCGGCAGCCGTGAAGCCAGCCTGAAGTGTTCCATGTCCAAGTTCTTCGCAGCCGAAATGTGCAACCATGTTGCCTACAAAGCCGTCCAGGTTTTCGGCGGTTACGGCTATATCAAAGGCTACAAGGTCGAGCGATTCTATCGTGATGCCCGCATCACTTCTATTTACGAAGGCACATCTCAGATTCAGCAGGTCGTTATCTCCAACACCCTGCTCAGAGACTAAGGAGGCAGCCTCATGAAAATTTTTGTCTGTGTAAAACAGGTACCTGACCTTCAGGGAAAAATCTATCTGAAGAAAGACGGTTCTCTGGACCGTGCCCGCATGGCCACTGTAATTAATCCGGATGACATGAGCGCAGTTGAAACCGCTCTCACCGTCAAGGAAAAGACCGGCGCGGAAGTCATTGCCGTAACCATGGGTCCTCCGACTGCTTCTATTATGATGCATGAACTCTATGCCATGGGTGTAGATAAGACCTATATTCTTTCCGCCCGTGAGCTCGCCGGTTCCGACAGCTATGGAACCTCCCATGTCCTCGCTTCAGCGATCAAATATCTCGGCTTCAGTGAAGAAGATATGATTCTTTGCGGTCAGATCGCTATCGATGGCGACACCGCACAGGTCGGTCCCGAAATGGCCGAAAAACTGGGTATCAATCAGGTCACCAACGTTATCGGCGCTGTATGGACTGATGAGGCTCTTGTCTGCACCCGTGCTTTCGAAGAATGCACCATGAAAATCCGTGTATCTTCCCCCTGCCTCGTCTGCTGCCGCAAAGAGACCGCTGCTGCCCGGTATATGCACATTACCCGAATCCTCGAGTGGGACCCGTCCCGTGATCTTACCATCATCGATTACAACACCATGAAGTCCATGCCTATGTTCGATGAAAATGTAGTCGGTTTGAAACTGGCCCCCACGATCAATCTCACATCCTTTGGTCTGCCCCCGAAACAGGGCGGCATGATGCTTGAAGGCACAGGCGCGGAACAGGCTGCAAAACTTGCAGATATTCTTGCAGAGCAGCGCTTCATCTGAAGAAGGAGGATGATGAATCATGAAATGCATCACAAAAGAGGATTTTGAACAGTTCAGCGGTATTCTGGTACTGGGAGAAGTACGTGAAGGTCAGTTGACCGATTCTTCCGTAGAGCTTGTCTCCGAAGCTGCCCGCATCGCAGCCGTCACCGGTGAGAAGGTAACTGCTCTGGTTATCGGCAGCGATGTCACTGAGATGAGCAAACAGCTGGCCGGCTACGGTGCAGACCGCGTTATTGTCTGCAATAATGCTCTGCTCCGAAATTACACCACAACAGCATACACCAAGGTCGTCTGCGAGATTGCCGATCAGATCAAGCCCGACATTTTCCTTATCGGAGCAACTACCGTCGGCCGCGATCTGGCTCCCCGCTGCGCCGCCCGCCTGGTTACCGGTCTAAATGCCGACTGCACTTTCCTGCACGCCGGCAAGAAAGCCTACATGGATTATCTTGCTGCAAACAGCAGCCTGAATCTTGCCGAGATGGATGCTCAGGTCGACGAGAAGAGTCTGAAAATGACCATGCCCGCATTTGGCGGCCACATGATGGCTACGATCATCTGCCCCGAGTATCGTCCGCAGATGGCCACCATTCGTCCAGGTGTTATGACTGCCGGGAATTTTGACGCCGAAAAGGCTGCCGCATGTGTTCCTGAAATTTATGAGTGCGCGCTTTCCGAAGCCGACCTTGGAATCACTATCCTTGAAGTACTCAAAAATGAAGGCAATTCCGTTGATCTTACCAAGGCCGAAGTAATCGTTTCCGTCGGTCATGGTATTGCTGCTGATGTCAATAAAGGACTGGCCCTCGCAAACGAACTGGCCGAGCTTCTCGGCGGCACCATCGGCTGCAGCCGTGATGTCTCTACCGAAGGCTGGGTCGAAGAAGACCGCATGATTGGCCAGACCGGTAAGATCGTCCGTCCGAAGCTTTATATTGCTCTCGGTATCTCCGGTGCAATTCAGCATGTCGGCGGTATGAAAGACTCCGGCTTTATCGTTGCCGTTAACAAAGACAAGAATGCTCCGATCTTCGGTTCTGCCGATGTCTGTATCTGCGGTGACCTGTTCGATATCGTTCCCAAACTGATCAACGACATTAAGAAGGCAAAAGCCTGATTGATCTTTTCCCTCCTGACAAAATCAAAACCACGCGTTGAACGCGTACTTTTATCTAGGGGCTGTCTCAAAAGTGAGATGGCCCTTTTGTAGAAAAGCAAGAAATAACGGCAGCCGACTCTTTAAAGCTTTTAAAGAGTCGGCTGTCGGCTTATACTTATGGTGTGAACAAAAATAAAAAGCAGGTAGATTATACGGCTTACGGGGACGGATATCAAGTATGCCTGCCATTAAATTCGGAAATAAAAATCCCCGAGGATGATCCGGTAAGACTACTCAGCGCAATTGTGGAAAGGATGAATATAGAAGCGTTAATTGCGACCTACTCAGAAATGGGTAGAAACGAGTACTCACCGCGAATCCTGATGAAGGTATGTGTCTATGGATACATGCGAAAGTATATCCGCTCACGAGAACTGGAACGCGCATGCAAAGAGAATGTGAAGTTCATGTATCTATTGGGAGGGAAAAAAGCACCAGATCATAATACCATAGCAAGGTTCCGTTCAGAGCATCTAGCCAAGTGCCAGAGAGAAATACAGCAGGAGATGACACGGGTATTGAAGGAAATGGGAGAAATCTCATTTGAAGAATCAGCCGTGTTTATTGATGGAACGAAAATAGAATCCGTAGGGAACAGATACCGGTTTGTCTGGAAAAAGAGCATCGAGAAGAATCTGGGGAAACTGCAGGGAAACATAACGAAAAACCTGCCAGAGATGCTAAAAGAAACAGGAATCCGTTTTCATGTAGTGTCGGAGATTCGGGTCAGGCATCTGAATAAACTGCGAAAGAATCTCTGCAGGCGAATGCAGGAAGAAAAAGTGGAACCGGTACATGGATCCGGACGTCGCAAAAGTAAATTGCAGAAACTTCTTGAAACAGTGGAAGAATGGATATCCCGGCTGAAAACGTATTACCATCAAATTCGAATCTGCGGAGAACGGGGCAGTTATTGCAAGACAGATCCGGAAGCAACGTTTATGCGAATGAAAGAAGACCATATGCTGAACGGGCAGCTGAAACCGGGATACAATGTAAATGTAGCAAGCGTCAGCGAATATATCGTAGGGACCTATGTTTCGGCAGACCGTACAGATACCCGGACAACGATTCCGTTTATGGAACAGCTGCGGTCAGCATACCCGGTGCGCAGAGTTGTATACGACTCCGGGTACGAAAGCGAAGAAAACTATCGTTATTTTGAATCACATCCGGAACTGGACCTTTATGTAAAACCGGCAAACTATGAACAGAGAAAGCAGAAAAAGTACCGGACAGATATAA
>JAZRWD010000275.1:0-5744 GCA_045599525.1 Candidatus Limivicinus sp. | reverse complement strand
CGGAACAGATGTAAAAAATCATACAGCTTGAATAGAATTTTGAAGACGGCGATGCTTCGCCGGTCAGAGGATCCAGTTCCTGACCGAATGGAACTCTGTCGTGGTTTTTCGTAATCCCTTCCAGCCATTTTTTGCAGAGATAATCGAAATCATCCGAGAAGCCGTATTGATCCATCCACTGGTACATCTTAAGGCAATTAGCGCCTGAGAATAATAGCCCCAGGAATTCGGCTTTTTGTGACTGCACCATGATGGATCCGAAACGGAAACAGCAGGAAAAGGAAACGGCGTATAAATCCTGTTGATTATTTCTTCATCTTCTTCACGGTTCAGCACACCCTCAAGAAACAAGTGAAAGACTGCCGACGATTTTATCTTTCTGAGGTTTCCATATCTGTCCGCATCATAGAAAAATCCGTCCTTCTCATCATAACAGTTGCTGAAAATGTCTTTCTTCGCTTTTTTGCCTCGCTCTTATATAATCCGGCTGCGGCGGAGTCGCCGAGTATTTCCGCCATTTCCGAAAGTGCGGTCAGCGTTGCATAATAATTGCATGCCATATCCACCGCAATAATCGGAGTGATATTGTCATCATCGGGCGGAACAGCGGCATTTTTGCCATGGTTGCCGGGATGCGCAAAGCCGTCGAGTCTGCCGCTGTTATCGTGACCGGTGTCGTAACCCACAAACATTTCCGGCAGACTGCGTTTTGTTGTCATCCACTCAATTATACCGTAAAAGCGAGCCGTTTGCACTACTTTTCAGTGTTTCGACTCGTTTTTTCTTTGGGGCTGTTGTGTCACAGCTCCTTTGATAGATTCACCTTCGCAGTTTTCAGCTTCATCAGGTACACCTCTTATTTTTCCAGTCCGACTTTTCTCCGCTGATCCGGGTCGGATGGGTCACGATAAGCCTCTTGCGCCGTAACTTGTGTCCCTTTCCAGGGCTTGAATACCCCTGCAGCATACTGTGGATACGCTGCACCGATGTAATCGCCGCTTTGCAGCAGATATCCAAACTGCACACACGTTGTTCGCAGCTGCCATTTTGGCAACACCTCCGGGCCACAGCTTCGATTTCCAAGACCATGCTGGGCGTAATCCACATGCAGCCATGTTCCGTCGGATGCGGGTAATTCATCGGAATGCTCCACCGCGAAAAGTGTTTCTGTCGACTGCGGGAGTGCACTCATGGCATAGGGAATCGCACCGGTCACAGTCAGGTTGTGTGTACCATCGGTCAGTGTCATATATCGCGTATTCATATGGCTGCCGTATTCCTGTGGACGTACGTAGTCTTGTTGATTACACACCTCAAATGAATAGCAGCCCGTTTCACCGGCAGCGCAGCGATCGGGATACGTGTCCCCAGGACCATCACCGTAGTAATGTCCGTGGCAATACGAGGCATCAAGCCGCATTGACACACCTATACGCGGCAACACAGACACCCCTGATACGTCTATCTTATGATCCAGAAAGACCCGACCATCGGGGAGCATGGAAATAAGGGTAACAACATCAAAGTCACAGCCCTGACCGGAATAACGCTCGCACAGTGTGATCATAGCCTGCGTTTTATTTCTCTTGCAGGATAAACCCGTTCTGGTACAGGTCAGCGCGTTCAGACCAAGCTCCGTCCAGGTGGGCTTCTCACGCATAAAGGTGCTGCGAAGATCGTTATCGGTCAGCGCACGGAAAAACTCAAGGTGAATCTCGTTGACAGTTGTTCCATCCGCAAACGTAACAAACGGATAACCGTCTGCAGGACAAAACAACGTAGTTCCACCGACACAGATTTCATAGTTTTGATTCGCACCAATCTCCTCTGTTGTGCTGTCATCAGGCAGATTCCTGATCAGCTCTGCACAGCCGGTTTGCACACAAAAGGCTGCCCCGGCAATTACATGACCGCGCCGGTACCAGAGCATATCCTGCACAGCACACACATGAGCTTGCAGCAAAAGCTCGCCGTTCTCCTGCACAGGGATTGTCAAATCAAACTTCTTACTGTCTCCGGGGGCAATTCCCTGCAGCGGCAAAGAAAAGTCTGCAATCTCTTTACCGTCACACAGAACAGAGCATTTCAGTTCATAGGCATCCAGGGTGGTATGCGGGAATCGATTGTGTACCTGTATTATACCCGGTTCCGGCATGGTGAGCACCACATTTTCATGTACTTTTTTCAGTTCCAACAACTTGCCTGTCACTTGCAGATCAGGGGTGACCAGACCATCCATACAGAAGTTGCCGTCGTGAACCGTCTCTCCGAAATCACCTCCGTAATTGAAGGGATGCGGACCGCCTCGGAGTCCATGGTCACGCCACTCCCACACAAAGCCGCCGATTAATGTTGGATCTGCATAGATTGCCTGCCAGTAATCGGACAAGGAACCGCAGGCATTGCCCATCGCATGAGCATATTCATTGGTCAGGAAAGCACGTCCGGGCTTCTTTGTGCTGTGCTGACGCATAAAATCCACCGTCGGATAGGTCTCACTGTCCATATCGGCAATGATATTCATCTGCCGCTTGTGTATCGGGCGGGTGTCCAGCGCACGGATGACACCGGCAGCTGCCGCAACGGTCTCTCCAAAGCCCAGTTCGTTTCCAATAGACCACATCACCACCGACGGATGATTCTTCTGACACTGCACCATGGCCATTTCGCGATCAAGCAGATGCGGCAGCCAGCGCATATCGTTGCCCGGCAGGATGTTTTGACGGTAGGAGATGCCATGGCTTTCCACATTCGCTTCATCCATCACATACAGACCGTACTCGTCACAAAGCGCATACCAGAGCGGATGATTGGTGTAGTGTGAGCAGCGTACTGCGTTGATGTTGTGCTGTTTCATCAGCAGAATGTCCCGTACCATATCCTCGCGCGTGATGGTGTAACCGGTATCCGGATGAAACTCGTGACGATTGACACCCTTCAGCTTGACAGGTGCATAATTGACAAGAAACACTCCGTTCTTCAGACGCACGTCACGGATTCCGTATTTCAGTTGACAGCGCTGCCCTGCCGCATCCACAGTAAGCGTATAGAGATAGGGCGAATCGGCGCACCACAGTTGCGGCTCCTTTACTTCCATACTGATATAAATGGTTCTCTCTGTACCCGCCTGTATCGGCAACGGACAGTCGTTGACCGACATCTCATCAAAGCGAGCGGACTTGTTGCCGGTAAAGCCGGTTCCGGAAGCGATGACCTGTCCTTGTGTATCGGTCAGTGTACAGGTTGCCTCAACGGGGTTACACCGCTTTTGGGAGGCATTCATTACCTTCGCTTCCACATATAATTTTGCAAGGGTAAGCGAACGATCCAACTCACAGCGCACATATACATCCTGCAGGGAAATTAAAGGCAGCTGATAGCAGTGTACACTGCGGAACAATCCGCTCAGGCGCCACATATCCTGATCCTCCAGGTAGGCACCCGCACCAAACTGATACACCGCCAGCACCAACCGGTTTTCGCCCGAGGTTACATATGCAGACACGTCAAACTCAGCCACGGAACGACCATTTGCCGCATAACCGGCAAACTGACCGTTGACATAGACCTGCACACAGGATGAAAAGCCATCCAGTGCCAGAATGGTCCGTCTATCGGCCACATTGTCACATACAAAAGAGCGGGCATATACACCAACCGCTGTCTGTGCGTCAGGCACATGCGGCGGATTCAATTTACTTTTATCCGGCTGAAATTCATAGACCGTATTGATATACTTTGGAATCCCGTACCCATTCAACTGCCAGCAGGAGGGCACCCGGATCGTATCCCACCCATCAAAGCCGGTTACGTCCAGCTCATCAGGCATAAGATCCAGGCTTCCCCACCAGCGAAACGCCCAGTTGCCGTCCAGACATTGTTCGTTTTCGCGGGGCATGAAGTTGGCACGCGCCTCTATTCGATTGACAGCTGGAATAAAGCTCTCGATCATTTTTTCGCCGTCAGGCAACGTTTTCACAAACTGCATAAGTAATCCTTCCTTATTTATGAGTATATCTATTATATATAATCCCTAAAAAAATACAACTGATTGAATAAAAAAATGTAACGCACCTGTTAATAATCTCAAAAAAAGACATTGAATAATTTCTCTGCTTATTTAACACTTTACAAAAAACAAAAAATACCGATATTATCGGAATATTTCAATAACTTCGGCTTATTGTATATTGCACCCCCTGCGGGAATTTGTCCCGCGCTGTCGCGCTCTCGCCACGCTTCGCTCGTTGCCGCGTCGGCGAAAACAGTCCACAGGACTGTTTTCTTCCGCAGGTTTCACCTGCTCCCTCCTTGTCCAAGGGAATCGAACCCATCTCTGACCCTTAGGAGTTCGGCTTGCAGCGAAAGTCGGCGTCACTTGTAATCCCTGAATATCCCTTATTTTACGGCGTTTTCGAGGATGGCGAAGCGGTATTTTCCCTCGCTATACCTGCTCGTTTTATGCCGTTTTAAGTCCTCTGATTAGCAAGCAATTAGCAAGACAAGCGAAAAATAGGAAACGGCATTGGCACGATTTTGTTTTATTTTTTCCCTTACTGTACTATATGTTCTTACAGTGTCATTTGAATGGACATAAAAACAAGCGGCACAAGATCATTCTCGTACCGCTTGTTTTATGATGTATATCAGCCTGTTACCTTGGCAATAAAGTCGGGGTTGGTGCAATAACCGCTCTTATAATATTTACAGTAAAAGCAAGTTACATCTAAATTACCCATAACTTGCAAACCAGTCTTTCCATTACGTCTGTCCACAAAATAATAAATATTTTCGCAAGCGCAGTATTGGTTATCCCATATTTTTACACGTCCGTCTCCGGTTAGACTATATTGATTGGTTCCGCCGACTACCTTTTCGAGTTCTTCGTCATTTAACATATTCATCTTCTCCATTGTAAAAATCTCCTTTTAATTTATTGTTTTTTGTCCTTGCCTTTATGCTCAATACGGAGCATTTCAGCGGTTGGTATTACCGTTGTGTTTGCCGTTGTTGCCATTGTTGGAGCTGAGTTCCGGCACATCATACGACTCATCTTCATCAAGAAGTATTTCGGCGCCGCCGTTTACATTTTCCAGTTCTTCTTCATTCAGCATTTTCTTGTCTTCCATAGTAAAAATCTCCTTTTATTTTATTGTTTTTTGTCCTTGCATCTCTTTATACGATACAGACGCGACATTGGCTACAGTTTTTTGAAAAACTTTTTGGGACTTCTTCTTCACAGCTCCGTAGTGCGTGAACGCATAGCTGCCGACTGTGGAAATGAGCATTGCCGGAAAGAGGTGAAACCGTTCACTTCAAACACGGCTCAGCATCAGAAACAGAACCGCATTTTACCTACCTTCGACGATGTTTCCGCAATTTGAGCAAATTCTCTTTCCTGTTTCACTGTCGTAATAAAACAAGCATCTTTTATAGCATTTGTAGCAATTTAACGTTACCGTCACAATGGAGCCGCCGTTGATCTTTTCCATTTCCTCATCGGACAGTTTAAGCGCAGCAGGTTCTTCCACCGTAGGAATCTTCTTTTCATTCTCGTTCGTCATGGTGATAATCTCCTTTTTGTCCTTTAGATTTACAGTTTTTTGTCCTTGCATCTCTTTATACGATGCAAGGTGCAATATGGCTATAAGTTTTCAAATTATTTTTTATGGAGGCTGCGCCACCACTGCATATATTCTTCACCGGACATTGTCTTCCAGGTTCCCATATCCTTGCCGTCTCCG
>JAZRWD010000274.1:0-25606 GCA_045599525.1 Candidatus Limivicinus sp. | reverse complement strand
GGTGCAGCCATATTCGTGCAGTTTTGCGGTGAAGGCCTTAACATCAATATCCTCGTACTTGGGGCGCATGGGGCTCATGTTCATTTCCCACATGCCGGCGAAGTCCTCGACCCAGATCATCTCTACGCCGCCCTTGGCCATGTTTTCGTAGTAGGAGATATACTCGTCGGGATTGTTGTACATGAAGGCCAGCTGGTAGGCAGCCGACTTGACGATGCGGTGGTTGAAGGTGCGGTGGCCCAGCTTCCAGGGAGTGAAGATGGCGCTCTTGGTCCAGTCGGTGATGGAGTTCTGGTGGAAGTCTTCGTCCTGGGGATTCTTGGAGACCCAACCGCTGGTGGCTGCAGTGTTTACACGGATGCCCAGTGCCTGAGCGGTGCAGTTGAGAACGCCTTCCTTGATGGCGTTGCCGGAAAGGCTTGCGCCGGAAACACCGTCAATACCGTTGGCGGTACCGGCCTCGGCGATGCGTGCGCAGTAGTCCTGCATTTCCTTTTCAAAGGAAGCGAAGAGGTCACCGGCAGCGCTCTCGGTTACGGTGTATGCGACGTTGGTCAGTTCACTGGCAGAGAAGGTGCAGCTGATTTCAACGGTTGCAAAGCCGGTGCTCTGGGTGCTGGTATACGTGCCGGGGGTGAAGATCGCTTTGCCGGTGCCTTCGGCAAGGGCTGCGGAGCCGGTAAGAGCCATTGCACTGAAGCCGAGTGCGGCTGCGGCGGCGCCCTTCAGAAAACCGCGGCGGGAAATGTTGTTGCTCATCGAATTTTCCTCCATAGATTCCATATTTTTGTTACCCGTGAAAGAAGGGTGTTCACACCTCTTCTATCTTATGTTATTATAATGGTAACATTGATAAGATAAAAACAATAAAAACTTGTATCCCAACAACTATTTCCCAAGGACAATCGTATGGATAACCGGAAGATCGATTATTTCCTGAAGGTCTGCCAAACCGGCAGTATGGCCAAAGCCGCACGCAGCTTTTATATCAGCCAGCAGGCGTTGTCAAAGTCAATCGAGTCGCTGGAGGAGGAACTGGGTGTTCCGTTATTTATCCGCACCCAGGCAGGGCTTGTACTGACCGAGTACGGTCTCTTCCTGCGCAACGGCGCCATCGACCTGATAAAAAAGCAGGATGAGCTTTCCCTGCGTCTGGCACAGATGCGCAGGGAAGTGGAGAACAGCTTCAGCCTGTCGTATTTCAGCGGCATGATGAGCCTGTATCCCGAGGGCTTTTTCGAAAGCCTGGTGGAGAGCCATCCCGATACGGTATTTCATTTTTATTCGTATCAGGATGATGAGCACGGGCGTCTGTTTGCCAACACGAATGTTGACCTGCTGATTGCGACCGTTCCCATGCAGCTGCAGGGGTTGGAAAAGATCTTCGAGAGCCACACCCACATGTGCGTACTGGTGAGTACGTCCCATCCGCTGGCTTCACGGAAAAGCATTACACTGGAAGACCTGCGGGGCGAGTATATTATTGCGCTCAATTCCGATTTTGCCTCCATCAATTTGCTCAAAAAGGCGTTTTCCCCCTATGGAATCATCTTTCATTCCGTTCTCGGCGTTTCCGAGCAGTCGATGCAGCGTTGCCTGATGCGCAATCAGCGAGCGGTCTCTTTCTATGCCGGCCCCGAGGAGCTTCGCCCGGCAGACACCGTGATGCTGGAACTGAGTGACTTTTCTCTGGAATGGCCGTCGTATATCTACCGCCGCAGCGGACCGATGAGCGAGGAAACGCAGAGCATTATCGATGCAATCCTCGCTTTTGGTAAGGGAGACTGACCGTTTGATCGATCCCTGAAGCGGTGTCATCTCCGGAATGGCACTGCTTCGGGGAATCTCTTTTTATTGACATGTCCTTACTAAACTTGTATTATTGTAAAGAAGTATACAAAAGCATACAAGTAAAGAGCGCGCTGCAAACAACGAAGATGTGCAAATCCATCAAATTGTTTTACGGAAATTCAGAAGGGAGAAGTTGAACGATGAAAAAGGTGATCCTGGACTGTGATCCTGGCATGGATGACTCCATGGCGATTATCATGGCAACCAAATCTGCTGACCTTGACCTGATTGCCGTTACTACGGTGAACGGAAACTACCCGGTAGATGTCTGCTGTGCAAACGGACGTAAGATAATGGAGCTTTTGCACAGAGAAGATATTCCGGTAGCGCGGGGAATGGCACAGCCGATGGTTCATCCGTGCCCGAAAGACCCGTTTTCCCATGGCGAGGATGGCCAGGCAGAGAACTATCTGCCTGCGCCGAAAATGCCCGCTGACCCACGCCATGCGGTCGACCTGATCATTGAAGAAGTGAAGAAGGCACCGGGTGAGATCACCATGCTGTGCACGGCACCGATGAGCAACCTGGCCATGGCGATCACGAAATGCCCGGAAATCAAGCCGATGATCAAGGAAGTGATCGCCATCAGCGGTGCGTTCGGGTTCAATGAGTATTCTTTCCTCAATGCAACGGGCGACACGCCGCAGAGTGAATGGAATGTTTATGTTGACCCGGAAGCAGCGGACATCGTATATAATTCCGGGATACCTCTCGTATGCCTCGGGCTGGATGTGGCGACCCATTTCGATGTCAACTTTACGGATGACGACCTGAAGGTTTTTGCGGAAAGCGACCGCGGTGAGGCGAGGTTCCTTGCCCAGGCGATCCGCTTTGTGAAAGGGCGCGGATTTGAGGCTTACTGCACGATCATTGACTGTGCGGCAGTAGGCTACGCCATTGACCCGACACTTTTTGAGCTGAAGAAGATCCGCTGCGGTGTGGAAACGGGCGGTACGCTGACGCGGGGCATGACCGTGCGCGATGGCAGACACCATTTTGTCTGGGAAAACCTCCCGGAAATCACCGTTGGTGTAAATGCCGATTATGGCCGCTTCCTGCAGCTGATTAAGAAGATCGTGCTTGAATAAATCGTGAGGTGTGAGGTATAGGTATGTATTTTGATCCGTATTTCAGCAATGAGAAGATCTACTTTGCCGGGCCGCAGTGTTTTTATACGCATGGTTATCCGCAGTGGTATGCACTGGGCGGAAGCGCCGAAGCAGACGGTTTTGGTGTGACGATGCCGACAAAAGCAGAGCTGGACCTGACCCATGAAGACCTGCGGGAAAACGCAAAAACGATTTTTGCCAACTGCGCCAGAGAGATGAACGAGACCACCGCGCTGATCTGCGACCTGGAGTTTTACCGCGGAACGGTTCCGGATGGCGGTTCCCTGTATGAAGCCGGCATGGCCTATGCAAAAGGCTGCAGAGTGATCGGCTATACCCGTGACCTCAGACCGATGAAATGGAAGTATCAGGGGGCGGAACTGAAAAACGGCCTGCTGTATGGCCGCGATGGACAGGAGCTGCCCTATATGGAGCTGCCGTTTTCGCCGGATGTGGTTTCCGCGATGAAGATTGTGGAGGGCGACCATAAGCTTGCCCTCTCGGTGTTAGAACTGGATATTACGGAAGCACGCAAGCGCGGCGAGAATGTGCTCACAGCGAATATTCCCGCTTCGACAGAGAAGAAGCATGGGCGGCCGGTAGTTTATCTGGCAGGACCGGAGCGCTACGATGCCGATGCTTCGGCAAAATATGAAAAGATGATGGAGATCTGCGATAGCTTCGGACTGGACGCGATCGTACCCGGCGATTACCGCATGCTGAAAAACGGAGATGTATACGAGGCGGCGTACAGGATTTTCACCAAAAACATGGAAAACGTTTCTGCCTGCGATGCCATCGTGGCCAATTTGAACGACTTCCAGGGATGGGAACCGGAAAGCGACACCTCGTTTGAATGCGGTGTAGCGTTCCAGAGCGGGAAAAAGCTGTTTGGTTACATGGCGTCAACGGCCCGCATGATTGAACGGATCCCCAATAATGGCGAAGCGTTTGAATATCGCGATGCCTGCGGCTGCAATGCAGAAAACTTTGATTACCCGATCAATCTGATGTTTTCCGGCGGACCGATGCCGATTTACGAAGGGGACTTTGCGGCAGTGATCGGAACCATTGCCGAGCAGCTGAAGAGTCAGCAGAACGGCTGATTTGAAAACGGTTTTACGATAATCAACGAAGGAGGAAAAGAAGGATGAAGCATGTGGAGAGCTATGCAGGAAAAATTCAACGGAAACTCCTGAAGAAGATTGAGATCATTGAAGCGGCCGCAGGGAATACCAAAGCGGACCTGGTGCTGAAAAATGCAACATACGTCAATGTCTTTTCAAATGAACTGACGACTGCGGACATTGCCATCAAAAACGGGCTGATCGTCGGTCTGGGGGAATACGAAGGTATCGAGGAAATGGACCTGTCGGGAAAGATCGTCTGCCCGGGATTTGTGGATGCCCATATCCACCTGGAATCCAGCCTTGTCAGCCCGGTGGAATTTGCCAGGGCAGCGATCCGCCACGGAACGACCTGTGTGGTGACGGACCCCCATGAAATTACCAATGTGATGGGCACGAACGGTATCGATTACATGCTTCAGGCTACGGAAGACCTGCCGATCGATGTAAAGTTTATGCTGCCGAGCTGTGTGCCGGCGACACCGATGGATGAGGCCGGTGCCAACCTGGATTACCGGGCAATCGACAGCTACTTTGAGCATCCGCGGGTAAAGGGACTGGCAGAGATGATGAATTCCTACGGGGTGATTCATTCGGATACGGACGTTGTGGCGAAGATCATTGCGGCACAGGCCCACCACCGAAAAATCGACGGACATGCCCCGGGCCTGATGGGCAAGGAATTAAACGCGTATATTGCTGCGGGGGTATATTCGGACCATGAATGTTCGACGGTCGAAGATGCCATGCGCAAACTCAGCAGCGGTCAGTACATTATGATTCGGGAAGGCACTGCCGCACGAAACCTGGAAGCGCTTGTGCCCTTGCTGGTGCCCCAATATGCGGACCGGTGTATGTTCTGCACCGATGATAAACATCCGAATGATCTCCTGGAGCACGGCCATATTGACTATATCTGCAGCGAAGCGATCAACCGTTATGGCGTTGACCCAATCATCGCGGTAAAGGCTGCGTCGTATCATGCGAGCCGTTATTTCCTGATGAATAACCGGGGCGCAATTGCGCCCGGATATCTGGCAGACTTTGCCGTGATCGATAACTTTGCCTCCTTTACCGTTCAGACCGTGATCAAAAAAGGCGCGATCGTTTATGACCGGGGAAAGACGATCGAAATACGCAAGCCGACGATTGAAGAATATCTGGTGAAACACGCCCATGATACCTTCCATACCGGCAAGCTTGAAGTCAGCGACTTTATCGATCAACGGCCTCGCGGGGTAATCGGTATTGTCGAAGGCGAGATTATTACGACCGATGAAGGATATTCCGACAAAATCGATACGGAACAGGATATCCTGAAAATGGCCGTGATCGAGCGGCATAAAAATACGCACCATATCGGCCTGGGTTATCTCAAAGGGTATGGCCTGAAACAGGGTGCGGTTGCCACGAGCATTGCACATGACTCACACAATATCATTGTTGTCGGTACCAATGAGGAAGACATGGTTCTGGCAGCCAATCACATTGTCGAAAACCGCGGCGGCATAACGGTGATCAAAGACGGCAAGGTCGAAGGCGATGTTATTCTGGAAATCGCGGGGCTGATGAGTGACCGCCCGATGGAAGAAGTAAACGAAGCGCTGGAGGGTGCAAAAGATGCCGCTTATGCGCTGGGGGTCAACCGGGGAATCGACCCGTTTATGACGCTCAGCTTTATGTCCCTTCCCGTTATCCCGACTCTGCGCCTGACCACGCGCGGCGTAATCGACGTTATTACGCAAAAATACATCTGAAGAAGCAACCGGAAAAGGAACACCATCGTTCAAACAAGCAGAGTGCAACAGGAGAAAAAATATGTCTACACCACATAATGCAGCGGAATCGGGCCAGATTGCGAAAACCGTATTAATGCCGGGCGACCCGCTTCGTGCAAAATACATTGTTGAAAACTATTTATCGGATGCGGAACTGGTAAGTGACGTACGCGGTATTCTCGCCTATACCGGTTACTACAAAGGGCATCGAATCTCCGTAATGGCCCACGGTATGGGCATACCCAGCATAGGCATATACAGCTACGAGCTGTTTTCCCATTACGACGTGGATAGGATCATTCGTATCGGCAGTGCCGGCAGTTATGTGCCGGAGCTGAATCTGTTTGATGTTGTGCTGGTCAATGGCGCGTTCAGTGAATCGACTTTTGCAAAATACCAGTCGGGCTTTGAAGGCGACACGGTATATCCGAATCAGGAGCTGGTTGCCAAACTCCGGGCAACAGCAGATTCACTGGGCATACCGGTGACCGAAGGCCATGTGCATTGCTGTGATGTGTTCTATAGTGAGGACGACGGCAGAAAACCGGCCTACTGGGAAACCATCCGGGATGAAAAGCACTGCGTTGCGGTGGAAATGGAAAGCTTTGGGCTGTTCCACAATGCAAACGTGCTGCACAAACAGGCAGCCTGCCTGCTGACGATCTCCGACAGCTTTATTACCCCGCAGAAGGCAACACCGGAGGAGAGAAGAACAGGCTTCCATAAAATGATGCAGATCGCGCTGGAAGCAGCGATTGCGGAATAACCGGTTATTCCCGGGGAACAATGACAGACACCCACATCTTCCGATGGCGGAAGATGTGGGTGTTGTGCGTTATCGGCTTTACGGAATTTCATCTTGACATTTGGTATACTTGTATTATCATCAATACAACTGCAGACGACCCAATCCATCATCGAATGGACGAATGGCTTTCCCGGATGATCCCGCAGCTTCGGGAGGATGGGGAAAGGCCGGTCTGACGCTGTCGAAGAAAGCCGGGAGGGTAAGGTATTGAAGAAAACGGAGAGCCGGTCCGAGATCAACCGCATGGTTGCCCAAAAGATGCATATGATCGAAGTGGCGATCGGGCGGTGCCCTGCCGACCTGGTGCTGAAAAATGCCTCGTTCGTCAATGTCTTTTCCAATGAAATGACCAAAGGGGACATCGCAATCGCGGACGGTCGCATTGCCGGAATCGGAGATTATTGCGGCCGGGAGGAGGTCGATGCCTCCGGCCGTATCGTAATGCCCGGGTTCATTGATGCGCATATGCATTGGGAAAGCACAGTGGTTTCACCGGAAGAATTTGCCCGGGCGGCGATCCGTCACGGTACGATGACGGTTGTCGCGGACCCGCATAGAATGACGGATGCCATGGGGCTCGCCGGTATGGAGTATATGCTCCAGGCGACAGATGGACTGCCGGTCGATGTCCGCTTTATGCTTCCTTCCTTTGTGCCGGACCGACCCGGGGAAGCGTGCGGAACGGTTTTGGGCAATGCTCTGGAAGTATACTATGCGCATCCCCGTGTACTGGGAATGACGGAAAGGAAGAACGCCTTCCCCGGGGACCCGACAGATGCCGAGCAGATTGCAAAAATCGTTACGGCAAATGCATACGGGAAACGGATCGACGGACATGCCGACGGCCTGTCGCTTGAGGGCCTGAACGCCTATATCTCGGCAGGGATCCACGCGGAACACCGGTGTTCCGGTATCCAGGATGCCATTCGAAGGTTGGAACGGGGACAGTTCATTCTAATTTGCGAGGGGACAGATGCCGGTAATCTGAACGCGCTGATTCCATTACTGACGACGAAATATGCGGATCGATGCCTGTTTGGCAGCGGAGACCGGCAAGAGGCGGACCTGCTGAACAGGGGGCATATCGACACCATTATCCGGAAGGCCATCGCACAGGGTGTGGATCCGGTGATTGCGGTCAAGGTCGCCAGCTTTAATGCCGCCCGGTATTTCGGGCTGCGCGACAGGGGAGCGATTGCCCCCGGATATCTCGCCAATCTGGTCGTGATCGATAATTATAGTGACTTTACCATTGACAGGGTATTCTGTGCAGGCAGGGAATATGATAACGGCAGAGCATGACGCAGCCGGGTTATTATAGGGTATCCCGCAGCAGGCGGCGGACATTGCCTCTGCGAATGCGGTCGATTAAGTCATCGGAGAAGCCCCGGCGTTCCATTGCGGCAAAGAGAAGGGGAAGATGCGTATAGTCCGGTAAGCCTTCATTGGTCTGGATGCCGTCAAAATCGGAGCCAAGGGCGACGCATTCTTCTCCGCCCACACGAATCATATGCTCAGCATGGTCGACGATGCGCTCAATGCGGCTCCAGGCGGCGGTCGGGTCACTGTTCAGAAAAGAGACTTCAAAATTCAGGCCTGCCACTCCGCCGTGATCGGCAAGCGTACGGAGCATACCGTCACTCAGGTTGCGGGTGTGCGGGCATAAGGCCCTGGCGTTCGAATGGGAGGCCAGAAACGGCCGCCGACTGATTTGGGCGACATCCCGGAAAACCCCATCGGAGGTGTGAGAGACGTCGACCAGGATCCCCAGCTCGTTCATTCGCTCTACCGCTTCACGGCCAAAGGCGGTCAGGCCCTTCTGCATCTGCGCGGGATCCGGAGAATGGCACATGCCGAGGACATTCGGGTCATTCCAGGTTAAGGTGATCAGACGCACGCCTGACGCATAAAACCGGTCCAGGTTTTCGAGGCGGCCGTCAAGAATATGGCCGTTCTCCAGAGTCAGAAAGGCCGAAATGCGGTTTTCCCTGCGGTTGTTTTCCAGGTCGTCGAAGGTGCCGGCAAAAGCCAGGCAGCCTTTGTTTTTCTCCAGTGTGCGGTCAAACACCGCTTTCATGCGGGAAAAGAGTGTTTCATCGGTGGGCGGGGTGTCCATATCCGGAAGGGTGAGACGATTCTTTTGCGGTAAGAAAATCGCAAAGAACTGTGCTTCCGCACCTGTCTGCAAAAGCCGTTGGATATCCAGCATGGTATTGTCCATCGAGGTAATCTCTTCGGCCTGCTGCTGAACGGCTCTCATCAGCGTATCACAATGAAGATCGATCGTTCCGGTGATCACAATCCAAAAACCTCCTGCGAAGGAATAACAGCATTATATCCCTTTCCGGGGAAATTGCCAGAAAAAAGGAACAGACCGCAAAAAAATGCGGCCTGTTTTTCTTTTACGGTTGTGAGGAAAGCTTAACGTGAAACTGGGTATCCTGGCCGTTCCAGACGGTGGAAGAATATTCAAACGGCACACCGCTGTCGGAAAGGTAAAGCGTATTGATCTTCAGACCGGGAGACTGGGGCGGTACACCAAGCTTCTGAGCCATCTGCAGATTCATGACGACGGCCTCGATGTAGTTGTGGACCGTACCGAAGCGAATCTGATACCGCGTCTGCAGTGTTTTGGTCACGCTGTTTTCTAACAGGGGGAGCTCGGTAATACCCGGGACCATATGCGCGGGAAACCAGGCATTGCTGATGGCAACAAGCCGCGAGTCTCTTTCGTAGCTGCGCTCAAGAAAGACCACCGGTTCGTCGGGGGCTAACTTCATCAGGGTGGCGATGTTTTCCGGTGCTTCGGGAAGCATGGAAAAGTGAATATCTGTCGAAATGACATCGGTAGAGATCCGCTGCCCGTCCTGCGGTAAGAAAAGCTCCTGTACGGTTGTTCCGGGCATGCGTTTGACAAAAGTGCCCACGCCGCGAAGTTTATCGATCAGACCTTCCTGCTGCAGGCGGGCCAGTGCCTGATGGATCGTAACACGGCTGGCGGAATAATATACGGTAAGCTCGGTCTCCGAGGGAATTTTGGAGCCGATGCTCCATTCACCCTGACGGATACGAGCGGAAATATCAAAAGCGATCTGCTGGTATACAGGCATGGGAGAGTGGCGGTCTATTTTGCCAAGAGAAGAATGTTCCAATATCCGTTTCTCCTTATGTGTTTTACTTGACTTAATACAACAATACAACATCCCAATAATATATCAATGTTAGAAGTTTGTAAAGTGTGAGAGAGGAAAAATGAATTTCCGGGGCGGCTGCCGGGCATATCCATGAGAAAAACGAGCGAAGAAATGACAAATTTGCTAAGAAAAAAGCGGGGATTTTGGCATGAATCGCTATAGCATATCGCGTAAACTTGTGTTATATTAAATACAAGTTAAAATAAAGCATTGCACTCATGCAGACATGCGTGACGGGCATTGCCGGTGGATGAAGAATCGAAAAGACTTTTACGACAGAGGGGCATAGCATGATTAAACTGGTCGTGTCCGACCTGGACGATACGCTGATTCATAAGGACCTGCACCTGCCGGAAACGGTGATCGAAATAGTGAAGGAACTCCGGAAAAAGGGCGTATGGTTTACGTTTGCCACGGGGCGGATGCCCTACAGAGCGTTTGCATTTGCCAAAGATATCTCGCTGGATATTCCTTTTGTCGCAAACAACGGTTCCATTCTGTACTGCGGCGGGGAACACGTATATGAGAAAAAGTTTCGGGCTTCCCTGCTGCGCAGCACGATACAGAAATATATGGAGGACCCGCAGTTTACGGTCCTGTTCAGCTATACCGATAGAGAGCGCCCATTGCGTACCACGGACTGGATCAAAGCAAGGGAGCAGAAATACCCGGGGTACAATGAGCCGCTGGGATGTGAAGATGCTGTCTGGGAACAGGACGTGCATAAAATATACGTGGTGGATGAAAGCCGAAGCGGATCGGTCGGGCAACTGGCGGCGGAAATGAAAGCGATGCAGGATACGGTTTCCTGTTTCCAATATGGAGAGTTTTCCATGGAGATCGTAGCAGATGGCTGTTCCAAAGCGACCGGCGTAAAACGGCTCATGGAATACATGAACTGTGCTGCCGATGAGGTCATGGCGATCGGTGACCATACCAACGATATTGAGATCGTTCAGATGGTAGGGCTGGGGATTGCCGTTGCCAATGCGGTGCCGGAGCTCAAAGCTGTTGCGGACGAGGTAATGAGCGGAGAACGCTCGGAAGGTGTAATCGAAGCGATACAAAAATATATTTTCGGAGGGAACTGAAAGGTGAAAGGTTCAAGACACAGTCTCAGAAAGAAACCGCTTCTCCAAAGATTGGAGCCGCTGTTCTGGCTAGCCCCGGCATTTCTCTTCCTTGGTGTTTTTTCGTATTATCCTTTCCTGAAAACCTTTATTGAGTCGTTTTTCCGGCTGAACTCCATGGGCGAGATTCGCGCTTTCGTTGGTCTGGAAAACTATATTAAGGTGCTGAATAATAAAAAGTTTATTCAGGCAATCATGAACACCATGAAATTTGTGGTGTTTACGGTGCCGTTCTCGGTGGGTATTGCCTTCATTCTTGCCATGATGGCCAGTAAGAAGAGAAAGCTGTCCACGCTGTATGAAACCATGTTCTCGCTGCCGATGGCCATGTCCATGTCGGTATCGGCGATGATCTTTGAGCTGATGTTCTCGCCGACACTGGGTATCGTCAATGCGCTGACCGGCCTGCGGATCCAGTGGCTCAATGATAAGAACACGGCATTGACCGTCGTCATTATTATTCAGGTCTGGATGAACCTGGGCTATAACTTCCTGTTTATTCTTTCCGCCATACGGGGGCTGCCGGTCGATATTTTCGAAGCAGCAGATCTGGACGGAGTAACCCCCTTGTCAAAGGGTATACGCATCGTGATGCCGATGGTCTCCCCGACGCTGTTTTTCCTGATGTGCAACTCCCTGGCCAAAATGCTGATGATGTCCGGCCTCTCGCTGATTTTGACAAACGGCGGCCCGAGCGGACGAACAGAGACGATGATCTCCTTTATGTATAAGCAAACTGTTGAAAATGCGAACTATAACGCGGCATTTGCTTCAGCCGTGATTGCATTCTTCATTACGTTGCTTGCCACAGTGATCACCTTTATCTACGAGAAGAAGGGGGTAAACTACGATGTCTAAGCTGGGGAAACAGAATAAGATCGATGCCTGGGATGTACCGCTGCAGATCCTGTATCTGGCAATCGGCATAGTCATTGCGTTTCCAATCATTTATGCCTTCTTCATTTCGTTTATGCCGCCCGAACAGGTCCTTTCCGGGGGCGTGAATCTCTTCCCGAAGAAATGGACACTGGAAAACTACTATACGGCATTCCATTCCGCCCCGCTGATGCGCTTTATGATCAACTCTCTTGTGATCTCGCTTACTTCGAGCCTGGTAAGAGTACTGATTTGCGCGATGGCAGCCTTTGCCTTTGCGTTTTTGGACTTCCCGCTGAAAAATTTCTGGTTCATGTGCATCCTGGCAACAATGATGATTCCGGCGGACGTTGTCCTGGTGGCAAATTACCAGACCGTTTCCCGGCTGCACCTGGTGAACACCTATCTGGGCATGATGATCGTCTTCTTTGTTTCGGCAATGAATATCTTCCAGCTGCGGCAGAGCTTCCTGACGTTTGCCAAGTCACTGAAGGAAGCCTCCCACATTGACGGGTGCTCAAACTTCCGTTTCTTCTGGAGCATTCTTCTCCCGACGAATTTTGCAACCGTACTGACGGTGTTTATTACGGCGTTTATCGGCACATGGAACACGTACCTCTGGCCGCTGCTGGTGACGAACCGCAACGAAATGCGCACGGTGCAGGTCGGTGTAACCATGCTGAACTTCTCCGAGGGTACCGTATACGGGCCGATTATGGCCGCTTCCATGATTATTCTTCTGCCGACGCTGATCCTTTTCCTGACGTTCCAGCGCCGCATCGTTACCGGTATGATGGCCGGTGGCGTCAAAGGTTGATAGCAGGAATTTCCTGATGTCATAAATAATAAAAAAAGGAGCAAAAACATGAAAAAAATCCTCGCATCTCTCCTGGTTGCTGTTATGGTCCTGAGCCTGGCAGTCACCGGCATGGCATTCGCCGATGACACAGTCACGATCGACGTATGGCACTCCATGGAAGGCAGCAACGGCGAAGCATTCGAAGCTATGGTCAATAACTTCAATGAAACCGTTGGCAAAGAACTCGGCATCTACGCAAACAGCATTTTCCAGGGCAGCGACACCGCAGGCAAGCTGAAGACCCTCATCCAGACCAATGACACCGCAAATATGCCGGATGTCTGCCTGGTGTATGGCGCTTCTCTGCCTGTTGTAGCAGAGTACGATGGCACCGTTCCTGTCGATACGATGTACGGAACCGGTTCCGCAAGCCTCGCCAAGGAAGATATCGTTCCGGCAACCGTCGTAACCTACAGCTACAAGGGCACCCAGGTCTGCATGCCGTTCAACAGCTCCACTCTGCTTCTGTATTACAACGTGGACGCTTTTGTGGAAGCCGGCCTCGACCCCGAGAATCCCCCCAAGACCCTTGATGAAATCGCAGAAGTCTGCGAAAAGCTCACCATCACCGATGAAAACGGCAATGTTGTCCGTTACGGCTTCAACACCGTTGTTGACCGCTATCAGATGGTCAACCTCATCGGCAACCAGGGAACCGGTTCCTACTTCGGCGATAACGAATCCGGCCGCGCCGGCCTGATCACCGAGTGCGTTGCTCACGACCAGATCCTCAACGTGTACAACGGCCTTGCCAAGATTGCCGCTACCGGTGGTCTGAAGTACAACTATGATAACCAGAACGAAGAGTTTGCAACCGGTCTGAATGCAATGACCATGATGTCTTCTGCACGTATCGGTTCTGTCACGAAGCTGACGGCAAACTCCGGTGTAAACTGGGCCGTAACCAACCTTCCTGACTGCGATCCTTCTGACGAAGGTGGTGCCAGCATTGGCGGCGCTTCTCTCGTTATGTTTAACAACGGCAACGATGCCAAGCAGGCAGCTGCATGGGAATTCATCCAGTACACCGCTTCTCCGGAAACGCAGGCTACCTGGAGCATGGCTACCGGCTATCTCCCCATTAACCTGGGCACCAAGGACATCCCCGCATTTGCAGAGCATCTGGCAAACACCCCTGCACTGCAGGTAGCTCTGGCACAGTTCACCTCTTCCAACCCCAACGTTCAGGAACCCGTCATGATGATGCAGGGCAGTGTTGATGCTGTCATCAAGGAAGCTTCCCTCAATATCTGCGAAGGCACCATGACTCCGGAAGAAGCAGCTGACTTTGTTGTCGAAGAGTCCAACATCCTCTTCGAGGACTACAACCTGGCAAACAGCTGATTGAACGAGCTGTCAAATTGATTTAAGTAACGCAATGCAGGGGCGCAAGCGGAACGGTGTTTGCTTTCCGTCTTGCGCCCCTGTACAACAAACAGGAGGATTCTATGCGACTTTCCACATCTACCAATATCGTATTTAATCGTCCTGACGGAAGCAAGGCTTCTATCCAGGATTCCATCCGTCTGTGCGCTGCAGCCGGGTATCGTGTGATGGATATGAATTTCCATGACTGTACTACCTTTAAGCTGCCTTTTGTGACGGACCGGTGGGAAGAGTGGCTGGAAGATGTGAAGGCTACCGCAGACGCCTGCGGAATCGAATTCAGTCAGGCACATTCCAGCTTTTATAATTTTTGTGATTCCCAGGCACCAAACCGGGAGTATATGGACCGCATGGTCCTGCGAAGCATACAATGCGCCGGCAGGCTGAAGATTCCCTGGGTAGTGATCCACGCAGGGACGGATTTTTCCTCTGCGCGCCTGGTTGCCGACTCAAAAAAGAAGAACATAGAGTATTTTAAGCCGGTTATCGAGTATGCCGGCAAACACAACGTTGGCCTTGCTATTGAGAACCTGTGGGAACTGAACATTTCCCCGAAGAGAAGGTACACGACAACAGCAGAAGAACTGGTGGAGCTGGTAGATGAACTGAGCCTGCTTTACCCGAATGTGGGGATCTGCTGGGATAATGAGCATGCCAATATCATGCAGCAGTCGCAGACAGCAGCCCTTGAACTGATTGGAGACCGCCTGAAAGCGACGCATATCTCTGACAACACCGGAATGAACAATGACCACATTCTGCCGTTTAATGGAGTAACAGACTGGTACGAAATTATGGCAGCTTTGAATAAAATCCATTATCAGGGTGACTTCACCTATGAAGCGCACCAAAGCACAAACCGTCTGCCGGACGAGCTTCTTCTCCCGCTGCTGAAGTATAGTGTCGAAGTCGGCAATTATTTATTGTCTTTGAAGTGAAAGGAGACCACACTATGTATCCTACCAATGCACTGATCCGACAGGTCCTCAGCCTTCCGGAACTGATCGAGCAGCAATACAATGATTTGGAACCGAAGGCCAGAAAAGCACTCACGACCCCGGAAATATTCAGCATTCAGCGGATCGTTCTGACGGGGTGCGGTGACTCTTATGCGGCAGCCCTGGCAACGAAGCATGCGTTTGAAATGCTGACCAACCTGCCGTGCGAGGTCGTTCCGGCCATTGAACTGAGCCGCCATTATTCGCGTAAGCAGCTGGGCTTTGCACCGTTGAATCCGCTGGTTATTGCGGTGAGCAATTCCGGCAGTGTTGTTCGTGTCGCGGAAGCGATTCAGGCTGCACGAAAGCACGGGGCGTTTGCCCTGGGCGTTACCGGAAAACGTGACGGCCTGCTGGGGCAGAGCGTGGATAAGATCATGGACCTGAACATCCCGCCTTTTGAAGCGGCACCCGGCACCCGTTCCTACATGATTGCGGTAATGTCTCTGCTGCTGATTGCCATCCGCATCGGCGAGGTCCGCGCATGCTACACGATGGATACGGCAATGGATATGCGTTACGATATGCTGGAGCAGAGCAAGCAGCTTGCGGCTATGCTTCCCGATATGTGCGAACAGGTTTACGGTATTGCCCAGCAGTGGAAGGACATGGAAGCGTACGACTTTGTGGGCACCGGCTTTGATTATGGCGCTGCCTGGTTCGGCCATGCGAAAATTTTCGAGGCACTCGGCAAATATGCCATGCATATCAATTCCGAAGAGTGGTTACACATGAACTTCTTCATGCGTAATGTGGATAAGATCGGCACCGTCATCGTAGCCAATACGACCAACCCGGCGATGAGCCGCAATAAGGAGCTTGTTCGCTTTGCCCATGATCTGACCCGCCCGCTGATGGTGATCACCGATGGCGGTAAGGAAGATTTCGAAGTCGACACAAACTATGTCTGCGTTCCCCGTTCGAAGTATGAAATTAACATGCCTCTCACGCAATATGCGCCAATCTGCCTGCTTGCCGGCTTTATCATGGATATGATCGGCGAAGTGGATGGAAGAGGCTGCGAGGGCGTTTGGGAAATTGCCCAGGGTGCAAGATGCATCCGTGAGAGCAAAATGGAAGTGCTGTAAAGGAGTTGCCGGTATGCTGCAGAAATTTGATATTTCCACTCAGAAAGATGATGTTTACGATATTACCGAGAACGTAAGAACCTATGCCAATGAGAGCGGGATTCAGGAAGGGATCTGTGTTGTTTATACTGCCCACACAACGGCGAGTATCTGCGTGACCTCCAAGATGGACCCGGCCGGTTTTGATGATCTGCGGGACGAAGTGAACCGTCTTATCCCGACGCGCATTGATTTTAAGCACCAGTTTGATACCCCTTCCGATGCCGCAGGCCACATTAAGTCATCTCTGATCGGCGTTTCCATGACGTTCATCATTACCGGCGGCAAATTACTGCTGGGCGGTTCGCAGGGAATCTATTTCCTTGAGCACGACGGCCCCAGAAAGCGCAGTTACTTTGTGAAGCTGATGGAAGGCTGAGAACTCTCCTGCAAATGAAGTATTCTGTTGAGAAAGTAACCGTAGATAGCCCAATCGACTGGTCGCCGCATCATCACGCTTTTGTGAATCCCTATAACGGCTGCACAATGGGATGCCCATATTGCTTCTGGCGCTCTCAGGAGGGGTGGGAAGGCCGCATTCAGGTACGGGAGAATATTGCGGAGAAACTGGATGAGTCGCTGCAGAAATGGCCAAAGAACGAGTTCATTTATCTTGGCAGCGTCTGTGACCCGTTTATGGAGATCGAACGCGAGTACCGGCTGACATGGTCTTGCCTGGAGGTAATCCGAAGACATGCCGTACCGTTGCTGATCACCACTTCCGGGGTGACGGACCTCGTCCGCGAATATGTGCCACTGCTTAAGGCTATGCAGCAGCGGGTCATTGTTGTATTGGAGCTGGCCCGCATTCCGGAACTGGAGAAATTCAACGCAGGGTGCAAGCATATGGGAATCGCCAATGCAAATTACCTGGTTTCACAGGGGCTGGAAGTCTGGGCGACGATGGCACCGGTATTGCCGGGGCTAACAGAGATGGAATCGATACTGATGCATCTGGACGAGCGGATACCTGTGTATGTCGATAGTCTCCGGTGTGAAGAAAACAGCGTTCAGGCCCGAGGTGTGCAGGAATGGATCAGCAGAGATTACCCGGAACTAACGGCAGTATATGAGCAGATTACCCGGCACAACAATACCGCGTATTTCACTGCGTTCAAAGAGCGCTGGAGATCATGCCCACGAATAAAGATGTTTCCCTATCAACTGGTAGAATAGCAGAATAAACGACCCCCAACAGACAGTATTCTGTCCGTTGGGGGTCGTAGCTATGGAGGATGAAACGGAAAAGGATGCCCATCCTGTAATGATTGCTTTCCGCTGGTTTGCTATCGCATATTTATGATCAATATGCCTTTAACGATCAGCACCGAAAAACAGACGATTCTTGCCCTATGTCAAGAATTGTTTTCAAATGAATGAACAGATAAGCGGTATCGTTATAACAGAAAGCAGAGTTGACACCAGTACCATTTTGGATGCAAACGGCACATCACCATTATATTTGGCTGTCATTAATGCCGTATAGCTTCCGGCCGGAACCGCAGCCAGTACGACACATACGGTAAGGATAACCGGATCACACCGCAGTAATCTTAACGGAATAAAAATGGCTAACGGAATGAGGACTAATCGGATCAGGCAGAAATACAGGATTTTACCGGAGAGTAATCCGTGAAAGTCCATTTGACTGACGAGAAATCCGACCGCAAACATCGCCAGAAATGTTGTACTTCCGCCTATGGTATTCAAGGTCTTCAGCATAACCGCCGGATACTGTACCGGCAAAAGCATACATAGAATACCGATATACACTGCCACCACAGAAGGATGAAGCAATACCTTTTTCAGTTTTTTCTTCATGCTTCGTTCTTCGATGAAAATCGACAGACCGGCTGTCCATAACGTAATTCTTTTGGGAATCATGGCAACAGCCCCAAGAAGAGCGCCAAGATCACCGAGAATTCCGCTGAGGAGCGACATGCCGATAAATGCGGCATTGGAATTGATGAGCGAATATCGCAGGGATTTTCTTTCACTTTCGCTGAACCATTTTTTGGGGAAAAGAAATAATCCCAAAACGATCATCGAGCTCTGAATGATTATTTCCAAAACAAAAACCGTAATGCTCTGTATTTTCAACGCAGGAGAAAGAGACGTATTGACAAAAGACGCAATAATACTGGCTGGCAGTGTTATTGTCATAATGATCTCCGTGATTTCCCTGCGTCCGGAATCAGTTACCATTTTCCGCTTGCCGGCTACAAACCCGACTAACATACAGATTACCAGTACAATCTGAACGTTTATCATGTTTTTCACTACCATAAAGCTGCTTCTCCTTTATTCGGTGTCGCCGCATCAACATACGATTATTGGTATTTTACCATGATGCGGACACATAAGGCTATCAAAAAATAGTTGATCAAGCCATAGTACTCTGCCTGCGCTGATCATTGTATCCTGCAGGCGTGCACAGCGGTTTTCCGGCAATGGTTTTTCTGCAGACCTGCGGATGTACAGACCGGTCCTTACCGCGGAACAGAAAAAACGAGCATGACTGCCGTATGATGACAGCCATGCTCTACAAGAAAGGAAAAAGGAACAGGCAGTAAATCGATTATTCAATTATCATGAATCGATTATTTGTTTATTTTGGAGAGAGCATCGTTAACCGCGTCGATAATTCCGTTGGTGGTGCGGGTTGCACCGGAAACTGCGTCAAGCTGAGTGCTGTTGTTTTCAATGATCTTCTGGGGAACAGTAGTGATAGCGGGGTCGCAGATACCGAGCGTGTCGTTGATTTCAAGGTAGTTGATAGCAGCGATCTTGTCCCCGTCCATCTTTACCTTAACCACGATACGGTTGATGCCGTAGCCGATACCGATGTATTCGTTCTCGCCAACCTCAAACTCGTTGTCCAGCTTGGTGTAGTCAACCTGCTCACCATTGGCAACAGCTTCAAGAACGGGAATGGGAGCGGTGGAAACTTCATTTGCAGCGATCATCGCAGCGGCCTTACGACCGGTGATGATGCATTCGGCAATGTTGCCTGCGCCCTGATAAATGCTGGAGTAGAAGGAACCGAGCTCGCCAGCGGAATACAGGTAGGGGATACGGTTGCCGTTGGTGTCAAGAACCTCGGAATCAATGTTGCGCTCCGGACCGCCCTGGGTGTTGATCATTGCGGGTTTAACTTCCATTGCATAGTAGGGGCCTTCGCCAAATGCGTGCAGGTATTCTGCAGGACGCTCAAAGTCGGTATCCGCACCGTTTTCGCAGAAACCGTTATATTTGCTGATTTCTGCTTCGAGATTGTCACCATTCACGCCGATTGCGGCTGCCAGTTCCTGAAGCGTATCAGCCTTGGTGATCCAGCCCTTGCTGATTTCCTTCTCCATGCCCTGGCTCCATACGCGGTAGAGGGGCTTCTGGAGACGTGCGGCCTCGTCGAAGATGACATAGGCGGGCAGGGACATGGGAACGCGGATGAACAGACCATGGAACATAACATGACCGTGCTTGAGGTTAACGGTCTCGTTGACGAAACGGGTGCCGTCTGCGCCAACGATCACTGCGCTGGTATCCTTCAGGGAACTGTAGGAAAGAGTACCCATCAGCTGGCGGAAGGGAATGGTGGTATCCGGGTTCTGGAACTCAAGGAAGGGGCCGGAGAGTGCGCTCATATGCCAGAGGTTTGCACCGGCTTCCTGTGCCATGGTGATGCCGTCGCCGGTGTTGTAGGGAGATCCGAGAGGAATGGCAAACGGAAGCTGCAGATAGTCTTCCACCATCTTGTTGTTTGCTTCAAAACCGCCGCTGGCAAGGACAACGCCCTTCTTTGCGCGGACATTCCAAATGGTGCCTTCATGCTCAACGGCTACGCCGAGAACGGTCTTGCTGTAGGGGTCCTGAATGAGATGCTTAACGGGAGAATCGTACCAGACGTGAATGTTGTCTGCACGTTTGACCGCTGCTGCGCGGACGATGGGCCAGAAGCCCTTGCCGCCGTTATTCATTGTGTAGCACTTAATTACGATGTCGGAGCCTTCAAACATGGGGAATTCGGGATCGTGCTTGAGTTCGTAGTCTTTTGCGCCAAGGTACTCATAGTATTCGGTGGTCTTGGTAAAGCCGTCAACGAGATACTCGATAATCTCGTCGCTCATGTTTTCGTAAAGTCCGCGAACGCTCTTCATGTAGGTGATCATTGCGTCCTTGTTCTCTTTATCGAGATGGAGGAAACGCTGGGAGCAATAACGGGTGTTGCCGCCTTCGTGGCCGTAGGGTGCTTTTTCGGCAACCAGAACATTCAGTCCTGCGTCTGCCATGTCAATTGCTGCGTTTGCGCCTGCGCCGCCGAAGCCGACGACAACGGAGTCGTACTCTGCGTTCCAGGAAATGGTATCTTCATAGTTGACTGCATTTTCCGCGAAAGCAGTGCTGAAGGATGCCAGGCCGAGACCTGCTGCAGTTGCGAGGGAACCTTTGATAAAGCTGCGTCTGGAAATGTTTGACATAGAAAAGCTCTCCTTTTTTTAAGTTCGAGGAGAGCATAAACCCGAAAGGTAGTGTCGGGTCAATAGTTTAACAAAAAATTTCGGCAAAAATTTCGCGATATCGTTGATAACTGGTTTTTTTGTGCAGACCGAGCATAGTGTAGCCGTACATCTGACCGTCCAGTTCAAAGTTATGATGGTCAGCAAACTGCTTCAGCTGTTCCAGGCATTTGTTATCGGAGTATTCGTTATTTTCCTCCTCAACAACAGTCTGCAGACAGATACAGGCCGGATGATACTGTACCAAAGAGGTTTCTTTCAGTCCCAGTAGCGTAGCGTACTTAGCGTGAATTGCTATTCCTCCGTATACATCGCCATTATAGTATCGTGACGACATAAAAGAAAAAGGAGCGAAGGAAATCCATTCCTGAAAAAGTCGGACAGTTTCGGAATCATGGTAAACTACACCGTTTTTACTGAATTCAAAGCGGTATATTGCGGGCTTTTCACAGATGCGAACCGTATTGAGCCTTTCACGCATTGTAGCGATTCGGAAAATCATATCGTCGATACACTCAATCTGCCCATGAATATACTCATATTCACTCGCAAGTGCAGCCTTACGATTTTGCAGCAGGGGAATGATATCTCCAACATCTGCGTCATTCGTAAGATAGCCGATTTCTTTCATGGAAAACCCCATTGCCTTGTACATTTTGGAACGTATAAGTGAGGTAATATCAAGATAACTGAATGTGCGATACTGGGAATCCGGTTTTCGCTGCGGAAAAACAATGTCATATTTCTCATAATTTCGGATTCCTTCGATTGACATGCCGAAAAGCTTGGCCACATTACCAATGAGATAATTCATACAGCTCTCCTTATTGACACAGAAATGTTTATTCTTTCACTAACAACATTAACCCGTACCATGCCCGGTTGTCAACCATTAATAATCCGGCATACGCAAACTGCGATGCACAAACCGCCATAAAAGCCAAGAGGTTTTTCTGGCTTTTTTTGCGGCATGCTGAACCTTCCCCCCGGCGGAAATAATCCGCTGTGCGGATTCCGAGTTGCAAGAAGGGAATAAAGAAACGAAACGCCCACAAACGGACAGAATACTGCCTGTTGGGGGGTGTTGCTATGGAGGATGAAACGGAAAAGGATGCCCATCCTGTAATGCTTGCTTTCCACTGGTTTGCTATCGCAGATTTATGATCAATATGCCTTTAACAATCAGCACCGAAAAACAGACGATACCGGCATACGGCTGTCTGGTCAGAATAAATACACCGGAACTGATAACCGTCAGCGCAAATCCGGTAACGATTCTATGCTTTAGCCAGACCGGCTTATCCATGCGGCGGATGACTGCACCGCAGATGCCGTTCAGTACGGTAATGATGATCAGGGCAATAAACAGGCACTTTATCCATTGGCGAATACCGGTCAGCATGAAGAGCGACACGGCAGATGTGGATAATGCTCCGTTTCCGAATACGGGAAGGAAAAGCAGGAACGCAAGGAATATATCCAGCAGACAACAAATGAATGCAGCAAGGCTGTGTAAGGCGTTTTCCCGATCATCCTTTGCGGCAACGATGATTTCCTCTGCACAGATCAGGCGATCGATCGTTATCGAAAAGTATTTCGCAATCTCTTTCAACGAATCAATACTCGGATACCCTCTCCCGGATTCCCACTTGGAGACGGCTGCTCTGGATACATAGAGAGCTTCTGCCAGTTCCTCCTGTGTGAGACCTTTTGCTTTTCGCAGTTCTTGTAATTTTTCGCCAAACTCCATTAGCCCACCTCTTAGCGGTGCTCATAAATCTGATGTTCCGTAATAGAAACCGAAAATTGATAAAGGTGAAACAGCCCCACACTAAGCGGCACGGATCCGATGATATCTGTACACCAGTGAACGCCGGAAAGCAGCCTCCCAATTATCATCAATCCTGAGAACAGAACGACAAAAACCGTGATAACTCCTTTGCCTGTCCGGTTATCGCTTCTGCGGTCGATTTGGTATTTTAAGGTTGGCATTACGCTTAAAACCAGGAGCGTTGTTGATGAGGGATATGACGCCTCCATTGCTCCGTTAATGAGTATGGGCCGATAGTTGATGGGAATCTCCTCAAAGAGCAGATACGCAAGGATTACGATCACATAGTAGATGCCTAAAAAGAGGATATCCTTATCCACCTTGAATAAACTTTTGCGTTTTACCAGCTGAAGCATTCCCTCAATGGCAAAGAGCAGGCAGATCAAAATCGGAACAAGCCCAAGCCAGTCGGTGATGGTATAGAGCGTCAGATGAACACCGGTCAAACGGTGAAACCATAGGTTGACCGTTGCCAGTCCGATGCCTGTTCCGTTTACACCTGCAGGCTGCACATCGACAGTCTGAATGAGGACGGTCCATGCGGCAAAAGCAAGCAGCGACCCGATCCCCGCGTATAATTCTTTCCTGTTGTTTTTCACATTCGATTCATCCTTTCGCAGTATTCTCCGGAGAGCAATACGAAAGTAACAAAGAAAGGCAAAAACCGCAAGAAACGCTCTGTCACAGGAATGATACGAATCGTGTCATCAAGGGGAAAAAGGGTGCCCAATCGTTGGCGTGATTGCAAACGGAGGTTTAATAGTATACACTGCTCATCACCTCAATACCGATTATAATGTTTCCTCGCTCGATCATCAACCATTGATGAGTGATGAATGAGCAGCGTAAGAAACCAAGCCGTCAGCGGACCGGGAGTTTCCCGGCCGTTGACGGCTTGGTTAGGTTATGTGCTTATTCCGGTTGAAACGTCTCTGTTTGCGGATCGAAATCAGATCGCACGGGCAGCAAGGTTACCGGAGGAAATTGCCTCGGAGATATTGAAAGGAATGTCGCAGTCGCCTACGCAGACAACGTTGAAGTCGGAAAGCTCTTCGGCAAGGCTCTTGTTGGGGAGCATATCCATGCCTTCTACAACTGCGTCGCAGGCGATGGTCTCGGGATAGCCGGCCATATTGGTAAAGGTGATCTCACCGTCGCCGATGACCATGATCTTCTTTTCTTCGGTTGCGGGGACAGGGACATAGCCTTCCGGCATGACCGGGTGGAATGCGCGCCAGTTGGCTGCGTTTACACGGCAGTGCTCCATGGTGTGGCCCTTAAGGTCAACGTCATAGAAGCAGTGCAGGCAGCGGGTGCAGGGTGCAATCTCATCCAGACGGCCTTCGCGGAGCTTGTTGACATACTCAGGATCTACGCAGAGGGGACGGTTCATGATCAGGAAGTCAAACTTGCCGTCGGCGATTGCGGAGTTAAACAGGTCGGGAGCTGCGGCGGGGTCATTGTCTACGGGGCAGCCAACGGGGATGGAAACTGCCTTCTTGAATTCGGCAGCAACATCGTGGAAGAGACCATAGCCGTGGTGGGTTGCGTTCAGGCGGCCGTCGAAGTGACGCTTGAAGTCGAATACGTTGCCCTGAATGGAGTTGGAACCCTCAAGGCCGCGGGCGCAGAAGTACAGGTCGGAGGCAAACTGACCGATATGTGCGATCTGGGGAGCAATGCGGACATGAAGGCTGTCTGCACCGGCGGCTTCGATGCGCTTTGCAATCTCGATGCTTTCGGGAAGGGAGGTAAGCAGGCTGTTATCGAAGTTCTTGTCGTCCTGCTCAAGACCGTTGATCAGTACCTGAACGATAAAGTCCTTGCCGCAGCGGTTCTTGATCTCCTGAATGGCTTCCACACAGAAGCGGCAGCGGTTGTCCATGTTCTGTGCGCCGTACTCGTCGGTACGGTTGTTTCTTTCGCGGCTAAAGAAAGACTGACCCAGATTGTTGGCTGCCATGTTCAGCTCAATGGCATCGAAGCCGTCGCGCTGCAGGGTTTCAGCCAGGTCACCGATGGTCTTGATCCATTCGTGGACCTTCTCGGTGGGATAGTTGCCGATGAAGGGCTCGGTATAGGTAAGAGGACCGACCGGGGAGCCCATGGTGCCGTACTGCCAGCCGATGGTGCAGCCGTATTCGTGCAGTTTTGCGGTGAAGGCCTTGACATCAATATCCTCGTACTTGGGGCGCATGGGGCTCATGTTCATTTCCCACATGCTTCCGTCTGCACCTGCAGGGATATGCAGCAGTGCGACGTACAACGATAAACGACTCCCAACAGACGGAAGAACTGCCATCCGGGGGACCTTCCTGTTGAAACGCCGGAGAAAAAAGAGAACAGAAGCAAAATAAGCAGGATGCCCGGAAACGGGCATCCTGCAGAACAATGTTTGCTTTCTGGCCTCAGGACTTTTTGCCGCCATGCAGAATGGGGGAGAGCGGCTTGTAGATTGCCATGCAAACGAGAACACAGATGAGGTTCTTGACCAGAGTGAAGGGAACGTTGAAAACGATCAGGGCCTGGAAAATGCTCTTCAACGAGGGCATCAGAATCTGATACATGCCCAGGATTGCCGGTTCGGGGAAGCCCATTACGTTGTAATACAGCGGATAGATGATGAAATAGTTGGAAGGCAGGCTGACCACCGCGGTGACGGCAGCGGCGATAACACCGGCAACTACGGCACCGGACTTGGACTTGTGATTCTTGTAAATGAAACCGGCGGTCAGGGCGAGGACTGCACCGAGAATGAAGTTGGAAAGCTCGCCGATAAAGCCGCTCTGGCTGACGACCAGGTGGATGACGTTTTTCAGAAGGGCAATGATCATGCCGGCGATGGGGCCATAGGCAAAGGCGCCCAGAAGCTCAGGCAGGTCGGAGAAGTCCAGCTTGATGAAGCTGGGCATGATGGGGATGGAAAACTCAATATACTGCAGAACAACGGCAACAGCGGTAAGCATACCGCAGCCGGTAATGACACGGATATTGAGCTTGCTGGATGAATTCATG
>JAZRWD010000273.1:0-14117 GCA_045599525.1 Candidatus Limivicinus sp. | reverse complement strand
TATTACTGCTAGGATAAAATCTTTTACCTATTCGGAGTAAAATGCTTAGCTTAACATCATGGAATACAAGATTACGTCCTGAGCAGAGAGTGAATAATAAACGAAGTATCATTATAAAAGGAATAGAAAGATTGGAATATTAGTAATATGTCCTAATTCTTGTGTTATAAAAATAGATAAATTGCCGAAAAGTTAGCAAAGAGATTATTCACTATTGAAACCGAAAAACAGAATTGCTAAGATAAAAACCTAAGATTAATACCTCGAATTCATAATCAAGCTGGATTTTGCATCTTAAAGATGTGAAAATATTACTTTGGAGGAAAAAATCATGAAAAAGTCCCTCGCACTTCTTCTCGTGCTGGCAGTTGTCCTGAGCTTTGCCAGTGTCACAGCGTTCGCTGCAAAGGACGAAGGCTCCGTTTACTGGTTGAATTTCAAGCCGGAATCCGACGAAGTCCTGCAGGAAGTTGCAGCTATGTATACCCAGGAGACCGGTGTCCCCGTCAAGGTCGTCACCGCTGCTTCCGGCAACTACGAGTCTACTCTTACCTCAGAGATGGACAAGTCCAGTGCACCTACCCTGTTCGTCATTGGCAACCAGGCTGCTGTCAACACTTGGGCAGACTATGCTTATGACCTGACCGGCACGCCAGTAGCGAACGAGCTGAATACCGATGCTTACAGCCTCTACAGCGAAGATGGAAAGCTTGCTTCCATTGGCTACTGCTATGAAAGCTACGGCATTATTGTAAACACTGCTCTCTTGGAGAAGGCAGGATACACCCTGGCTGACATTACTGACTTCGACTCCCTGTCTGCCGTTGTTACCGACATCCACGCTAGAGCTGCTGAGCTCAGTTTCGATGCTTTCACTTCCTCTGGTATGGACGACAGCTCTTCCTGGCGTTTCTCCGGCCACCTGGCCAATATGCCGCTCTACTATGAAGGTGTCGACGGAACCACCGCAACCCTGACTGGCGAGTATCTTGGTAATTTCCGCCAGATTTGGGATCTTTACATCAACAATGCAGCAGTTGCTCCTTCTACTCTTGCCACCGGTGGGTATTCTGCTGAGGCTGAATTTGTCAATGGAGAAGCTGCCTTCTTCCAGAATGGTTCCTGGGAATACACTGCATGCTCTGCACTGGGCGATGAGAATATTGCTATGATCCCCATCTACTGTGGCGTAGCCGGTGAAGAGAATAACGGCCTTTGCTCCGGCACCGAAAACTGCTGGGCAGTCAACGCCAAGGCATCCGAAGCGGATATCCAGGCAACTCTCGACTTCATGTACTGGTGTGTAACCAATCCCGCTGCCTCTGAAAAGCTCGTTGCAACCTTTGGTGTTATGCCTTACGCTCAGGCTGCCGAATCCACCAACAAGTTCCTTGCTGACGCAAACGCATATGCAAACGAAGGTAAGACCACTGTCACCTGGGCTTTCAACTACACTCCCAATGTGAACGATTGGCGAGCAACTCTCGTAGCGGCAATGAACATTTATGATAACGATCAGTCCGATGCAAACTGGGCAATGGTTGAGATGGCATTCACCGCTGGCTGGGCAACCCAGTATGCAGCAGCCAACGGCTGATTAAATGTTTTGAACACAAGTTTGATATGAAACAGTCTGCCGGGCGGGGTAAACCCGCCCGACAGATTTTGAATGCTTGCGGCTGTCCCTGAAAATTGCAATATATGATGCCGCAGTATGAGACTGCGGCGAGCTGTAACAGAGGTTTATGAGGGTATGAAAAATATTTTTTCCTCCCGGGACCTGAACCCGGTTCAGCGTCCGATTCGAAAGTATTTCTGGCTATTTCTTCTTCCCACCTTTGCCGCCTTTTGCGTAGGTTTTCTGTACCCGTTTCTGAAAGGCGTTTATCTTTCCTTTTGTAAATTCACCACAACCAGTGACGCAAAGTTTATTGGTCTTAGTAACTACGTGAAGGCTTTGCAGGATGCCACATTTACCCATGCTTTCTGGTATACGGCATTGTTTGCCTTTGTATCGCTTCTGCTGATAAACGTCCTGGCTTTTGCGGTTGCATATGTACTGACACGCGGTATCCGGGGCTCAAACCTGTTCCGCACGGTCTTCTTTATGCCGAACCTGATTGGCGGCATAGTTCTGGGCTATATCTGGAGCATGATTTTTGACGGCATCCTAAGCCGTTATGGAACCTCCATCCTGATGGAGGCTAAATATGGCTTCTGGGGGCTGATTATTCTTATGTGTTGGCAGCAGGTCGGCTACATGATGATAATCTATATTGCAGGTCTGCAGGCTATTCCGGAAGATATGATGGAAGCGGCAAAGATCGATGGTGCGAACAGCTGGGAAACGCTTTGGAAGGTTACTATCCCCAACGTGATGCCATCCATTACCATTTGCACATTCCTCTCCCTGACCAATGGCTTTAAGCTCTTTGACCAAAATCTGGCTCTGACGAACGGCCAACCCTATGTGATGAGCATTACCCCGCAGGGCATGCTTGAAACTACCCGTACCACGGAAATGCTCGCACTGAATATTTACAACACATTCTATGGGCAGAACTCCTCCTCACGCGGTGTAGCTCAGGCAAAAGCTGTGCTGTTCTTTATTCTTGTTGCGTCACTGTCCATTGGTCAGCTCACCGCCAGCCGTAAAAAGGAGGTTCAGCAGTGATGAAAAAAGAAGCAACTCTGCAGCGGGAAAAGCGGACGAAGACCTTTCTGACTGTTCTTTTCACGATTATTGCCGTTGTGTATGTTCTGCCCATGCTCACCGTGCTGCTCAACTCGTTCAAGGCAAATGCCTACGTCAAAACGGCAACCTTTGCCCTTCCCAACGGTGAGAGCTTTGTCGGGTGGGCCAACTATATCAAGGGCCTGACCTTCGGCAGCTATCCATTCCTAAAGTCTGCCGGCTACAGCCTGTTCATTACCCTGGTGTCAACTGCACTGATTCTGGTCTGCACCTCCATGGCAGCCTGGTACATTAACCGCGTGAATAGCTTGGCATGTAAGGTCATTTACTATATGTGCGTTTTTTCCATGGTCGTTCCCTTCCAGATGGTTATGTTTACTTTAGCCAAGACAGCTGACACCCTGCACCTGAACACCCCCTGGACCATTCCGGTCATCTATCTCGGCTTTGGCGCAGGCCTGGCGACCTTTATGTTTTCCGGCTTTGTCAAGAGCATTCCATTGGAAATCGAGGAAGCAGCTGCCATGGACGGCTGCGGCCCAGTCCGAACCTATTTCACGGTTGTGTTCCCGATGCTCAAGCCGACCATGGTCTCCGTGGGTATTCTGGAGATTATGTGGATTTGGAATGACTACCTCCTGCCGTACTTGGTCCTGGACCGCACCGAGTACATGACCATTCCCATCCACGTTCAGTACCTGCAGGGCAGCTATGGCGCGGTCGACCTGGGCGCCATTATGGCCCTGATTACAATGAGCATCATCCCTGTCATAGTATTCTACCTTACCTGCCAGAAGCAGATTATCAAAGGTGTTGCAGCTGGTGCCGTTAAGGGCTGATGCATACCTGGGGTATGAAAAAACATCCAACGAGCATACCGGGACTTCAGGAGCTTTCTGGGGTCCCTTTTTTCTGAGAAAGGACAACCATGGAAATTCTGGAGAAAAACCTCTGGAAGCAGAGTATACACAGTGACGGCAGTGCGTTGTTTGTTTCTGCCCTGCGTCCGATGCTGGGGGAAAAGGTGACAATACGTCTGCGTATGCTGGCGGAAGCCTCGGTGGAACGAGTATTCCTGAAGTTTGTGGAAAACGGGATGCAGATTTCGATTCCGATGCAGAAGGAAGAAGCTTCCCGAAGCGGCCTTTGCTACTATTCTGTTTCGGTGGAAATGAAACAGCAGGAGCTGCGCTATCAGTTTCTAATCGTAGTCGGCGGGCAGCTGTATACGTACACCCAGCGGGGGTTGAGCACCTGCATTCAGGACGAAAGCTGTGATTTTACACTTCTGGCCAATTATGAGCAACCCGAATGGGTAAAGGAAGCGGTGTTTTATCAGATTTTTCCGGAACGCTTCTGCAACGGCTGTCCCGAGAACGATGTTCGGGACGGCGAATACGAGAGTGAAGGATTTCCGACCCAGCACCGAGAATGGACGCAGCGGCCGGAGCACTACGATAGTTCCCATTGCCTCGACTTTTACGGCGGGGATCTGCAGGGAATTGAGCAAAAAATACCCTATCTGAAGAAGCTGGGGGTCACTGCATTGTACCTGAACCCCATTTTCCCGGGGCCGTCTGTGCACAAGTATGATGCGACAGACTTTGAACGTATTGAGCCGCATTTTGGTGGGGAAGAGGCACTGGCGAGCCTGTCTGCTGCGCTGCATGCGAACGGTATGCGCCTGATTCTGGATATTTCGATTAACCACACCGGTACGACACATCTTTGGTATCAATCCCCGAAAACGCGGGAGTGCTATTACCGCTGCCTGCCGGACGGGTCACAGCTGTTCTGGAATAATGTGTCAACGCTGCCGGTTTTGAATTACGCTTCTGAGGAACTGCGGCAGAAGCTGTACAAAGCGCCGGACTCGGTGCTTCGCAAATGGCTTCGGCCACCCTACAACATTGATGGCTGGCGCTTTGATGTAGCCGATGTTATGGCCCGCTATGGGGTGGAGTACTACGATACAGAAGTCTGGCAGGAAATCCGAAAGGCCATTCATGAGGAAAATCCCCAGGCCTATATTCTTGCGGAGGACTGGACGGAATGCAGCAATCGTCTGCGTGGCGACCAGTGGGACAGTGCCATGAACTATTATGGCTTTACCCGTATCCTGCGACCCTTCCTGGGACTGCCGGACCCCTATCTTGCCTTCAATCCAGAGCTGGGGAAGGTGGCGGCACACCTGAGCGCGGAGGACTTTCAGCGGCGTGTGGAGGAGTTCCTGGCGCCCATACCCTTTGCCCTTCAGCAATGCCAGTTTAACCTTCTGGATAGCCATGACATTCCCCGCGTACAGAATTACCCGTCTGTTCATCCTGAGGAATATCGCGGCGCGGTAATCAGCCTGTTTACCTTCCCCGGTGCACCATCCGTCTACTATGGAGCTGAGGCGGCGATTGACGGCTGGACGGATAGCGTTGAGGGATGCCGTTTTCCGATGCCCTGGGGGACCGGCTTTGAAAACGGTGAACAGTACCGGATCTATCATGACCTGGCCCACCTGCGGGCTGTACACCCGGCTCTTCGCACAGGCGGCTTCCGATTCTTGTATGGGGAAAACAATGTGGTAGCTTGGGCTCGGTTTACCGAAAAGGAGAACCTGCTGACGGTGATGTCCGTTTCCGACGCGGATCAGACAATCCAACTGCCTTTACCGATCCTGGGACGCTTCGCCTGCGAAAAGACAGAGGAACTTCTCGGCCGACCGTTTAACCTGACCGGTCAGCCGGACGGAACTGCTCTTCTGCAGGTAAAAGCGCATCAGGCCTATCTGTTCGCCTTTGTTGAGGCAGAAGCCTGAAACACGGGTATTTGGTTGTCGATAACGAATGTTTGCCCGCTGTATCAGCGTTAGAAGGTATGTGCCTTTTGCGCTTTGCAGCGCAGCGGAAAGGAATAATCAAAAATATGAGACGGAGCAGCGGTATTCTTATGCCGATGACCTCTCTGCCGTCACCCTATGGCATCGGCACGATGGGTAAGAGCGCATATCAATTTGTAGACTTTCTGAAAGAGGCCGGACAGAGTTGGTGGCAGATCCTGCCACTTGGGCCAACCAGCTACGGGGACAGCCCGTACCAATCCTTCTCCTCTTTTGCCGGTAATCCCTACCTGATCGACCTGGAGATGCTGGTTCAGGAAGGTCTATTAACAACAGAAGAGATCGAAGCCTGCGACTGGGGCACTGATCCGGAACGAGTGGATTACGGCAAGGTCTTTGAAAACCGTTTCTCCCTGTTGCGGCTGGCTTATACCCGTGGAGCGTCCGCACTGGCAGAGGAGATTGGGAACTTTCGGCGGGCAAACTGCCGCTGGGTAGAGACTTACGCCCTGTTCATGAGCCTGAAGGGAAAGTATGGCAATGCCGCTTGGACCGAGTGGCCGGATGAGGACCTTCGCCTGCACAGGCGTGACGCGGTGGTCCGCAGTGCAGCGGAACGAAAAGACGAGGTCTCCTTCTATGTTTTCGTCCAGTATCTCTTCTTTAAGCAGTGGAATGCACTGCGGGATTATGCTCATGCCAACGGCGTTGAGTTCATTGGCGACATCCCCATCTATGTGGCGCTGGATTCAGCGGATGTGTGGAGTGAGCCGGAATTCTTCCTCCTGGACGAGCAAAACGTGCCGACCGAGGTGGCGGGAGTTCCGCCGGATGCCTTTACGGCGGATGGCCAGCTCTGGGGCAACCCGCTATATAACTGGGAGAAAATGCAGGCGGATGGCTATGGTTGGTGGCTGCGCCGTATCGACGGGGCACGTGCACTGTACGATGTGATTCGCATCGACCACTTCCGCGGCCTGGAAAGCTTCTGGGCTGTCCCCTACGGGGAAGCGACGGCCCGAAACGGCTACTGGGTCAAGGGACCCGGTGTGCGTTTTGTCAGTATTATCAAGAATTGGTTCCCGGATATACGCATCATTGCAGAGGACCTTGGCTATGTCACCCCTGAAGTCCGTGCGTTGCTGGATGCCTCCGGTTTCCCTGGGATGAAGATTCTGGAGTTTGCCTTTGGCATGAACCACGATTATATGTATCTGCCCCACAACTGCGAACGCAACAGCGTGACCTATCTGGGTACACACGACAACGATACCCTAAGCGGCTGGCTGCAGGTGACGCAGAAAAAGGAAAAGGCCTATGCGGAAGCATACATCCCCATTACCGACAATGAGGGATGGACGTGGGGGATGATTCGCTGCGGTATGGCCACCTGTTCGGATCTGTTTATTCTCCAGATGCAGGACCTGCTGGAGCTCGGGCCAGAAGCACGAATGAACACCCCCGGAAAGCCCGACGGCAACTGGCAGTGGCGAATGCTGTCGGATGCATTGAACCCGGCCCTGGCCAAGAAACTGCGGGGATATACCGAGCGATATTTCCGTGTGCAGAAAAAGAAGGCCGAGCCTGCCGAAGACATTCCGGAGGGAAAAGCACCGGAAAAAGAAACGCAACAGGAGAAAACAACGAAATCCTGACAGCATCGGTACTGCCGCGTCGCCGCGTTCGGACATCTGGCTGCCGCCCACACAATCGTAAACAGAAAAACAGAACCGCTGTCCGGCAGCTTATGCTATCCGGTCAGCGGTTTCTGTGGTTCTTGTCGTTTCTGCCGTTTCGGTGTTTTTCGTATCCTCTTCCCGCTGCCTGGCAAGGCCCGGTGTTTCCCTATACGAATATGGCGACGTTTGTCCTTCAATGAGAGAAAGCTTTTTCGCCCTCGGCAGCTGTTTGATCGTCCATTCTCGGTGCATGGCCTCCTGTTTGCTGCCGCAGACCTCCAGATAGACCAGCTCTACGGGCAGATGGGAGGCGGTGTAACGGGCACCATGGCCGGATTGGTGGGCCAGCAGCCGTCGGTGAATATCATTTGTCCAGCCGGTGTACAGGGAGCCGTCACCGCAACGCAGGATGTAAACGTAATCCACTGCGCACCATGCCCTTACATCACGCCGTCTTTTTCTCTTTCACGGCTGCAGGAAACGTTCAGGTTGCCGTTGCGGCAGCGAATTTCATCGAGAAATGCTTTGGTAGAAATTCCGTTCTTCAGCTGAATCTCATAACTCAGGTCAAACAGGGTGCCCATGTTCGAGGTTTTTACCCGAATCAGTTCCGCACTGTCCGTATATTTGGCGAACAGATCGTCGAACAATTCATCGTAGTCCAGGTTCTCGGGAATTGTGATGCGCAGTTCCCGGATGCCGAGGTCACGATGTCCAAGGCCAAGCTTTGTCAACACAACGACCAGGCAGCCAATCACAAGGCAAAACAGGGCCGCATAGGCAAGATACCCCATGCCGCAGGCAAGGCCAAGGGCAACGGAGAAAAACAGGGCCGTGATCTCCCGGGCAGTCCCCGGAGCGCTGCGGAAGCGTACGAGGGCAAAGGAGCCGGCTACCGCCAGACCGGTTCCAATATTTCCGTTGACCAGCATGATTACAATGCAGACCACTGCCGGAAGGACGGCGACACTCAGTGCAAAGGAACTGCTGTGGCGCACAGATCCGGTGAAAACCGGCACGGTCAGAATGCCAAGTGCGACAGCCGTGAAGATACAGGCAAGGAACTGTACAGGGCTGATCGGCGAGGAAGTGATAATACTGTTAAACATAAGCGAGTACTCCGTTCAAACTGTTGTGAATCAGGTTATTCTTATAGCATTGACCATATTTGGAGAAACCGCCGGGGAACACTCCGCACTCGCTGAGCATACGGGCCAGCCACAGCGGGGCGGCACCAGGCATTTTGATTTCCATCAGCACGGAACCCTCTGCTAGCAGGGGCTGACCGTCTGCTCCAGCGCACAGATGCAGGTCTTCGTTCCTCCAACGCAGGTTTTCGTCGTAGGTAATGCGCAGGGCGGGCAGGTCCTTGTCCACATAGGCCCGGCGCTCACAGGCAATCAGCACCGCTGGCGCGAGAAGATAGCTCATCCGAAAGCGGTCAATTTCCCGGGTAATCTGGTTTTCTTCGTCCGGACGAGTGCGACCGGCGAGATAATCCTCTGCCTCTGTGGCGGTCATCACGGCCCGGCGCTTGTAGACTAATCCGTCATACTTTCGCTTGAGCTCCACGAACACCTCGCTGTCGGGCGTTGGAACGTTATAACTGCGCAGGCGGAGCTTCTCCTTAAACAACGGCTTTTCGATAGAATGACGGATCAGACGGTAGTCGGGCGTGTCATAATAAATGCTGCACACCGTGCTCGAATAAAAGGCGTCGTGGTTCAGGTGGGGCCGCAGCTGCCCGGAAATCCGGAGGAAAGTCTCGCGGTCCAACAGATATTTATATTCGTATCGTTCAAAGGTGAGTAGAGAAGCGGCTTTCATAAAGCGTCCTTTCAGCGGTCAGCCTCAGGAGACAGCACCAAAATAAAGGTTCTGCTCTTCCTCCGTGAGGGAAAACAGAGAAGTCAGGTTTTCTACGGCAAGCTGACGCCAGAGACCACTGGATATGGTGTTTTTCAGGTATTCAATACTGTGTGCCCAGTCAAAATGACTGCTGCCGTTACGTGCCACATCGCGGCTGACCTCGGCATCAATCATCGCGCACAGTTCGTCGATTTTTGCCACAACGGCTTCGTCCGAGAAAGGCCCCTGAAGGGCTTCACCGGCGCGTGTCAGCAGGGCATTGCGGAACTGCTCGTTTTGGGTCAGGTAGCTCAGCAGGATGCCGGCTTGCTTGCCGACCTGTGCTTCCGGTCCAAGCAGATTCATAAACACATTACCGGATTCGGTGAAAATGCTGTCCAGGTCATACAGCACCATGCGCCATTTCCCGTCACCCTCTGTGCTGCGAGCATAGCGGGTATTGCCGCTGAACAGGTCACTGTTGCCCTCAAAGCCTTCAACAACTACCCAGTCAATCAGGCTTTCCACATCAAAGACTTCGCAGAAGCGGGCATAGTTCTCCGTCAGGCTCATGTCATGTGTCTCACAATAGCCCATGACATCTCGGTACCACTCGGTGTTTGCGGGCACATTAGCATCCAGTAAGGTTACGCTGCTCTTGCTTACCCCCATGGTGGATGCATAGAGTTGCTCATTTGCTTTTTCCTTCAGGGCGAAAATTCCCTGATACTGTCCGTTAACAAACAGCACGCAGTAACGGAAGCGCTGCACAATCAGTTTGTCGGTAAAGTCCATGGCCAGTGCGGTGCCCAACTCGTCACGGATGAGACAGTTGAGCTGGTCCTGACCGGCGCGAAGCAACAGATTGGTGAACTCGGTCACGCCGCCGCCAAACAGGTCAAAGTTGACACTGCTACTGCCGAAAGCGGAGCGGAAGCGGATACTCACATTTTTTTTGTTCAGCGCGAGGCTGGTAGCACCGTGCATTTTGATGCCGCAGCCGGCGGTGAAGCTTCCGTCCGGCCCATAATAGCTGAGCATTCCCGGCTCCTCGACGCCCTTCATGCCGCCATAGTACATCATGTTAAACATGCCGGGATTGTTGGAGACCAGACTGACGGCCGGCAGACTTAGGCCTTCGTTGATCAGATAGCTCACGGTCATCGGGCTGCCGGAGATGCAGCCGTCTTCGACAGTAATCGCCCGCAGGACGGTCGTCTCCGTCAGTTCAATTGGCCCGGCGTACAGTGTACTGTCGGCTGTGGGCAAAGAACTGTCCAGTGTATAGTAGATTTTCCCGCTGCCCTCCAGCGTGACGCTCAGGGACTCTACATTTTCATAAACACCTCCGGGAAGGTCAGCAACCGGAGCGGCAGAAATGCTCCGCCCACCGTTTCGGTTCTCGTCGCAGGGGGTCGGCACGGTAAAATAGAACAAACCGTTCTGCCCAATCTGCCGACCGAAGCTGGCGGTATAGGGCCAATGCCGCAACGCCAGATAATCGACCAAGTTTCCTTCTGCGTCGGAAAGATACAGCTGCTCGCTTTCGGCATCCAGTCCGAAACCGGTGCAGAGGTAGCCACCCATCCCAAAGCTGTCATCACATAGGACGACCAGATAGCCGCCCGGGTAAAGACTGCCCTGCAGACGGTATTTTTGCAGCTCATCGGCATCGTCGGAGAGATAATAGACGGACAGGTCAATGGTCTCCTCGGAGCTATTCGCGAGCTCGACCCAGTCGCGGTAGCCTTCAACCCCAAAGGGATAGGATACGGTGTAATTGCCGGTCATGACCTCACTGATATACAGCGGGCCGCCAACAGCTAGTGTTTCCTGATAAGCACTCAGGCCTTCCGACGTGTTGGCAAAACCGGGTGTAGGCCGGTCGCAGACCTCGTAGCTGCCGTCTGCTGTGAGGATCGAGGAATAATCGGCCTTGCCGCTCAGATCCGCCGCAAACGCTACCGGGTATAGTTCACTGTCACGCAGGGTCAGGCTTTCTTTTTTGGACAGGGCAAAGTCGGTGTGCAGTTCATCGTCCGTGCGGTCCTTTTTATCGGTATACACCAGAATCTGCTCACCGGGGCCGATGGACACCGCGGGAAACTGCCAACCAGCTTCCTCCGGGTCATCCGATAGCCGCCAGCCCGAGAGATTGACGGAAGTGCTGCCGCAGTTGCTCAGCTCTACCCAGTCGGAAAAATCCCCGTCGCTGTCCCGCAGGGTCGCGCGGTTGTCGGTCATTACTTCGCTGATGAGAATCTGCCCGGCAAAGTGGCTGGCTTCTGTGGGCAGAGCGGGGAGACTCTCCTCATCCGCTGTCTCGGCATCCCCGCCATCATTATTGCCTGTACTCCCGGCAACCGCTGTACCCTGTACGGGCGCCTGGGCGGACCCGGGCTGAACGGCCTCGGGGCTCTGCGTTCCGCAGGCGCAGCAGCTGAATGCCAGCGTAAGGGCAAGCAAGGCAGACATGAGTTTTTTCAAGAAAATTTGCATTTCGTCCTCGCAAAATCTAGCGTTTTGAGTAAACATCAATTATAATATTATACAGCAAAGCAGGAAAACGTGTCAACGATTTGCGGCCCATTGGGGATGTTTGCCTGTGTGTATCCTACACCAACAAGCTAAAAAGTCGATGAAAAAGCAGCACGCCGCGATCCTCATCCGACACGAGAAACGGAAAAAACATGAAGACAATTGCCATTATCGGCGGGGGCGCCTCCGGGCTGGTTGCGGCGCTGACCGCCGCACAGGATCCCCAAAATCGGGTTATCCTTTTTGAGCGGCAGCAGCGGGTCGGGCGCAAGCTTCTGGCCACGGGCAACGGCCGCTGTAACCTGACCAATACCGGGGCGAGCCCGCAGAACTACCATAGTGAAAATAAGAAATTTGCCGGTCAGATTCTCAGCCGATATCCGGTGGAGGAAGAACTGGACTTTTTCCACGCTCTTGGCCTTCTGACGGTAGAGGAGTACGGTGGCCGGGTCTACCCACTGAGCAATTCGGCTAACAGTGTGCTGGATGTGCTGCGCCTGGCGGTGGAACGTGCCGGTGTGGACCTGCGCTGTGCGCAGCCGATTCGGGAGCTCCGACGAAAAAAACAGGGGCTGCTCCTCGTAACGGAAGAGGAGGCTGTCCCGGCGGATGCGGTCATCCTGGCCTGCGGCGGCTGCGCCGGGGGCAAGCTCGGCGGTGTATCTGACGGCTACGAGCTGGCAAAGCAGCTCGGCCACAGCCGCACCCGGCTCTTCCCCTCTCTGGTGAACATTACGACCGAACCGGAGTATCCACGCGCCCTCAAGGGCATCCGGGCAGAAGCGGTCCTGCACCTGCTGAGGGAGGGGCGCCCGGTGGCAAGTAGCCGGGGCGAACTGCAGTTTACCGAGACCGGCATTTCCGGCCCCGTGAGCTTTGACCTTTCCCGTTCGGCAGCGTCCCTTGGCGGAGGCCTGACCGTGCGCATTGACCTTTTGCCTGACCAGGACGAAGAGATGATCCTGCACCTTCTGCGCAGAAGGGCTAAGGACTACCCGAACCTGGAGGCGGGGGATCTCTTCACCGGTATCCTACACAACCGCCTGGGCCGCATGGTCGTGAAATACAGCGGCGCTGCCCCCTCCGCGCCTGCCGGCAGCCTGTCTGAGGCTGAACTGCGGAAAGCCGCGGCTACCGCCAGAGCTTTTACGCTGAAGGTCCGGGGAACGGGGGACTTCGGTGCTGCTCAGGTCACAGCGGGTGGCCTGAAAACAGAAGAATTTGACCCCAAAAGCCTTCAGAGCCTGAACTGCCCGGGTTTCTATGCCTGCGGTGAGGTGCTGGATGTAGACGGGGACTGCGGCGGCTATAATCTGCACTGGGCCTGGGCCAGCGGACGCCTGGCGGGGAGGCTGCTATGATTAAGCTGCAGGGCATGAAGCTCCGCCCAGGGGAGAGCGAAAAACGATTGACCGGTCTGGCGGCAAAAAAGCTGCACATCCCGGTCGCGCAGATTACCCGTCTGCGCATTCTGAAAAAATCCCTGGATGCACGACGGAAAAATGATATCTATTATTTGTATACCATAGCGGTAGCGGTCCGCGGTAATGAAGCGGATTTGCTGCAGAAGAACACAGACATCGCTTCCCTGTGGGCAGAGCCGGTGTATTCCATCCCCGTTCTCCCGCAGGATCCGGACCGTCTGCGCCCGGTCATTGCGGGCTTTGGCCCCGCGGGAATGTTTGCGGCACTGGTTCTGGCCAAGGCGGGAGCACGCCCCCTGGTTCTTGAACGCGGGCGGGATGCCCTTACCCGCCGTGCCACGATTGACGCCTTTCAGGCCGGCGGCACCTTTGACCCGGAATGCAACGTGCAGTTCGGGGAAGGCGGGGCAGGTACCTTTTCTGATGGCAAGCTGAATACCGGCACCCATGACAGCCGTTTGAGCTGGGTGTTGGAGCAGTTTGCGGCCCATGGGGCTCCGGAGCACATCCGCTGGGATGCCAAGCCCCATGTGGGCACAGATGTGCTGGTCCATGTGGTGCAGCGTTTTCGGCAGGAGATTATCGCCCTGGGGGGTGAGGTGCGCTTCGGCACGAAGCTGACCGGCCTTTGCCTTGCGGGTGGACGCCTGACCGGTGTCACTGCGGTCTGCAACGGCGTGACCGAGACCATCCCCTGCCGTAGCCTGATCCTGGCCATCGGCCATTCTGCACGGGACACCTTTGAGGCCCTCTACGCCCAGCAGGTCCCCATGGAGCCGAAGCCCTTTTCCATGGGTGTCCGTATTGAGCATCTGCGTAAGGAAATCGATGCCACGCAGTATGGCTCTGCGGCAGGGAATCTGCCCGCTGCGGACTATTCTCTGAACGTCCACCTGCCGGATGGGACCAGCACCTACACGTTCTGCATGTGTCCGGGCGGCTATGTGTTTGCCGCAGCCTCCGAGACCGGCGGCGTGGTGACCAACGGCATGAGTTATTCCGGCCGCGCCGGCGAAAACAGCAACGCCGCCCTTTTGGTGACTCTGCATCCGGAGGATTTCCCGGACAAAAGCACCCTCGGCGGAATGTACTGGCAGCGGCAG
>JAZRWD010000272.1:0-6069 GCA_045599525.1 Candidatus Limivicinus sp. | reverse complement strand
AATGGCATTCGGGTATAATTTCACTATGTCCTGCGATTAACAAAAAAATCATATAAGAAGAAAGGATACAACATGAAAAAGACTTTTTCCCGTAGAGATTTCCTCAGAGGCGCTGCTGCCGGTGCTGTCAGCTTCGCCGCTATGGGCGCACTCGGCTGCGCAGCATACGCTGATGACGCTGCCAAGATGGACGAGCAGCTCACCACCCAGGGCCACGGCGACGGCAAGTACACCACCAAGGCACGCGGCCACGAAGATTATATCTACGTTGTCACCGAGCTTTGGGACGGCGCCATCAAGACCTGCCAGGTCGTGAGCCACAAGGAGACCATCGGTATCGGTAACTGGGCCTGCGCCAAGATCCCGGCAGCCATCGTTGCCAACCAGAGCATCAACGTGCCCAACCTCCGCGGCTGCTCCATCTCCTGCAGAGCCATCAAGGCTGCTGTTAAGGAAGCCCTTGAGCTGGCCGGCTATGATGTCGAAAAGTTCAATACTCCGGTTGCCGATCCCGTTCCCGAAGTAATGGAAGAGACCATCGACACCGACGTGGTCGTTGTTGGTGCCGGTACTGCCGGCCTGGTTGCTGCAGCAAAGCTGCTTGACCTGGGCTACACCGTTACTGTTGTCGAAAAGAAGGGCATCCCCGGTGGCTCCATGCCGATGACCTATTCCGGCATTGCCGCAATCGACACCCCCACTCTGCGCAACTACAACGTAGACGGCTCCCTGCCTGCTCACTGGGCAAGCCTGGATGGCTACATGACCATCATGGAAAAGTACCTGAACACCGCTGCCTGCAAGGACAGAGAAGACATCTACAATGCAACCTTCCCGTTCGAGAGAGCAGCATACGGCGCACTGGGCGAAGCAGCTGAATGGATGAAGGGCATCGGCGTTGGCTTTATGTCCCTGGGCTCCTTCCCCGGCGAGGTCCAGTACGGCCAGAACTACTATCTGGCTCCCGGCTGCTACATGGGCGGCGCAGGCTATGCAGCCATGTTCCTGGCCGATTATGTCACCAGACATCCCAATGGCCAGATCAAGTATATGACCAAGTTCGACAGCTTCCTGCAGGACGCTCCCGGTGAGGCAGTCAAGGGCATCAAGGCTCACGGAATCAACAGCGATGACAGCGATAACGGCTACATGCTGACCGTGAATGCCGCAGCCACCCTGATGGCCACCGGCGGCTTTGCCCGCAACGCAGAGATGCTGGCTGAGTACGAACCCACCTATAAGGACTTCTTCTTCAACTGCTGCTCCTCTAGCACCGGCGAAGGCATCCAGGCTGCTATTGCTGCAGGCTCCAAGGTGGAGTGCGAAGGCTCTCAGAGACATCCTGCTTACCTGTCCAGCGCACAGTCCATGTTCGAGCTGGCCTTCATTTACGCTTCCACGCCGGGCATCCTGGTCAACAAGAAGGGTGACACCTGCTGCAACGTAACCAAGTCCTTCCACCAGACCATGGCAGCTGCTCTGCTGAACACCGATAACGAAGGCGAGTTCTGGTATGTCTTTGACGAGAACGCCATCCCGTCCACCAAGAACTTCCTGACCTACGGCTTCAACACCTACGAAGCAATGTTCAATTGCGGCGAAGTGAAGAAGTTTGCTACTCCGGAAGAGGCTGCTGAGGCGCTGAACCTGCCCGGCCTGGCTGCTTCCATCGAAGCAAACAACGCTTCTTACCTGAACGGCGAGCCGGATGCCTTCGGCCGCAACTGCCCGTACATGGATATTGCCAACGGCGTTTACCTGCTGAAGGTTGTTCCGACCTTCTATCTGACCGCTTCCGGTATCTGCGTTGACCCCGAAGGCCACGTTCTGACCGACACCTATCGTCTGGAAGGCGATGAGATCGCCAGCGGCGAAAAGATCCCCGGCCTGTTTGGCGCCGGCGACTTCTGCGGCTCCATCGAGGTCAAGGACTCCAAGCAGTATGGCATGGGCTTCGACATGGCAGTTGGCTTTGGCTATGCTGTTGCCAACACCATCGCAAACGATCTGCAGTAATCCAACAGAAAACCGAACCACAAGATACACCACAGGGGCTGCCTTTTCGGCAGCCCCTGTTTTTGTTGTGTTTACTTTCCGCCGCCCTTGAAATATAATTGTCCCAATGAAATCAACAGGGAGAACCGCAAATGAAACCCTACCGTAAGGTCTATGCCGAACTCACCTCTGTCTGCAACCTCCGCTGCAGCTTCTGCCCGGGGACGAGACGCCCTGCCCGTATGCTCACGGAGGCCGAGTTCCGCCATATCCTCCAAGAAATCACGCCATATACGGACTATGTCTATTTTCACCTCATGGGGGAGCCTCTGCTCCACCCGCAGCTGCCTTTGTTTCTGCGCCTGACGGCAGAAGCGGGGCTGAAGACCTGTATTACCACGAACGGCACCATGCTGGCCAAGCGGATGGAGGAGCTTTTCGCTGCGGAAGGCATCCACAAGCTCAGCATTTCCCTGCAGGCAAGGGAGGCAAACGCTGCGGGGCTTCTGGCCGAGGATTATTTAGAGGCCTGCTTCCGCTTTGGCAAGGCGTTTGAAGGCAAGGCTGTGCTGGTCTACCGCCTGTGGAATGAGGGCGGTGCGGAAAAGGATAATGACAGCATTGTTGCCCTGTTGAAGGAATATTTCCCGGAGCCCTGGACGCCCCGCTTTGACGGTTATCGGATCGGGGACCGGGTGTACCTCGAATATGGCAAGACCTTTTCCTGGCCGGATGCGGCGGCAGAGGAAACCGCGCCCCCGGACGACAGATACTTCTGTTATGCCCTGCGGGACCAGTTCGGTATTCTCTCGGACGGCACAGTCGTCCCCTGCTGTCTTGATCATGACGGAGAGCTGGCGCTGGGCAATGTGTTTTCTGCCCCGCTGGCCGATATTCTGTCCTCACCCCGGGCAAAGGCTATTTATGAGGGCTTTTCCGCCGGCTCTGCGGCAGAAGCACTTTGCCGCAGGTGCGGCTATGCCGCGCGGTTTCAGAACAGGGCGCATCTGCCGGGAGGCACACAGCCATGACGGTAATCGGTATTTCCGGGCTGTATCACGATTCGGCGGCAGCGATCGTCCGCGACGGTGAAATTCTGGCCGCAGCACAGGAGGAGCGCTTCAGCAGAAAAAAGCATGACAATGCACTGCCGTTTCATGCCATCGATTACTGCCTGGCCGAGGCGGGGACACGGTTGCACGCGGTGGACGCGGTGGTCTATTACGACAAGCCCCTGCTCACGCTGGACCGCTATCTGCATGCGGTGGGCAACGCAGGGGAGGCGGCCGGGTATTTAGTCCGCCAGGGGCTGCCTGACCTGGTTACCCGCCTGACGGTGGACACGGCCCTGCGGAAGCGTTACGGCCTTCTGGGCAGGGAGGACCAGCTGCTGACGGTGGAGCATCACCTTTCCCACGCCGCCTCCGCCTTTTACCCATCCCCCTTTGACCATGCCGCAGTCCTGACCATAGACGGTGTGGGGGAGTGGGCCACCACTACGCTGTGGCATGGTGTGGGCAGCGAGCTGAAAAAGCTTCGCAGCATAAACTATCCGGATTCCCTCGGCCTGTTTTATGATGCGTTCACCGCGTTCTGCGGCTTCCGGGTGAATTCGGGTGAGTATAAATTTATGGGGCTTGCCCCTTATGGCGAGCCTGTTTATTACCGGAAGATCCGGGATAACCTGATCGACCTGCGGGAGGACGGTTCCTTCCGCCTGAACCCGGTGTTTTTCACCTATGACCGGTCGGACAAGATGACAAACGAGGCCTTCGCGGAGCTGTTCGGCGGCCCGGGCCGCAGCCCGGAGAGTCGCATTACCCGGCGGGAGATGGACCTTGCCGCTTCCGCACAGCGGGTAACGGAGGACGTGATCCTGGCCCTTGCCCGGGAAGCAAAGCGCCTGACGGGGGAGAAGGACCTGGTCATGGCCGGCGGTGTTGCGCTGAACTGTACCGCAAACGGCAAGCTGCGGGAGGCAGGCATTTTTGACCGCATCTGGATCCAGCCGGCTGCCGGGGATGCCGGCGGGGCTCTGGGCTGCGCACTGTACACATACTATCAACGCAGTGGCGCAAAACGCCTGCCGCAGCCACAGGACAGCCAGAAGGGTAGCTATCTGGGCCCGCAGTACAGCACAGAGGAAATAGAAAAAGCCTTAACGCAGCGCGGAGCCGTGTACCACCGGCTGGAAGAGGCCGAGCTGCTGGAAACGACCGCCGCCCTGCTGCAGGACGAGAAGGTCGTCGGCTGGTTTCAGGGGAGAATGGAGTTCGGCCCGCGGGCCCTGGGAAACCGCAGCATTCTGGCTTCGGCGAATGCCGAGACCATGCAGAGCCGGCTGAACCTTGCCGTGAAATACCGGGAATCCTTCCGCCCATTTGCTCCCGCTGTGTTAGAGGAGGACGCTTCGGCGTATTTCGCCCTGAAGGACCCCAGCCCGTACATGCTTTTTGTTGCCGGCGTGCGGGAGGACCGCCGCAGGGCCTTCGATAAGGACCGCGTCCTTCGGCAGTTTACGGACGACATGATCTCAGTGGTCAATCAGCCAAGGTCAGATATTCCTGCGGTGACGCATGTCGATTTCAGTGCCAGAGTCCAGACCGTAACGGAGGAGCGTAACGGCATTTTTTGCCGTCTTCTCCGGGCGTATAAGCGCCTGACGGGCTGCAGCGTGCTGGTAAACACCTCGTTTAATGTCAGAGGGCAGCCCATCGTATGCACGCCCGCAGAGGCATGGGATTGCTTTGCCCATACGGAGATGGATGCCCTTGTTCTGGGAAACTGCCTGGTTTTGAAGCATGAACAAACCCATTTGGACAAGGACCCGGATTGGAAGGAGCACTTTGAACAGGATTGAACAGGAAATGAAGCGCCTGCTGGAGCTGGCAGCCTCCGGCAGTTTGCCCGGGTATCCGATGAACGACACGAAGGATACCTTCTTCGGGGAAAGCCCGGCGGACATGGATACGGACCTCTATTTTTCCGGCGAGAACGATGCGCTGGAGCGGCAGCTGGAGGCCTTATGGGCGCATGACGGCCAAATGAAGCAATGCATCCCCATCCTCCTTGCGGCGGTAGAAAAAAGCCGTGGGCAGGAAGAATATTCCGTTGCCCACAGCGAGCTGTATAACTATACGATGTGATTACGATGAACGATCGACTGAAGCGTATACTGAAAAAAACGAATCAACTGGCCGGGAACCGGCCCGGACTGCGAAAGCTGAAGTCTGCCAGCGAGCACGCCCTTCGCCTGGACGGCATAAATGAAGAGGCGGAACGGCTCCGCGGCAGCGAGGCACCGGTGATCCTGTTCGGCGTGAACCGCCTGAGCCTCCGCTTTTACGGGCAGCTCAGGGCAAACGGGGTTGAAGCCTATCTCATTGCCCTGGACAACGAAGAAGTCCCGCCCGCGTTCAGCGGGGCGCAGCTGCAGGCGGAGGATCTGCTGTACCTGAAGGCGCGGCAGCCGCGCTTCTATTCCATGGCGGCTTCCCGTGACGGTGTGGTAAAAAGCAGGCTGCTGGAGCTGGGCTTTCGGCCCCAGAGCGTCAAGCGCCTGGGCTACGGTACGGTGGCGCGGATCCGCGGTGTCCGTCTTGCGGACAGCCGGGACCCGCTGCTGGGGAGCGTACGCACAAAGGACAGTGACCTCCCCGGCTATACCGTCCTTCAAAGCGGTGAGCTCGCAGCAGCGCTGCGCATCCTCGTGCTGGGCGGTTCCACTTCGGACCCGACGCTGATGAACCTGAAAAGCTGGTCCGAATATCTGTTCGAGGCACTGCAGTCCATGGGGATCCCCACCATACTGTTCAACGGGGCCGTAGGGGGCTATACCTCGGCACAGGAAATGAAAAAGCTGATTCGGGATATTGCTGTGCTGCGCCCGCAGCTGGTGCTCAGCCTGAGCGGGGTCAACGATGCGGCAGGGATCTATGCCGAGCCGAAGCATCCGCTGTATCAGCGGGAGGACCGCCCGGAAGCGGAGTGGCTGGTGAAAAAGGGCATGGCGAGAAACTACCTGCAGAACAATGTCCCGCTGACCGGCGTAAGTCTGGGCCCGGAGGATCCGCG
>JAZRWD010000271.1:0-7190 GCA_045599525.1 Candidatus Limivicinus sp. | reverse complement strand
TCTCACCTTCCGCTATATCTTCCCGGCAGACGAGTTTACTCTGGACGAAGAGACCGGAGAGTATGTCAGTGCGGCCGACGACGGAATTGGCCTGCGCACCCTGTTTAACCAGGGGATGGAAATTAAGATTGTCGGTATTATCCGTCAGAACAGCGATGCCCTTTCCGGCATGCTCACGGGCTCGATTGCCTATACGCATGAGCTGGTCGAGCATGTGATCCGCGAAGCCGCAGGAAAAGAGCTCGTGCTGAAGCAGCTGGCCGACCCGGAAAATGACGTCTTTAACCACCTGCCCTACCTGCCCGAGGACGAAGCCCTGACCACGAGCGTTAAGGTCGACGCGGCAATGGATTACATTGACCACGCCGATGACGAGCAGCTGGCGGACCTGTATATGGAGTATGTCGCTATTCCTACGGACGAATACGTGAAGGAGCTTCTGGACGAACAGATGCAGGATTACACCCGCGAGGATATCCTGGATATGATCGCCGAAGCCTATCCCAGCTATTCCGCCATGATGGAGCAGATGGACGATGACACGCTGTTCAGTTATCTGGAGCAGATGATCACCTCCGAGATCAAGGAACAATACGCCGCGGAAATGCGGAAGCTGTATGCCTACCTTCCCGACAGTGAGCTGGCCGTGGATTTCACCCTTCTTGCCCTGGAGACCGATGACTATGTGTGGCTGTACGACAACGCCATGCCGCCGGTCTACTCCACCTCCAAGCTGGACAAGAATCTGGAAAAGCTGGGCTATGTCGACCTGGCAAGCCCGGACTCCGTCAGCATCTACGCCTCCTCCTTTGAAGCCAAGGACAAGATCGCGGATGCCATCACGGCCTACAATGAGACCGTCCCGGAGGATGATGAGATCACCTACACCGACCTGGTCGCATTGCTGATGTCCTCGATCTCGACGATCATCAATGTTATTTCCTACGTTCTGATTGCTTTCGTCGGCATTTCGCTGGTCGTTTCTTCCCTGATGATCGGCATTATCACCTATATTTCCGTTTTGGAACGCACCAAGGAGATTGGTATCCTCCGTGCCATCGGTGCCTCCAAGCGGGATGTTTCCCGCGTATTTAACGCCGAAACGATCATCATCGGCTTCTTCTCCGGCTTCTTCGGCATCGTAACGACCATTTTACTGAATTTCCCCATCAACTATATTGTCCATGACCTGACCGGGATCCAATCCATCAACGCCGTACTGCCTCTGGTGGCAGGGGCTGTACTCGTTGCCATCAGCATGTCACTGACCTTTATTGCCGGCCTGATTCCCTCCGGCCTGGCGGCGAAAAAGGACCCCGTGGAGGCCCTCCGTACCGAATGAACCCTCACCCGGCGTGCATGCCCGGGCGCAGCCTCTGCTTTTGCAGGGGCTGCATTTTTGTCTGCCTTCTCCGCACTCTCTGCGTACCGGGACAGGATCCTGCGCGTGCCGGAAGCGGGCGGATATATGGATGATAATTTTTCATCAATGTTGGGATTGAAAATCAATATTTTCATGAGAAAATGCACATTTTTCAGTTGACAGACCATGAAGCATTCGTATATTATATGCGGGTAAAAAATTTATAGGAAAATAGAGGCGCGGAGAGTATCAGTATCTGCCGGGAGGTTCAGGAAACCGTCGAACGGCAGGGAAAGGACGATTCGCCGAAACGGCCGGTCTTCCTGGAACCGGTGAGTTGGGGCACAGCCGAACAGGCGGTGCACTCTCACTTTTAAGAAAGTGAAGGAGCTATTTGCTTCGTATGAAACGTGAAGCAGCCGGTATCTTTCACCGGCTGCTTTTTTGCCTGTATTTTCCCAACAGAAGGAGAAAAAAACATGATCAATTTCCTGAACTGGCTTGACGGTATGCTCTGGGGCCTGCCGCTCATCGCCCTCATGGTCATCACCGGCCTGTACTTCACCATCCGTTCCGGTGCCTTCCAGTTTGCCCACTTCGGCTGGATCTGGAAGCACACTGCCGGTCGTCTGTTCAGCAAGAACGGCGACATCCGCAACGCAGGTAACTCCATCTCCCCGTTCCAGGCCATCTGCACCGCCGTTGGCGGAACCGTCGGTTTCGGCAACATTGCCGGTGTGGCAACTGCCGTTGCTGCAGGCGGCCCCGGCGCCATCCTCTGGATGTGGCTGACCGCATGCCTTGGCATGATCCTCAAGCAGGTCGAGGTTACCCTCGGCGTTTACTACCGCAGCACCGATAAAAACGGCACCCACGTCGGCGGCCCGACCTACTACATGGCCAAGGGTCTCGGCGAAGAGCGTCACTGGGGCAAGCTGTGGCTGATCCCCGGCATCATCTTTGCTGTCGGTATCTTCTCCACCTGGTTCGTTACCTCCTCCACCCTTACCGCTTCCCAGGTCGTTGCCGGCGCACTGAACCTCGAGTCTCATGCAGGCATCATCGGCGTTGGTGTTTTCATGGTCGTTCTTACCTACCTGGTCACGATCGGCGGCACCAAAAAGATTGCCGACATCTTCTCCAAGCTCGTTCCGGTTATGTCCCTGCTCTACATCGTAATGGGCCTTCTCATTATCATTGTTAACATCGGCCGCGTTCCCGGCGCTTTCGCTTCCATTTTCACCAACGCATTTACCGGCACTGCTGCTGTGGGCGGCTTCGCCGGCGCTACCGTTGCCGCTATGGTCCGTACCGGTATGGCACGTGCCGTTTACAGCAACGAAGCCGGCTGGGGTACTTCTCCGATGATCCACGGCTCCGCGGAGACTCCTCACCCTGTCGAGCAGGGCCTGTGGGGCAGCTTTGAAGTCTTCTTCGATACCTTCGTCGTCTGCACCATCACTGCTCTGGCTGTCATCCTCTCCGGCAACTGGACCGACGGCACCAACGGCGGCACCCTAGCTCTGAGCTCCTTCTCCGCAAGCCTCGGCTCTGTCGGCGGCTACCTGCTGGCCTTCATCATGGTCATCTTCACCGTTACCACCTCCGGTGGCTGGATCACCTACTACTTCGCCATCCTCGACCACGTCTTCCCCAACAAGAGCACCAAGACTGCTCAGATCGTATACAAGTTCTTCTACATCACCCGCGCCTTCCCCGGCTTTGTATGGCTGGTCTACCTGGTCCTCACCAACAACCAGGGCTTCATCTGGACCATCGTCGACATTACCTCCGCTATCCCGACCTTCGTTAACGTGTTCGTCATCCTGGTCCTCAGCGGTCAGTATTTCGCCCTGCTGAAAGACTACAAGGCTCGTTATATGGGTCAGGGTAAGGTTGACCCGAAAATGGTCCTCTTCTACGAAGACAAGGCATAATAAAACGTTTTCTGACAGGGGGAAGAAATTCCCCCTGTTTTTCTTTTGGACTCTGTACTCCCATTGCGCCTTCCGGCTGCTGCCGAAAGGTCGTTCTTCTCCCCGCTTTCAGAAAACCATTGCGGCCTGCGCCGCTCTGCAGTAAAATACCAGTTGCCGGCTGAAGCCGGAAAGAAAGGTTAACAAAATCATGAAAACTGTTTACTATAACGGCCGCGTGTATACCGGCACTCTTCCCCTGGTTCAGGCTTTTGCCGTAGAAGACGGAAAGTTCACTTTTGTTGGCTCCAACGAGGAAGCAAAGGCGCTGGCCGCGGATGAAACGGTCGACCTGGAGGGCAGATTTGTCTGCTGCAGCTTTAACGACAGCCATATGCACCTGCTGAACTTCGGCCAGTCCCTGCTCAGCGCACAGCTTGCTGCCCACACGAACACCCTGGAGGAGCTGATTGCCTACGCAAAGGATTTTGAGGCACAGAACCCCCACAAAAACGGCGCATGGCTCACCGGCCGCGGCTGGAACCATGACTATTTCACCGATGTCCACCGTCTTCCGAACCGCTATGACCTTGACCAAATCTCTGCAGAGGTCCCCATCTGTCTGGTGCGCTGCTGCGGCCACGCACTGGTCGTAAACAGCAAGGCCCTGGAGATCATCGGCGTGACAGCTGAGACACCCCAGCCCGAAGGCGGTGCGATTGGCATAGAAAACGGCGAACCGAACGGCATGTTCTTTGACAACGCCATGCAGCTTGCCTATGATGCCATCCCGCAGCCCACCAAGGAAGACCTGAAGGAAATGATCCGCGTCAGCTGCAAGGCACTGAATAGCTATGGTGTGACCTCCAGCCAGTCTGACGATTACTGTGTATTCCGTTCCGTTCCCTGGCAAACCGTCAAAGCGGCCTTTGAAGAGCTGGAACAGTCCGGCGAGCTGACGGTCCGTGTATACGAGCAGAGCAACTTCACTTCCGTTGAGTCCCTGCAGGAGTTTGTTGAGGCAGGTAACGTGACCGGTGTCGGCTCCGATCTGTTCAAGTGCGGCCCGCTGAAGATGCTCGGCGACGGTTCTCTCGGCGCACGCACGGCCTTTATGTCCCGGCCCTATGCCGATGACCCCTCCACCTGCGGTTTCCCTGTTTTCTCGCAGGAGACCATGATGGAAATGGTAGACTATGCCAACGCACACGGCATGCAGGTCGCGATCCACGCCATCGGCGACGCCTGCCTCGATTATGTACTGAACTCCATTGACCATGCCCTGAAGAACAACCCGCGGGAAGACCACCGTCACGGCATCGTACACTGCCAGATCTCCCGTGCTGACCAGCTGCAGCGCATCATCGACCTGAACCTCCACGTCTATGCCCAGTCCATCTTCCTGGATTACGACAACCACATTGTGGAAGACCGCGTGGGCAAGGAGACTGCCTCGACCAGCTACAGCTGGAAGACCCTGATGAAGGGCGGCGTTTCGGTCAGCAACGGCACAGACTGCCCGGTTGAGCTACCCGATGTCATGGGCTGCATGCAGTGCGCCGTCACCCGCACTACCCTGCGGGATCATGTCGGCCCCTATCTCCCCGGGGAAGCTTTCACCATTCAGGAAGCCATCGACAGCTACACCATCCGCGGCGCGGAGGCCAGCTTTGAAGAGTCGGTCAAGGGCCTGATCCGTCCGGGATATATCGCCGACTTCGTTGTTCTCGACAGCAACCTCTTCGAGACCGATCCGGAGCAGATCAAGGATGTCAAGGTCCTTGCTACCTATCTGGGCGGCGTGAACGTCTATCAGGCATAAGCCGCATCCACAATAAGCCCTCGCAGGAGGCCGGAAATTCAACAAGCCATGGGACCGCCCGGAACCATGGCTTTTTCCACAATATCACCCCACAGAGAGAAAAACCGGGTCACCCGGCCGTCCGGCAAGCGGGGTGACAGACCGGTAAGCCAAGGAAGCCGGAATCCAGTCAAGGAAGTCAGAACCGATGAAACTGAACTGTTATCAGGACGTAGAACAGCTGACAAAAGAGCTCGTCCGCATTCCCAGCGTAAACAAAGAACCGGGAGGAGAGACCGCGGTTGCCCGTTACATTGAACGCTGGTACCGGGCACTCCCCTATTTTCAGCAGAACCCGGACCGGGTCATCTGCTTTCCGACCAAAGACGATTTTGTCGTCCGGCACAGCACACTCGCCTATGTCAAGGGCACCAAAAACGGCGGCTCGGCCAAAACGGTCATCCTGATCGCCCATATCGACACCGTGGGTATCGACGACTACGGTGCGGTAAAGGAATATGCCTGTGAACCCGACCTTCTGCCGGAGAAGCTGCAGCAGCTGGAGCTCTCCCAGGAGGTGCTGGACGACATTGCCTCCGGGCGGTATCTGTTCGGGCGCGGTGCGCTGGACATGAAGTCCGGTGCCGCTGTGCACATGACGCTGATCCGCTATTTTTCCGAGCACCCGGAGGAGATCTGCGGAAACCTTGTTGCGGTAGCGGAATGCGACGAGGAAGACAACTCCAAGGGCATGATCACCGCACTCGATGAGCTCGTGGCCCTGCGGCAGAAGGAAGGTTTTACCTACATTGCCGGCATCAACTCGGACTATTCCACCAACTACAACCCGGGTGACGAAAACCGTTACCTGTACTTTGGGTCGGTCGGCAAGCTTCTGCCGTCCTGCGTGGTATTCGGCAGGGAAACGCATGTTGGCCAGGCCTTCGGCGGTTTTGACCCCAACCTGCTGACTGCGGAGATCACCCGTGAAATGTCCCTGAATGTGGATCTCTGCGACGATAATCTGGGTGAGATCACCGTGCCGCCGATCTCGCTTAAGCAGATGGACACCAAACCCAATTACACCGTGCAGACCGCACTGGACAGCCTGTCGTATTATAACTACTTTACACACGGCTCCAGCCCCGCTCAGGTGCTGGAAAACACCCGTACCGTGGTCGAACGGGCCATGGACCAGGTCATCGACCGGCTGAACACCGCCTACCGCCGCTACTGCGAGCGCAGCAAGGTCCCCTTTACCCCCCTGCCCTGGCGCAGAAGGGTCTACCTCTGGAAGGAATTCTATGACGAGCTCTACGCCCGGCACGGTGAGCCCTTCGCCGAAGCCATCCGCCGCTGTCAGCAGAAGCTGAATGAGGAAGACATCGGCATGGACCTGCGCCTCTACAGCCTGCGCGTGATCGAAGAGGCCTGGAAATGGTCTGCCGATAAGAATCCCGCCGTGGTCATCTTCCTCGGTTCCATTTACAGCGGCCCCATTGTGGTAGACGGCAAAACCGAGAAGGAACGCGCCCTGCTTGACAGCGTTGAGGCCGCCATTCAGGCCGTTCAGCCCGAAGCCGGTGTTCCGCTGAAGACCCGCATGTTTTACCCGTATATTTCCGACAGCAGTTTCCTGGAGGTCTGTGATGACCCCGAAAGCCTGCAGGCACTGGGGGACAACATGCCCACCTGGAAGGTCAAGTATTTCCACGACACGGAAAAGATCCAGCAGATCAATGTTCCTGTCGTGAATATCGGAACCTTTGGCAAGGACGGGCATATGTTTACCGAGCGCGTAGAAAAAAAGCACACCTTCGAGAATGTGCCTAACCTCATCTGTCTGTCCGTCCTTCAGCTGCTGGCGTAAGGCAAACGGAAGCAGAAAAAACCGTGAAACGGCCGAAATCGCAAAACAGCAAAACGGAAAAAATCGCACGGGCCGGAGTTCTCCGGTACCGTGCGATTCTGTTTATTCGATTTTGCCTGCCGCGCCGTACGGGTACCATGTGGCAATGGCGTAGTATGGTGCGATGTGCTTCAGCCTCTGTTATTGGCAGCCGCAGGAGCCTCCGCAGCCGCAGCCATCTTCGCCTGCTCCGCCACCGCA
>JAZRWD010000270.1:0-5339 GCA_045599525.1 Candidatus Limivicinus sp. | reverse complement strand
TCCCGCTTCCATTCTCCAGTTCCACAAGGACTTCACCCTCGTGGCTGACGAGGATGCCCTTTCCCTGCTGTAAGGATCACGGAAAACACAATAACGAATACACGACAGAGGTCTTCCTTTCGGAGACCTCTGTCGTTTTCGATGGGTAGGGCAAAAGCGACGGGAAGCCCGCAATATAGAGCGGAACGGAAAATTCTGCCAATGCAAAACAGACATAAATGGCAAAAAGAGACGCCTGGTTTTGTGAAAACAGCCGATAAGCGAAATAACGAATCCACATTGACGAAATACGGAAAACAAGGTATAATTATTAACACATTGTACAAAAAGTACAAGAAACAAAATCAAATCAAAAGGAGAACATCATGAAAAAGACATTAGCTATTCTGCTGGCTGTCGTAATGCTGTTCGCTCTGGCCACCACTGCTTTCGCAGCTGGCGACAAGGTCACTGTCGACGTTATTGCAGCTCAGTACGGCACCCAGACCGCAGACTGGTGGGCAAACTTCGTTGTTGAATTCGAAGCAGCCAACCCCGGTATCGACCTGAACGTAGACGTTGTTTCCTGGAACGACATTTACACCGTTGTTAACACCCGCATTGCCAACGGCCAGGCACCCGACCTGCTGAATATCGACGTTTTTGCCGATTATCAGGCAGACGACCTCCTGCTCCCCGCAGAAGCCTGGGTATCTCCCGAAACCTATGCAAAGATGTATCCCGCATTCCTCGAACAGTCCGTGGTTGACGATGTTGTCTGGGCCGTTCCCGACCTGGCCTCTGCCCGCGCCATGTACTACAATGCCGACATCCTCGAGGCAGCCGGTGTTGCTGTCCCCACCACCTGGGAAGAGCTGACCGCAGCCTGCGAAGCCATCAAGGCCTACGATGCAGAAGTTTATCCCTGGGGCATCGACCTCACCACTGACGAAGGCCAGGCTGCATTTGCCTACTACACCTGGTCCAATGGCGGCGGCTTTGTCGATGAGAACAACGACTGGGCCCTGTACTCTGCCGAGAACGTTGCAGCAGTTGAGTATGAAATCGGCCTCATCAACGCAGGCCTCACCAACACCGACCCCGCAACCCAGACCCGTTATGCTCTGCAGGATCTGTTCTGCGCAGGCAAGCTCGCTATGATGATCGCCCCGAACCAGCTGTCCGGTCTGGCCGCAGCTGCAGGCATCAACTATGGCATCGCCTCCATCCCCACCAACACCGATATGGCTGTTTCCGCCGGTGTTATGGACCGCATCATGTGCTTCGATAACGGCTACACCGAAGAAGAGCTGGCAGCAATCACTGCTGTTGTTGACGCCTTCTACGAAGACGAAAGCTACTCCGCATGGGTCCTCATGGAAGACTTCCTGCCCGCAACTTCTGCCGGCGGCGAAGCACTTGCCGCTGCTAACCCGGCACAGGCCGCATGGGTTGAGATCGTTGGTTCTGCAAAGTTCTACCCGACCGCTAAGGCTGAATGGGCAGACGTAAAGCAGGGCGTTATCGCTGTTGAGCAGGAAGCTCTCCTGGGCGGCAATGTTCAGGACCTGCTGAACGATCTGCAGGCAGAGATCGCCGGCTGATTCGGTTTTTCCACGCACTGATCGCATAAAACTTGTCTATGCGGGCCGGGCTGTTTTGGTCCGGCCCGCATTTTTTTCCCGATTCTCCACACCCCCCACATGCTGCAGCGGCAGCCAATTTTGCAGGAAAACGGATTTCGCTGCAGAACAGAGAGGAGTAAAACGTGAACAAGAAGAAACTTACGAGCAGACTGGAGCCGTATGTCTGGATTGCCCCCAGTATTATTCTGATGGCAATTTTCATTCTGATCCCGATTTTCTGGGTCTTCAAAATGGCCTTCAGCGAGGTCAGTAAAACCGGCCTTATTAAAGGCTATGCCGGTTTTGCGAATTTTTCCAAGGTGCTCTCCGGCGCAACCTTTGGTATGGTGTTGAAAAATACGATCATCTGGACCATTGCCGTTGTTGGCCTGTCCACCCTGCTTGGCTTTATTCTGGCCCTTATCCTGAACAACCAGTTCAAGGGTCGCAAAATTGCCCGCGCGGTCATTGTATTCCCCTGGGCGACGACGCTCGTCATTCAGGCCAGCGTGTGGAAATTTATCATCGATACCGACTATGGCACACTGAATACCCTGCTGATGAAGCTGGGCATCATTCACCAGGCCATCAACTGGACGCCGACCCCGGCCGCCTGGTTTGCCTGGGAAATTGCCTGCGGCATCTTTGTTACGATTCCGTTTGTTTGCTTTACGGTCCTGTCCGGCCTGCAGAGTATCGACAATTCGTATTATGAGGCAGCTACCGTGGACGGTGCGGGCTACTGGAGCAAGCTCTTCCGCATTACGATCCCGCTGGTAAAGCCCTCACTGACGGTTTCCACCGTCCTGAACATTATCTACGTGTTTAATTCCTTCCCCATCATCTGGACGATGACCAAGGGTGACCCGGCCAGCCGGACAGACACCCTGGTGACCTATCTGTATAAGCTTGCGTTTTATAACGGCAAACAGGGCCAGGCCGCGGCAGTGTCTGTCATTGGCTTCCTGATCCTGCTGGTCTGTGCTTCCGTATATATGGTCATGACACTGAAGAAAGGAGACGAATAATATGGGCAGCAATTCCTTAACCGGCAGCAACAAAAGAGCGGGGAAGCTCGTTCTTCGTTTCCTGCTTTATGTGGTCGTGATCGACATCTGTCTGTTTACCCTGTATCCCTACTTCGTGATGTTTACCAACGCACTGAAGAGCCGCGCCGAAGTCTTTACGGTTTCTTCTCAGGCGACCATTCTGCCCATTACCTCCCTTTGGTCGAACTTCCTGGACATCTGGACCCTGGCACCGATGGGGAAGTATATGCTCAACTCCATCCTGATCGCCAGTGGCTCGACCTTCATTGCCATGGTCTGCGGCATCCCGGCGGCCTATGCGCTGGCCCGTATGAAATTTAAGGGTCAGACGGCGTTTCTGGGCTTTGTTATTGTGTCGCAGATGTTTGCCCCTGTTGTTCTCCTGATCGGTATTTACAAAGTCATGATGACCTTAAAGCTGACTAACAGCATTCTGGGCCTCATCTTCATTAACGCAGCGTTTAACCAGGCCTTTACCATCTGGCTGCTGCGCGGAACCTTCATCGGCATCTCCGCGGAAATGGAACAGGCGGCAACGATCGACGGCTGCAACCGTGTGCAGGCAATGTTCCGCATTCTGCTGCCCGTAGCGGCCCCCGGCATCGTCACCACCCTGATCTTCATTTTTATCAATGCCTGGAACGAATACACCGTTGCCCTGACCCTGATCTCCACGGACACGGTCAAGCCGCTGACAGTTGGTATAAACATCTTTAACGGCTACAACATGATCGAGTGGCAGTACCTGTTCGCCTCCTCTATCTTTGCGGTCATCCCCGTTGTGATCCTGTTTATGTCTATCGAAAAGAATCTGGCCAGTGGTCTGGCAGCCGGCGGCGTTAAGGGCTGATCAGCCGCGCCGGAGAGCAGCCCCGTTTATGGGGCAGGAGTAGCCTATGAGTGAAAAAGTGCTTATTGAAGCGGTGAACCATTTTCCGCTGGACGGCGCAGTGGTTGCCATCGAACGCTATGGATGTGGCCACATTAACGTTACCTGGCTGGTGGTTACAGAGACCGGCCGCCGTTACATTCTGCAGAAGCTCAGCCCGGCATTTAAGGACCCGGACGGGCTGATGGAAAACATCACCTCGGTGACGCGCTTCCTGGCGGAAAGGGCGGCAGATCCGCGGGAGACGATGACTGTGATCTGTACCGATACCGGGGAAAGCCTGTATAAGGATGAGACCGGCGCATACCGGATGTATGCCTTTGTGGAGGGGACCATCTGCCTGCAGAAGGCAGAGACCCCGGAGGACTTTTACCAGAGTGCGGTGGGCTTTGGCCGGTTCCAGCAGCTGCTTTCCGAATTCCCAGCGGAGACGCTGCACGAGAGCATCCCCAACTTCCACAACACGGTGGACCGTTACCGCATTTTTCATGAGGTCTTGGAAAAGGACCCGGTGGGGCGGGCAAAGGATGTGCAGCCGGAGATCGAATTTGCGCTTTCCTATGAACAGGAGGGCGGTATCCTGTGCCGCATGCTGGCCAACGGGGAGCTTCCGCTGCGCGTGACCCACAATGACACGAAGCTCAACAATGTGCTGCTGGATGAGGCGACCCGTAAGGCGCTATGTGTGATCGACCTGGATACGGTGATGCCCGGGCTCAGCCTGTATGACTTTGGCGATTCCATCCGCTTTGGTGCCGCAACGGCTGCCGAGGATGAGACCGACCTGAGCAAAATGACCTGTGACCTGGACCTGTTCCGCATTTTTACCCGTGGTTTTCTGCAGGAATGCCGCTCACTGACCGATAAAGAGATCGAAATGCTGCCGATGGGCGCAAAGATCATGACGTTGGAGTGCGGTGTCCGCTTCCTGACAGACTACCTGGACGGTGACCATTATTTTGCCGTGCATAAGGAAGGGCACAACCTCCTGCGGGCCCGGACGCAGTTCCGCCTGGTGCAGGAGATGGACCGCAAATGGGCCGAGCTGGCGCAGATCATCCGCGAAGAAAAAGCGGCTGTCTCGATGAAAACCGAATAACAAAAAGAGAAGGTGCTTCTGAAGGAAAAATCAGAGGCACCTTTTTTGTTCGTTTTATGGAGTTAGGCATTGGCTGCTGCGACGAATTGGGCGACAGCATCCGGGTCAGTGATCTTAAAGACATCCTCCGGAGGATACAGCACCTGCCCGCCCGGGGCAGTGAAGGAACCGCCAAAGTGGATAGCGGGATTTCCGCTGCAGCTGGTGTCACGGTATGTGCGGCGGGCAGAGGCATGCAGCATAGTCGCACCCGAGTGCTCGACGATCCATTTTGCGTTGTGCGCACGGATACCTGCTCCGGGCAGGATCTCGATGCGGCCTGCGGCGTGGTTGATCATGCTGCGGATGGTGTCGATCCCTTCAACGGCGCTTGGGGCCTGCCCACTGGTCAGAACACGGGTCACGCCCAGGTCTATAAGGGTATCCAGCGCCTGCAGGACGTCAGGAACAACGTCAATTGCCCGGTGGAAAACCGAAGTATGGTTTCCGATAACCGAAAGCATCCGGCGGCAGCGCTCCGTGTCAATGGTTCCGTCGCAGCGGAGAATGCCGAATACGATCCCATCGGCACCATTCTCGAGAAAGAGGGAAGCGTCCTCCAGCATGACCTGAAATTCTCTCTCGGTGTAGCAGAAGCCGCCCTCCCGCGGACGGACCATGCACAGCACAGGAAAATCCGGGGCAGCCTGCTTTATGCA
>JAZRWD010000269.1:0-8642 GCA_045599525.1 Candidatus Limivicinus sp. | reverse complement strand
AAGAGATAGCTCGCCGCCGCTTATGCAGATGACTGGGGCCTCCAGGCCCTCGTAGGAGGTGAGCACCTGAATGCTGCCATCGCGGATGTTCAGCACCTTTTCCGTGGCAAGTCCATCGCCCCCGGCGGAGATCAGCAGGCTGCCGCCCGTCACGGTCAGAGCATCCTTTCCGACCAGTGCCCGCCGTGCACAGGTAATGTTCCAGCTACCGCCGCTGAGTTTGACCTCGTCCTTACCCACGATGCCGTGGCCGTATGTGCATTCCACTGTCAGAAGGCCCTTCCCCTTCAGAGTCAGGTCCGCACGGGAGAAGACTGCCGCGTCTACATTGCTGTCCTCATCTGTCGGAAAGGCATACGTGCTGCGAAGGAGATTTTCGCTGTCCTTTGCCGTAGACAGGGTAAGCTTTTTGGCATTCTCGACCAGCAGAGCCGCGCCGGTGGAGCAGGATACAGAAACGCCGTCCAGCACCAGCTTTACCTTCGCCTTCGGTGCATCGACCACCAACTGCCCCTCGGAGAGCTTCCCGCTCAGGGTATAATCGCCCTCCTCGCAGATGATAACACAGCCATCTGCAAAACGGAGCGTCGGGCAGTCCGTGCTGACCCCATTCTCAGAGAGAACAACGGTATATTCGGCCTTCTCGCCTTTCTCGTCCGCTGCTTCGTCCGCCAGGCAGGTCGTGCTCAGCAGCAGGGCACAGAGAAGAATAAAGACAAGAGCCCGCGTCCAGAGCCTGACGCGGGAAGGATTCATTAAGAAAACAGAATTCAAGGAAATCATCTCCCATAAGTAGTTTTGAGGGGGCGGCAACACAGCAGGCCCTGCGCCGCCCTTTTTCGCTCTTTCCTGCAAAGGATAACATTTTCCTCTGAAAAGATGCTGAATCCGTTCAGGAAGTGGTATATCTCTTATGCCCGTACGAAGCAAAACACCTTAACGCAGGTAAAACAAATCGCAAAAAACGCTGTATCCGAAACGAAAAGGGCTGCCTCGTTTTGAGACAGCCCCAAAGAATAGACTATGTGCAGATTACTCTGCCATTGCTGCGTTTTCGCCGGCAAGAAGTCCGCTTGCGAAACAGAAGCCCTGAGCAGAGCCGCCCTGGAAGTAAGGAACACCCCACAGGTCTGCGTCTGCACCGGCCATGTAAAGGCCCTTAATCGGCTTGTTGTCGGCATCCACTGCCTGGAACTTGCCGTTGGTCTTGATGCCGCCGAGGGTGAGCCATGCGGACAGCTGCAGTTGAACAGCATAGAAGGGTCCTTCGGTGACGGCGTCCTTCATGTACTCGGCATCCTTGTACATTTCGGTGTCCATGCCGGAAGCAACGAACTCGTTGTAGGCAGCGGTAGATGCGGCAAGGTTGGCCAGGCCGGTGGCTTCCTGCAGTTCCTCAAGGGAGTCTGCCTTCCACACATAGCCGTCTTCCATGCCTTCAGCAAGGTCAGCCTCGATATGGTCAAGGACCTTGTCGGCAAATGCCATCTGGACCTGGGGAGCCATATTGGCAATCGCCTGAGCGCCCATGAAATCGGTAACAGGAGTGCTTGCCAGCTTGTTTACGTAAGCCTGGTCGATAATGACATAGTAGTACTTGTCGCGGAGCAGAGGCTCGCCGCAGTACATGGTCTTTTCGCACATCTTGCTCTCATCGATGAAGCGGTTGCCTTCGCTGTCAAGGAACAGGGTGCCGAACAGGGGCAGGTTGAACAGAGCGTTCTCGGTGCCCATGGAGAACTTCATGCCGCGTGCCTTCATGTTGCCGGAGCCGCCCTCGTTGGTGGAGGTAGAGAAGTTCTTGCCGATCTGTGCGCCTGCAGCCTGGGCAAGGGTAATGCCTGCACCATTGTTGTACTGGTTGCCGGGTCCGATCATGTATGCGCCTGCATAGTACTTGGCGACCATTTCCTCGTTCTGGATAAAGCCACCGGTGCAGACAACTGCTGCCTTGCAGTTGATCTTCGTGACCTCGTCGGAATCGTTCTTCTGGGCCAGAACGGCAACTACTGCACCGTTTTCGTCCTGAATGAGCTTAACGGCCTTGGTCTTCCAGCGTGCATCGATGTTGGTGCGGGGAGCCAGAAGCTTCTCTTCGAATTCCTTGCCGCGCTCAAGGCCGGAAACGAGCCATACATGGCCGCCCTGGTTCAGAACGCCCATCTCATCGAAATGCTCCTGATCCTGGAACGGGAAGAACATGGACATGCCTGCATCGACCAGAACGTCGATCGCGCGGCCGCCCTCGTTGATCATTGCGGAAAGGGTCTTTGCATTGGACTGGAAGTGGGTGGACTCGTTCAGGAACTTGAATGCCCATGCCTTATCAATGTGCTTTTCGCAGGCCAGCTCTACCTTGGAGCCAACGGCCCATGCGCCTGCGGTCTGGCAGGCATTGGTTGCAGCCACGGAGGAAGCAGGGTCGAGACCGATGACCTTTGCGCCCTTGTCGGCTGCGCCGCACATGGCGAGCAGACCGGAGCAGCCCATGCCGATGACGACAACGTCTGTGCTCTCTTCTGCGGTAATGTTGAAGGATTCTTCTGCCTCACCCTCGGCAAAGGCGCTGAGGTTCAGAGCGGAAAGAGCGGCTACGCCTGCCATTGCGGCAGTGCCCTTCAGAAAGCTTCTTCTGGAAATGTTCATCTGATTCTATCCTTTCAATTGAATGATGATGACGGGCCCCGCGAAGGGGCCCGTTTTTACCTGCCTATGCGGCCGGGTTATTCTTTTTTTCAGCCCTTGATATACTTGGCTGCGGACTGTGCTGCCAGACGGCCGGAGGAATAGGCCAGGCCGGAGCAGGTGCCGCCGATGTTGTAGTAGGGGCGTGCGTACAGGGAACCGTTCTCAACGCCTGCGATGTAGCAGCCTTCAACCGGCTTGAAGTCGATGTCGAGAGCCTGGCAGTACTCGTTGGTGCGGCAGCCGCCGAAGGTATTGAAGCCTGCGGGGTTGAACTGCATCAGATAATAGGGGCCCTCGCCGATGGCTTCTGCAAGGTCCATATTCTTGCCGAACATGGTGTCAACACCCTTTTCGCAGATCTCGTTGTACTCGGCAACGGTGTTGCAGAGCTCGGGCAGGTCAAGCGTCTCGGCCAGCTCTTCCAGAGTGTCTGCCTTGAAGACATAACCGTCTTCGATTGCCTGAGCCATCATGTCGTTGATGCCGGGCATCGGTGCGACATACAGCATGGAGCCGGTAGGCCAGGAAGCGGGAGCGCCGATGTGCTCGTAGTAGCTTCTGGTCTCCATGTCATCAATGACGGACTGGGTGTAGATTGCGTAGTACTTCTTAACATGGACAAGTGCCTCGCCGCCGACAGACAGGGAGTCGTTTGCCAACTCGAACTCGTTCATGAAGCGTGCGCCGTTGTGGTCAACAAGCAGGTTGCCGTAGAAGGCCATCATCATGAGGGGGTTGGTGAAGGAGAAGCCGACGATCTCGTTGCCGCCAACGATATCGGTCATGCCAAGGCCAACCTGTGCCTCGCGGAAGGAGCCTGCCTTCTCTGCGATGTTGATGCCCTTACCGGTCTGGAAGTCGGTGGAGAAAGCCACGATGTTGTTGCCGAAGGTCTTGAGCATCTGCTCTTTATCGGAGAAGAAGCCTCCGCAGGCAAGAATAACTGCCTTTGCGTTGATCTGAACGGTCTGCTTGTCGGCGTTCTTTGCGTATACGCCTGCGAGCTTTGCGCCGTCCATAACCGGTGCGAATGCCTCGGTATTGTAGCGGAAGTTTACGCCGAAGGTGCTCTCGATATAGTCCTGCATGGTCTGGCCCTTGGTGCCGGACTCGAGGAAGAGGTGAACATTGATGAAGCCCCAGCCGATGCGGTCGCCGCCCAGCATGGTGGTAACGCCCATCTCACGGAATGCCTCGATGTTTTCCGGAAGCATGTGAACGCACTTGCGGAGGAGCTTGGAGTTTACGGTGTAGTGGGAGAAGTCATACATATTCTCGAACAGGTCCTGGCAGGAGAAGGTCTGCTCAGGGAACTGTTCCTTGATCTCGGGAGTCTCAAGAGCGCAGGTACCGGAAACCATGCCACCGTTGGTGAAGTTTGCATTGGGGCTGTTGGAGATGACCAGAACGTTCTCCAGGCCCTGCTTGCCTGCTTCATAAGCAGCCATCATGCCTGCGCCGCCTGCACCAACAATAAGAAGGTCGGTATCGATGACTTCTGCGATCTCACCGATTTCGTCGGAAGCGGTGTCGTCTGCGAATGCATTCATGCCTGCGTTGGCAAAAAGTGCGCTTGCTGCTGCGAGAGAGCCCATGCCCTTGAGGAAGTCTCTTCTGGAAATGCCCATAATCATTTATTCCTTTCGTTTTTCCGGCGGGGTGATGTCCCCTGCCTTATTGACAACTAAAGTGTAACAGTTAAGGCAAGGTGATTGTCAAGGAATTATTTTAACAATATATTCCTTAGTTTTCCACATTTTTACACCGCAAAAACGGCTGCGCATTTACGCGCAGCCGCCTGTTTCTGTATTCTCTTCGATTTTCAGCAGGCAGAGAAGGTGACCGTCGTAGCCCAGCTCAAACAGCAGCATGCCTCCCCTTTTTCCTTCCTCCGCAGCCTTTTGATAAAGCGGAGCGGCAAAGTCGGCCTGGATAATGCAGCGCTCGTCTACCTTGGCCCGGCAAACATAAAAGCTTCCGCCGGGAATCTTCCGCAGCAGCTTCTGCTGCTCGGAGGGCAGCCGGTGAAGCTCGCATTCTTCAATACCAAAGCCGAAATCTACGGCAAAGTCATTGCCGGAATCGTTCCTTGTCAACGCAATTTTGCGAATAAAAGGCACGATTCGCTCCAAAACATCGTCCATTACTCCGTTTTCGCTGAGTGCAGGCGAATGGTCGCCATAGGTCTGGGCATAAAAATAGAGGTCGGGCATTTCTACCTTCAGCACTTTGTTCTCACAAAGCTGCCAGTAATAATCGCCTTTTTTCATCTGCTCAAGCTTATTCACAATCGCCTGCAGCTCGGAAATGCGGCCTAATAGCTCCTCCTGCTTGTCGGTCCAGAGCCGATAGCTTTCAAAGGGATCGGCGCTTTCGGGATTGCTCATCAGGTTCTGAATCTCCCCGATGGAGAACTCCAGCTTGCGCAGGGTCCGGATATTCAGCAGCTGCTCGAAAACGAAGGGATCGTAATAGCGCGTGCTGCTGCCGGTTTTATGCTGCGACCGGATCAGTCCCAGCTCCTCGTAATACCGGATGACATGCGCCGGCACCCCGCACAGCCGGGAAACCGTGCCGATCTTATATAACTCAGCCATTTCACACCCCCCGCAAAACTTAAGGTTAGGTTAAATTTTAGCAGGAAAAAACTGGTATGTCAAATCATCCTCCGATGGTCGCTGTGTGATCTTGTCTGCCCGGGAAAGGCAAAAGAGCTCCCGCCGAAGCAGGAGCTCTTGCTTTAAGCTGTCTTTTACAACTACCAAAGGTTTGCGGGACTAGCCGGACTGTGACCTCAGACGAAAACCTCTACCCGGAGATTATCGTAATATTCGTAATACACGTTGTCTCCTTCGCGGAGGCCGGAGAGGATCTCTACATAATCCGCCTCCGCGCTGCCAATGGTCACCGTAACCGGATTTGTAAGCTTGCTGTTCTTCCCGTCATAGCCGGTATACACGACGCTTTCCCCGTTGAGGTCATAGACCGCCCCGGCAGGCACACACAGCGCATGATCGTTTTCGTCGGTCGTGATGTACACCGTGGCCGTCATGCCCGGAAGCATATCACTGCTCTTCTCCAGCGCAAAGACGACGGAAAACTTGGTGTTGCCGCCGGAGTTTTCCCCGGAATTGGCAATCGATTTCACCGTGGCCCGGGCAGTCTCCCCGGCCAGGGAATTCATGGTGACCGTCGCCGGCTGGCCCACATAGAGGCTGGTGATATCCAGTTCGTCGATACTGACCGTAATGTTCATATGCTCCTGGGAGGTGATGGTAGCAACAGAGGCCTTTCCCGGCCCCTCCGCCGTACCGCCGCCGGGCTTGCCGTCCGACATGCCACCGGACATACCACCGAACATGCCACCGAACAGCCCGTCGAACATTCCGCCCGACATACCGCCGGTCAGTCCACCCGGCCGGGTCCCGCCGGAGCCGCCACCCGGATTTTCACCGGTGGGATCGGAGGGCTCAGAAGAACCCAACCGTGCGGTTTTCACCGGCTTTCCGTCCGCATCCACGACTACCCAGATAAAGTCACCCACGGAGAAGCCGCCCTTTGCGACGGTCTCGCCCGAGTAGATCTGATCCGTGACAGTCATCTCGTCCGCATTGGGGGAAGCGGAGGGTAGCCTTTCCGGGTCAGAGATGGTGAAGGCATACTCGGTGCGGTTGACACGAATCGTATCCCCGCCGGCCACCGTTACCTGAGCCAGATAGCCGTAATAGGTGGGCTGGTCCGATTTCCCGACCGTAAGAGTAAGATCTTTGGTGACCGTCTGCCCGTTGCAGGTAAAGCCCACCGTGATGGAGAAGGTGCCTGCGGCCTTCGGCGTGCCGGATAGCTCGCCGCTTGCACTGTCCAGGGTCAGGTCCCCGGGCAGGCCCAGCACGGACCATTCTCCCTCGGTGCTGAGCTCATCCACACCATCGTCGGCCAGCAGCCAGGCGGTATAGGTCACACCGACCTTGCCGTCCGGTAGAGATTCCGTGAGGATGCGGAGCTCTCGCTTCGGTTCCACCGCGGACAGCAGGAGGAGCTGAATGCCATCGGTTTCGCCCTCCCGGCTGGCGAGCATATATGCCCCATTGCGGTCCACCCCGCTGACGATGCCGTCACAGGGGGCGGTGACCACCCCGGAGCGGTACATTTGAAACAGCTCAAACATCCGGGCCTCATATTTCTGCCGCAGGTCCACCAGCTGGCGGTACCGGGCGGAAAGGGACAGGCCGGTGACACTGAAGATCGTCTGGTTGGCGTAGACCATGCTTTCCTCCGAGACGTAACAGTAGGAGACCGTACCGTTATACCCGATGAGGTTCCAGGCATTGTAGACATAAAGCTCGGCGCTGCCCAGCGGTTCCCCGTCCATGGACAGGACCGTGACGGGTGTGCCGATGGCATAGTGGTGGTCCTCCACCAGAACGGTGACCTCTCCGCTGATATTCGAGCGGACGCGGCCGATAACCATTGTCCCGTCTTCGAAGCGCAGCTCCACCCTGTCGCCCAGCTCCGTCCGGGTAGCACAGGGGAAGGTGGCAGCCATCATATCATCCAGGGAAATGACGGCCAGCGCGCCGTGCGCCAGGATCACATCCTCCACGGAATCCCCCGGCTGCGCGTAGATCTTTTTCACCCGGCCGGCAACAGCGGTATCGATGTTGCCGGTAGTGCCGGAGTTCGATGCATCGAGGATCTGGGAGGACAGCTCGTCCAGGGTCGTCTGCACCGACTGAATGGCGGAGAGGACGCTGACCTTGTCCACCTGCGCGACAGGGTCACCCTTGCGGACCAGGTCCCCATTGCCCACCAGATAGCGCTCCAGCAGGACATTATCGGGAATGTTGACATTGTAGAGCCCGTCGCCCTCCAGCTGTCCGCCGCCGATGATCTGCGTGGTGAGGGTCCGGTACTCCGCGGATGCTTTTTTGATGATGGGTTTATCTGCGGAATCCTCCTGCCGGGAGCTCAGCATGGGAAGGGCAGCCAGGCCGGCCACCACGCAGACGAGGCAGAGCCAGGCGATCCACCGTCCGGCCTTGTTCTTTTTCTTCTTTTCCATTGCTTATCCTCCGTAATGCAGGGCATCGATCGGCTTCATCTTTGCCGCCTTGTTGGCCGGATAGAGACCGAAAACAATGCCGATCAGGAAGCAGAACACCACCGCCACCAGGACGACACCCATATTCAGGCGGAACGACAGCCCCAGGCTTGAGACGACCGTGGAAACGACCTGCAGGATCGCCCAGCTCAGGAAAATGCCGAGACAGCAGCCGATCATGCACAGCACCACGGCCTCCATCAGGAACTGGGTGAGGATGATGCCACGCGTGGCACCGATTGCTTTACGGATACCGATCTCGCGGGTACGCTCCGTGACGGTAACCATCATAATATTCATAATGCCAATGCCACCGACAATGAGAGATATGGCCGCAATACCGCCCAGCATAACGGTCAGGATCGAGGTAATCTGGCTCAGTGCGTTCTCCAGGGCATTCTGGGAGGATATCCGAAAGGCGCCCTCGTCCCCTTCAAAGCGTTCCAGCAGGAGGGCGTTCATCGTCGCCTCCGCGTCATCCAGCGTATGGCCGGCCGCGGCGCTGGCATAAAAGACCTGTATGTTGGAAACCACGGTTGTGGAAAGACGGACCAGGGCATCGTAGGACACATAAACCACCGGGCTGTCCGCAGAGAAGACACTGGTCAGACTACTGTCGTCATTTTTCAGCACACCGACCACCGTATATTTCACCCCGTTGAGGTACAGGGCTTGTCCCACACAGTCTGTATAGCCGATCAGCTTTTCCCCGGCCGCCTCATTGATGACACAGGCATAGGTCATGGACTGCATGTCCGACTGTTTCAGCCAGCGGCCCATGCCGAGCTTAAGCCCCTGGATATCATAATAAGAGGGGGTGGTGCCGTAGACCGTTCCGGTGGCGTTGTCCGCC
>JAZRWD010000268.1:0-6722 GCA_045599525.1 Candidatus Limivicinus sp. | reverse complement strand
ATCCCGCGAAGAAATTGCCGCGGGTGTTGAAGCCATTATCGTTATGGATAAGACCGTTCTGTACGCCGAAATGGGCGGCCAGGTTGCTGACCACGGCACACTGACGATGGACGGCTCTGTCTTTGCCGTCAGCAATGTGGTGAAGAACAACGGCGGCAAGTACATGCACTATGGTGTGCTGCAGTCCGGCGACCTGCATGTCGGTGACAAGGTTACCGCAGCCTATGATGTGGAACGCCGCAACGCCATCCGCCGCGCCCACAGCGCAACCCATATCCTGCAGGCAGCTCTGATCCGTGTTCTGGGTGACCATGTGCATCAGGCCGGCTCCCTCGTTGAGCCCGACCGTCTGCGCTTCGACTTTACTCACTTTGCCGCACTCACTCCGGAAGAAATCAGCAAGGTCAACGAGCTGGTCTGCGACATGATCCTTGACGGCGACGAGGTCGAGACCCTGGTCCTGCCGATCGAAGAGGCCAAGAAGCTCGGGGCAACCGCACTGTTTGGCGAAAAGTACGGCAACACCGTCCGCGTGGTCAAGATGGGCGACAAGTCCATGGAATTCTGCGGCGGTACTCACCTGAGCAACACCGCAAAGGCCGGTATGTTTGCCATTACCTCCTGCAGCTCTGTCGCAGCAGGCGTCCGCCGTATTGAGGCGGTTACCGGTAAGGCTATGCTCGGCAAGTACACGGAGATGACCGATGTCATCAATTCCGTCGCCGAAAAGCTGAAGGCCCAGCCCGCTGAGATCCTGCAGAAGGCTGACAGCACCCTCAAGGAGGTCCGCAGCCTCAAGCAGACCATCGACAAGATGAAGGACCAGGTTTTCACCGGCACTGCCGAAAAGATGATCCTTGGTGCAAAGCAGATCAAGGGTCTCAAGGTCTTCACCGCAGTTAACGCCGTATCCGATGTGGCTGACCTGCGTAAGATGGGCGACTTCATCCGCGACCGTGACGAAAACGTTGTGGCAGTACTGACCGTCGCACAGGAAGACAAGGCTTCTCTGCTGGCAGTCTGCGGCAAGAACGCCGTCAAGCGCGGCCTGAAGGCCGGTGACATCATCAAGGCTGTCACGGCTCTCTGCAACGGATCCGGCGGCGGCAAGCCCGACTCCGCTATGGGCGGCTGCAAGGATCTGAGCAAGCTCGATGAGGCACTTGCCATTGTCGAAGGCTTCGTTAACGACCGTGCTAAGGACTAAAGGAGACGATACGATGGAAAACTGCCTGTTTTGCCGCATTATTGCCGGCGATATCCCTTCCACGAAGGTATATGAGGACGAATACTGCTACGCCTTCCGTGATATCAACCCCCAGGCTCCTGTACACATCCTTGTTGTCAGCAAGGAACACATCGCCTGTGCCAATGAGATCAATGCGGATAATTCCGCAATCATCGGCAAGTGCTGGGAAGCCATCGCACGAATTGCCGCACAGGAAGGCCTGACTAACGGCTACCGCGTGATCAACAACTGCGGCGCCGATGCCGGCCAGACCGTTATGCACCTGCATTTCCATATCCTTGCCGGTGCACCCATGACAGATAAAATGATCTGATCCCAAACAATCGGAGAAGGCGGCATGCCACGGTGTGCCGCTTTCTTTGCTTTCCCGGGAGTCGGGCGGAGAGGAGAAGCCGATGAGAAAACTGGCGCTTGTTTCTGCAGCCTTCTCTGTGGCTGTTTTTCTTTCCAACTACATATTTCCTGTCGAATGGCTCCTGTATCTGACCGTCGCCTCGTTTCTTGCCGGGCTGCTGACCCTGCCATTACGGAAGAGGGGAATCTTCCGCCGGCTCTGTGGGGCAGCTCTTGCGGCTGCGCTGGGCTTTCTGGTCTTCTGGGTAAACTACCAGATGACGACTGTCCCCGCACAGGAACTGGACGGAACGCGGGTGCATATGGAAGCCCGTATCCTCACCACCCCCGAGCAGACACGGTCGGGCAGCAGGGCCACGGTGCGGGTAAGCATCGACGGTATACCGCATCTGAAGGCCGTGTATTATGATTATTCCGGTGCGCTTCTGCAGGCAAAGCCCGGGGACATGCTCTCGGCAGAGGTTGGTCTGCGCAATGCCGGAGAGCTGTACGGCGAGAGCTACGATACCTATAAGGCCAAGGGAATATCCCTCATCTGCAGCGGAAAGGGCACCCCGGAGATCATTCCCGGTCCGGCCTTCTGGCTTCCCGGCGTGCCGCAATGGATCGCCCGGGACATCCGTGAACGGATCGAAGCGGTCTTTCCTGCAGAGGACCACGCCTTCCTGCGTGCCCTGATGCTGGGCGACAAGAGCGAGCTGTATGAGGATAACGCGCTGTATGTGGCCATGACCCGGGCGGGCTTTATGCACGTTGTCGCGGTTTCCGGCATGCATATCACATTCCTGATTGGTGCGATACAGTTCCTTTTTGGCAAACGCCCGAAGGACGCGCTCTTCTGCATCCTGCTGGTCTGGGTGTTTGTTCTGGTTACAGGCAGCTCACACTCCGCAGTCCGTGCCGCATTTATGCAGACCGTCCTGCTGCTGGCCCCGGTGCTGAAGCGGGAGGAGGATCCGCCGACCTCTCTGTCCTTTGCCCTGGCCGTCATCCTGCTGGTGAATCCCTATGCCTGCGCAGGCATAAGCCTGCAGCTGTCCTTTGCGGCGATTGCCGGCCTCTATTTTGTGAGCGGACGCCTGAGTGACGGTCTTCTTGACCGGGAAAAAGAGCCTTCCCGCCTGGCTCGTCTTCTGCGTTATCCTGCCGGGGTACTGGCCAGCTCCCTTGGCGTGCTGGTTTTTACGATCCCCCTGACGGTTCTGCATTTCGGCTATGTTGCCGTTCTGTCCTTCTTTACCAACCTGCTGGGACTCTGGGCAGTAGGCCTCTGCTTCTGCGGTGCCTATGCGGCCTGTCTGCTGGACTTTTTTGTGCCTGCACTGGGCAGCCTTGCGGGGTGGTTTGTTTCTCTCATCGTCCGTTATCTGACGGCCCTGGTAAAAGGCGTCTCGGCTGTGCCGTTTGCGGTGGTTTATGTTAATAATGCCGCCACGGTATTTTGGGTTGCGGCGGTGTATGGCCTGTTTCTTCTGTTTGCTGTCCTTCGGCTGCGGCCGTGGCTCCGTCTGCTGTGCCCTCTGGGGCTTTCGGCGGCTGCTCTGGCCCTGCTGATCGTCTTCGTTTCCCACACGAACAGCACCGGTGCGGCACAGTTTGCCGTACTGGATGTCGGCCAGGGGCTGTGTACGACGGCAATTTACGGGGATACTACGGTCGTTGTGGACTGCGGCAACACGTATAACCGGAAAAACGCCGGCGACCTGGCGGCGGCCTATCTTCTCAGCCGGGAGCGGCACTCCGTCAATCTTCTTGTGCTGACCCACCTGGATGCAGACCATGTGAACGGTGTACCCCGGCTGCTGCAGTACCTGGATGTGCATGAGATCCTTATGCCGGTTGCCGAGGATGAGGCGGACCGGGAAAACGAAGCCCTGATCCGCGAGGCCGCGGCCCTGTCGGGAACGTCGGTCATTCCTCTACTCCCGGAGAACGGACTGACCCGGGCCGAGCTGGTCACGGAGTATGCTCTCCCTTCCGGGCTCACGGTCACCCTGTATCCTGTAGCGGGCGAGAATCACAGCAACGCAGACAGCACCTTTATCGTGCTTTCTGCGGGAGAATATGCTATGATGATTACCGGGGATGCCGATGCCGGGCGGGAGTCTGACTTTGCCCGTCTGCACGGGCAGACCCTGGCAGACATCGACGTGCTGGTCGTGGGGCACCACGGCTCGCGCTATTCCTCAGGGGAGGAGTTCCTTTCGCTCTTCGGCGGCAAAACGGCAGTCATCAGCGTTGGCTACAACCCCTACGGTCACCCGACGGACGAGGCGCTGGACCGGTTGTACGCCGCAGGCTTTTCCGTGTTCCGCACCGACGAAGACGGTGACGTTATTCTGCAGGAGGGAAAAGAATGGCCAAAAAGCCGGAGCAAAAACTGAATTATGCAGCGGAGATCCGTGCCCTGAAGGAAAAGGGACCTCAGCGGCTGTATCTGCTTTACGGCCCCGAGGACTATCTCCGGGAGCAGTATCTCATCACGCTGAAAAAGCTCTGCCTTCCGGACGGCGAGGACGACTTCAGCTATAAGCGTATCGATGCTCCCCAGCCCGAGGTCAATGACCTGCGTCAGGCCATTGATGCCATGCCCTTTCTTTCCGAGCGGACCTTTGTGGAGCTGCGCGGCCTGGACCTGAACCACCTGAAGGAGCCGGAGGACTTTATTGCCGCCTTTGCGGACATACCGGACTACTGCACGGTCGTGCTGATCCTGGATACCGAGGTCGAGCCGGACGGCCGCAGCAAGCTGGTCAAAGCGCTGATGAAGAGTGCCGTTGTCCTGAAGTTTACCGAACAGGACCAGAGCCGCCTGCTGGACTGGATCCGCCGCCGTTTTGATGCCTACGGCAAGAGCGTGGATATCGAGGCGGCCCGCAGGCTGATCTTTCTCTGCGGCGAGCTCATGAACAAGCTGATTCCGGAAATCGAAAAGATCGCTGCCTTTACCGTCGGTGACCGGGTTACCGAAAAAGAAGTCAACGAAATTGCGGTTCCGGTTCCCGACGCAGTGGTCTTTCAGATGACCGACTGCATTGCGGAGCGGAAGTATAATAACGCCCTGGATATTCTCCATGACCTCCTGGCACGCGGGGAGGAACCCATCGCTATTCTTGCCATGCTGGGGATGCAGATCCGCCGCATGTATGGCGGTCGGCTGGCGCTGGAAAACCGTCTCGGTGCAAAGTATCTGATGGAAACCTGCAAGGTCTCGGATGGTGCGGCCCGGCAGATCATGCGCACCGCAGAAAAGTTTTCCCTGAAGCAGCTGCGCAGGGCGCTTGTCCTGATTGCAGAGGCGGATTACCGGATGAAGAGCAGCAGCGGCGAGACTGAGCGGATCCTGGTCGATGTGATCCTGCAGATTGCCGTGGCTGACTGAGGTTAGACCGTATGCAGAAAATCAAAGAAGCGATCGTTGTGGAGGGCCGCTACGATAAGAACAAGCTGAGCCAGCTGGTCGACACACTGATCCTGACCACCGAGGGCTTTGGCATCTTTCACAACAAGGCCCTGCAGAAGACCCTGCGGACCATTGCGCAGAAGCAGGGGCTCATTGTTCTGACCGACTCAGACGGTGCCGGCTTTGTCATCCGGAATTTTATCCGTTCACTGGTTGAGCCGCAGTATCTCCGCCATGCCTATATCCCGGATATCTACGGCAAGGAACGGCGGAAGGACAAGCCCTCCAAAGAGGGAAAGCTCGGCGTGGAAGGGATCCCGGACGAGGTCCTGCTGGAGTGCCTGCAGAGTGCCGCGGTTTTTACCGACGCAGTGGAACGGCCGGATCCCATCACGAAGACCGATCTGTTCCGTCTGGGCATGACCGGCGGGGCAAATTCTGCCGGGCGGCGGGCTGCGCTGATCGACCGCCTGCAGCTGCCCGAGCACATTACGACCAATGCGCTGCTGGGCTATCTGAATGTGCTGCTGACGCGGGATGACTTCCTGCAGCTGGCCGCAGAGCTGGCAGGGGAGAAGGCTGCCCCAACGGAAGGATGACGGGAACATGACGGAAGCATTACGGGAACAACAGGCGATAAACCGAATGATGATATAATTTATGGATAAAAAGTTTGAAAAACGCTACATTCAGGCAAGAAATGAATATATTCTTCGCTCCATCGGCCACCTGAACAATATGCAGGACCGGGCCGTCTGTGCCACCGAAGGGCCTCTGCTCATTCTGGCGGGCGCCGGCAGCGGCAAGACCACCGTCCTGATCCACCGCATTGCCAACCTGCTCCGCTTCGGGCGGGCAAGTGACAGTGACGAGGTCCCGGCCGATGCCAGTGAGGCAGATATTGAAGCCTTTCAAAAGGGGGAAGAACGCGCCGCGCAGCTGGCACAGCTCGAGCCGGTCAAGCCCTGGCGGGTCATGGCGATCACCTTTACCAATAAGGCCGCCGGTGAACTGAAGGAACGCCTCAGCCAGATGCTGGGGGATGAGGCCAACGATATCTGGGCCTGCACCTTCCACTCCGCCTGCGTGCGTATCCTGCGCCGGGATGCCGACAAGCTCGGTTTTTCCAACAGCTTCAATATTTACGACAGCAGCGATTCGCAGAGCGTCATGAAGGCCGTGGTCAAGGATCTGAATCTGGACGACAAGACCTTTTCCTACAAGATGCTTCTCAACGAGGTCAGCCGCGCCAAGGATGCGGAGATCGGCCCGCGGGACTATCTGGACAAGGCAAAGGGCTCCGGCAATTACTACCGCATCAAGATCGCAGAGGCCTACAGCGAGTATTCCCGCCGCCTCATCCGCGCGGATGCCATGGACTTTGACGACCTGCTCTATTACACGGTGCTTCTGCTCAAGACCAATGAGGAGGCCCGCGCCTACTGGTCCCGCCGCTTCCAGTACATCATGATCGATGAGTATCAGGATACGAACCACCTGCAGTATCTGTTTGCCACCCTCCTGGCGGGGGGCTACAACAACCTGTGCGTGGTGGGTGATGACGACCAGAGCATCTATAAATTCCGCGGTGCGACGATCGAGAACATCCTTTCCTTCGAGAAGCAGTTTACGAACTGCCGCACCATTAAGCTGGAGCAGAACTACCGCAGTACCGAGCATATCCTCGGGGCGGCCAACGCGGTCATCCGCAACAAT
>JAZRWD010000267.1:0-13222 GCA_045599525.1 Candidatus Limivicinus sp. | reverse complement strand
GAAGACCCTATACATTTCGATATCCATGACCGGGTCAATTACTCCGTAACAAAATCCGAACTGAAGATCAACGAGGCACATACTCTGATCAAGCTGAAACTTTCGGTAGATACTCATTTCAGCACGGTAATGGATTTCTTTGAAATTTTTATGGAGCGCATGCTGCTCTGCCGCAAGGCCGCGGAAACACTTGGCCTACAGTTTAAGCTTATGATTAATGAACAACAGCTGATGTGATACGATATCCGTCGGCATTCCTTTTTTGCTGCCAATTTGATATCGAATCACCTGTGCCCGAATTCGGAGAAAGCAAAACAACGAGGGACTGTCTCAAAACAGATGCCTGTCTTGGGACAGTCCCCGTACATGGGCCAGAGCCTATAAACAACAATAACTCTGTGCCAGGCGACACAGAGTTATTGTTGTTGGTGGAGACGAAGAGGATCGAACTCTCGACCTTACGGATGCGAACCGTACGCTCTCCCAGCTGAGCTACGCCCCCAAATCTTATTGCCAAAATATTATAACACGAAAAATCAATTTGTAAAGGGAAAAAATACATTGCACATTCGGGAAGAATAGTGTACAATAGGAAAAACGACTTTTGACAAGGCTGCACTAATCGGGGAGCCAGCGGTGCCCTGTTGCTCGCAATCCGCTATAGCGGGGATGAATTCCCAACCGAGGGTGTGCTCTGTGTTGTCTGACTCCGGTAAGCAGCGTTGATGATCCGGTCTTGCGCAACGGAAACCCGTGAACCATGTCAGGTGGGGAACCAAGCAGCATTAAGCGGTGCTTTCCGTGTGCCGCGAGTCCGCCGGGTTTGAGCCGGCTGCCGGCGTAACGGACATAGAGTTCATTCAGAGAAGGGTGTGCAGTCTTGTCAAGGGTCGCTTTATCTTTATCCGGGGGAGGGACGGGCATGTATCAGGCGCTATACCGCAAGTGGCGGCCACAGACCTTTGATGAAGTGATCGGCCAGAAGCATGTTACCGACACCCTGCGCAATCAGATTAAAACTAACCGCCTTTCCCATGCGTATATTTTCATTGGCACACGGGGAACAGGCAAAACGACTTGTGCCCGTATTCTGGCAAAAGCAGTGAACTGTGAGAACCCAATCGACGGAAATCCCTGCGGTAGCTGTGCTTCGTGCAGGGGCATTGCCGACGGAACGATTATGGACATCGTCGAATTGGACGCTGCCTCTAACAATGGCGTTGAGAACGTGCGTATGCTGCGGGATGAAGCCGTCTTTTCTCCGACGTCGGTCAAAAAGCGCGTTTATATCATTGACGAAGTGCATATGTTGTCTGTAGCTGCCTTCAATGCACTGCTGAAGATTTTGGAAGAACCACCGGAGCATCTTCTGTTTATTCTGGCAACAACAGAGCTGAAAAAGGTCCCCGCAACGATTCTTTCCCGCTGTCAGCGGCACAACTTTAAGCGTATCGACACCCCGGAAATCGCAAATTATCTGATGAAGATCGCCCGGGATGAGCAAATTAATCTGCAGATGGATGCTGCGGAGCTTGTTGCACGTCTGGCAGAGGGTGGTGTGCGCGATGCACTGAGTCTGCTTGACCAGTGCTCGGCCTTTGCGACGATCGACAGGGATGCTGTCTATTCCGCGATGGGCCTTGCGGGAACACAGAAGACGGTCGATATGCTGCAGAGCATTCTGCGGCACGACACTACAGAAGCCATTACGGCCTTCACAGAGATGTGGGTCGATGGAAAAGACCCGAGTTCTGTCCTCGATGAACTGCGCAGCCTGCTTCGGGATATCCTGATGCTGCATGTGGCTCCGGCTGCCGCACCGAAGCTTCTGTCCGGCGCCTGCGAGCTGAAGGTATTGCAGAGCTTTGCCGCTGCGATGAGCAACGAGGAAATACTATCCGCCATCCGCACGATTCAGAATGCGCAGGATAGTATGAAAGGAGCGAAATCTCCAAAGACAGCAGCAGAAATCTGCATCGTTTCCTTATCGGATAACCTTCTCGGCGATAGCATCGCTGATCTGCGGGCACGAATAGCGCGGCTGGAAGCAAAGTTGGCTGACCCTGCCTTTTTGGCGCAGGCAGGACACTCCGATGATCGTGTGCAGGCAGGCAACGCAGCAGTATACAGCACGGCGAGGCCTGTTCCGCGCAACGAAGAATACCGGGCAGTGACGCCGGCTTATGCAGTTAACGAAGCAGCGGCAACGTATAACGACCGCGTGTCGGAGGAAAAGCCGTTAACCAGCCGACAGGAGGAACTTCAGCGGGAAACCGGGATGAGATACAGTCTGCCGGATGAAGAAGCCAACGAAGTACAGGCGTCGGTTATTCCTGAACCGCTTCCATCGGACAGAAAAGAGGAGGCTGTTCCTGTAAACCGGCAGGATTCCGATATGCTGGCCCGGATGATTAACGCGATGCAGGGAGCTATGCTTCCGGCCCTGAGACCCAATTTTAACAATGGTGTTGCGTCCAGGCTTGTTCAGCGGGATAATGCGTTAGTGCTTTATGCGGTGAAAGGCTTCTATTTTGATCGATTTAAGAAGCTGGAAAACGACCTGCGATCGGCAATTGTCAGAGAAACCGGGCAAAACATCTCCTTTAAGGTCGAAATCATGACGGAAGAACAGAGCAAGCCTAAGGAACTGAAGAATCTGAAGGAACTCGGAGCATTTCCCGAAGTAACATTTATACAATAAATTCATTATTTTCATTATTACCGGAGGTAACAGTTATGGCAAAAGGTGGTTTCAGAGGGGGCTTTCCCGGAAATCAGGCAAATATGATGAAGCAGGCACAGAAGATGCAGCAGGACCTGCTGAAAATGCAGGAAGAGCTGGAATCTACCCGCTTTGAGTTTACGGCAGGCGGCGGCGCCGTTAAGGCGGTCGTCGTGGGAACCAAACAACTGGAGAGCATTGAAATCAATCCGGATGTTGTCGATCCCGAAGATGTGGAAATGCTGCAGGACCTGGTGCTGGCTGCGGTAAACGGCGCACTGAAGCTCAGCGATGAAAAGACAAGCCAGTCAATGGCCAAACTGCAGGGAGGCTTTTCTCTCCCAGGCCTCTTTTGAGCTGATGATTCATAATAGCAGAAACGGCTGCCCGACAGGGCGGCCGTTTCGCTCTTTTATTGTAGGAAATGGAAAAGAAAAGCTTTTCTTTGTGGAAAATAGATATTGAAGGTTGTGCGTGGATTGTGCTAGAATAAAAAGACTACATTGGGTAGTTGTATCCAAAAGAATTACATTCAAAAAGGATTTCGGATATGTTATTTAAGAAAAGAAACGACGAAGAATGGGAAGATGACCTGGACGAGATTCCGGAAGAGCTTCCGGAAGAAGAAACGGACAGGGAGAAAGGGAAAAAGCTCCCCAAAAAGAAGAGCAAAGCTGCAAATATCGTCGGAGCGATCCTGAATGGCCTTTTCGGCTTCGGCCTGGCCACGGCGATCGTTCTTGGTATTGCGTGCCTTGGCGTGGAATTCATACTGACCAAAGGCCCGTCTGAGTCCTTGCGCAACATGTTTGTCATGACGATTCTGGAAACAAGACGTTTCGACTTTATCTGCAATATCTTCCTGACGGAAGAAGAAATTGCGGAGATCAAGGCTGGCAGCAATGCTGTTGTTACGCAGGTCATGGATACCAGCCTGATCTCCATAGCCGCAAAGGATGAGAACGTTGAGGTCGTCGATGAGACCGGTAAGGATGCTTACGGCCTGGTGGACGATGACGGAGACGGCGTTATCTTTACGCAGGTTAAGGGCAGGGGCTATCTGGGCTATATGATCGTTGTTCTGGATCCGACCCGCGTGTTTGTCGGTATGCCTGACTTCTATGGTGGCAACGGCCTGACACTGGCACAGCTGTGCGAAAAATACGGCGCGATCGGTGGCATCAACGCAGGTGGCTTTAAAGATGACGGCGGCGGTGGCAGCGGCGGTAATCCGGAAGGCCTGACAATTATCGATGGTGTCTACTATAACGCAGGCTCCGGTGAAAGTGCTTTTGCGGGGCTGGATACCAACGGCATTCTGCATGTTGGCTATTACAGTGAATGGCTTGCCCAGAGAGACAACATCATCAACGGCGTATCCTTCGGTCCTCCGCTGATCATTAACGGTCAGGCGGTTGAACTGGAAGCGAGCGGCGTTAATCCCCGTACAGCAATCGCCCAGCGAGCGGATGGAGCAATTATGATGCTGGTTATTGATGGCCGTCAGGTACAGAGTCTCGGCGCAACCTATCAGGATGTTATTGACCTGCTGCTGGGTTACGGTGCGGTAAATGCCTGCAATATGGACGGTGGTTCCTCCACATGCATGTACTACGAGGGAAGATATATCAACAGCAGTTCTTCTGCGGCCGGCGAGCGCATGCTTCCGAACGCGTTCCTGGTTAAATGAGGTAAGAAACAATGGCGAGAAGAAGAAAAAGAAAATCCCATGTTTACGGAATCCTGCTGACCTTATACATTATCCTGCTTGCAGCAGCGGCAGGGTATGGTCTGACCATGGTATGGGCTTACGCTGAGGAGTACGAAAGCGCCCGCCCGTCCTATGCCATTGAGTCTTATATGAACAGCTTGGGAGACAACTTCTGGGGAGAATCCATGCAGGCAACGATTGCTTCCATGCCACACGAGGTGCAGACGGATGACGAATGTGCTGCAGTTGTTAAGGAGATGCTGAAAGACGGCGTAACCTATTCCAGAGCTTCCGGTTCCGAGGCAGAAGGGAAGATCATCTATAACCTCTACTGCGCAACAGGACGCATCGGTACGGTCACCATTGAACAGGATAAATCCAGGCCGACCCAGTTCGGGATGTACCCGTGGAAGGTTTCCGGAGATTCATTTGAATTCAGCGGACTGTATTCCCCGGTCAAAGCTACTGTACCACAGAACTATTCCGTACAGGTAAACGGCGTGACGCTTGGGCCGGAATACATTATCGAGTCCGGAATCCATTACGATGTTCTGGAAGAATACTATGCCAATTATCCGAATCTTCCGACAAAGTGCACCTATAAGATTGACCATGTTATCGGTATTCTGGAGCCGGTAATTCTGGATGAAAACGGAAATGTTACGGTAATTGACAAGAACCGGGACGACTCCCAGTTTATTAAATCCTGTACCCCGGATGAAATGGCCGGGCTGGAAGCCTTTACGAGAGATTTCTGCACCGAGTACTTCATGTATATTTCCGGTGTGTCGGAAATCTATTCCGGCTATAACGCTCTGCAGCGCTATATCATCCCCGGAAGCGATCTGGACAATCGCCTCCTTGCTGCACAGGACGGCCTTTCTTGGGCACACACGAATTACCTGACCATCGATTCCTTCACCCTAAATGATGCCATCAAGCTGGATACGAACACCTATCTGTGTTATATTTCCTCCGATGTCACGTCCATGGGTACGACAACGCAGAGCCTGACGAACAATCTGAAGCTGATCGTTACCGGAGAAATCTGGAGCGACAATATGAAGGTCGTTGGCCTTGAGCTGTATTAATGCGGAGGTCGGATCAATCAAATGAGTGAAAATTTCAATTGTCTGAGGGAGACGGCGATTATTCTCCCCTCCCTCAATCCGGACCATAAGTTCGAAAAAGTAGTAAACGGCCTGCTTACTGCAGGATTTCAGCATATTGTTATTGTAGATGACGGCAGTCGACCGGAAGAACAGCACTTCTTCGATACAGCGGAGAAGCAGGGCTGTGCGGTCCTGCACCACGAGGTTAACAAGGGCAAGGGCCGCGCGCTGAAAACGGCCTTCCACTATGTGTTGGACAATCTCCCGGACCTGAAAGGTGTTATCACGATTGACGGCGACGGTCAGCACCTGACACATGACATCATTGCCTGCGGCGAGAAAATGCTGGCGAATCCGGCGGACGTCGTTCTTGGTTGCCGGAATTTTGACCTGCCGGATGTTCCGCAGAAAAGCTATACCGGCAATAAAACCACAGCTATGATGTTCCGCATCTGCTATGGCATTAAGATCAGTGATACGCAGACCGGTCTGCGGGCCATTCCCCAATCCTGTCTGGAACGGTTCTGTCGGATCGAGGGCGAACGCTTTGAGTATGAGACCAATATGCTCCTATACATGAAAAAGTGGGGCATCAGGTTCCTGGAGCAGCCCATTGATACGGTCTATGAGGATAATAACTCAGGAACGCATTATCATCCGGTCAGAGACTCCTGGCGCATATTCAAGGTGATGTTCAAGTTCCTGATGAGCTCTCTGGGGTCTACGCTGATCGACCTTCTGCTGTACTATCTCATGATGCGCTTTGCGGGCCCCGGACTGGGAGGAATGGCGACCCTGGTATCAACAGTCGTAGCCAGAGCAGTTTCCTCGTTCTTCAACTTCAACGCAAATAACAAGGTGGTTTTCGGCAACGAGGGAAGCTACAGTCGCGCTCTGCTCCGTTATTACTGCCTGTGCATTCCGCAGATGCTAATTTCTGCAGGGCTTGTCACTTTGGTCAACCATCTGCTGTCTGTAACAGCACCGGGGTTGGCAACGGTCGTGAAGTTCTGCATTGATACATTCCTGTTCTTCATCAGCTATCAGATTCAAAGGGAATGGGTGTTTTCTTCAAAGAAGTAATAATTAAGGTAAAAAAATTTTTTCAGACCAGGGGTAAGGTAAAAAATGAAATCTCTTTCCAACATTGCAACAGCGATCAAACCGTCCAGCACCGTAATGATTGACAGCAAAGCGAAGCAGATGAAGGCTGATGGCCTTGATGTGGTGAGCTTTGGCGCAGGTGAACCTGACTTCGACACTCCGGCAAACGTTGTCGAGGCCGGTATCGCAGCCATCCGCGAGGGCAAGACCCGTTATACGCCCCCCGCCGGTATCATTCCGCTCCGGAAGGCGATTGCTGACCGCCTGAAGGCAGACCTGAATGTGGACTATGATTACACACAGGTTGTAATTGCAAGTGGAGCAAAGCATATTGTATTTGTCGTTATGCAGACCCTGATTAACCCGGGAGACGAGGTCATCCTTCCAACTCCCTGCTGGGTCAGCTATGACGAGAACATTAAGATGGCCGGCGGTGTCAGTGTGACGGTTTATGCGCCGGAATCACAGGACTTCAAGATTACTCCGGAGCAGCTCGAGGCAGCAATCACCGACAAGACGAAAGCGGTTGTCCTGAACAACCCGTCCAACCCGACCGGTATGGTCTATACAGAGGCAGAGCTGCGCGCTTTGGCAGAAATCTGTGTAAAGCACGACCTCTATATCATTTCCGATGAAATTTACTTCCAGCTGCGTTACGACGGCGAAAGTTTCATCAGTGTTGCTGCTCTGGGCGAGGAAGTCAAAGCACGCACCATTCTGATCAACGGTGTTGCCAAGTCTTATGCGATGACCGGCTGGCGTATTGGTTATGCTGCAGCACCGGCCAATATTGCGAAGGTCATGACCAGCTTCCTCAGCCATTCCACAGGTGCCCCTGCCACCTTCAGCCAGTGGGGTGCAGTGGAGGCCTATACCGGACCTCAGGGTGTGATCGAGGACATGCGTGTCGTCTATGAGCAGCGCCGCAACTACATGGTCGGGCGAATCAACGCGATTGACGGTATAAGCTGCCGTATGCCGAAGGGCGCATTTTATGTGATGATGAATATCGAAAAGCTCAAGGGTCGTGTAATCGGTGGCGTGGAGATTCAAAGCGGCGATGATTTTGCTATGGCTTTCCTGGAGAAGGAGCTTGTGGCTGTAGTACCCGGTTCCGGCTTTGGTGCACCGGATTTCGTACGTTGGTCCTATGCTACCAGCATGGAAAATATTGAAGAGGGCATGAACCGCCTGGAGCGTTTCCTGGCCGAATAAACAGAAAGCAACCGCCTGCCGAGTCCGTTTTCGGATTCTGCAGGCGGTATTTCCATTATGGTTGTGTGTATTTCAGAATCAAATCGGCAATTTTTGTGCTGTGGACGATGTAACTGCCGTGCCCTTCTCCCTGCAGGATCTCCAGTTGACTGCCGGGGATGGCCTTGTGAATCTGTCGGGTGTGAGATTCGAGGATCAGGTCATTACTTCCGGCAAGAATGACAAATGGGTCCTGAATGCGGGCAAGCTCCCGGTGCGAAATATGCGGCTCAAGAATCATCAGTTTGATCAGAGGCTCACGTCGGCGAAGCCAGGCGAAACAGGCACGCAGAAAACTGCGGGGTTTAAGGGCCGTAGGATAGGTGTTTGCACCGCTGATAATGTATTGCCGACATAACCCGGGGTGCGCGGCAAGAAGAAGCCCTATGATCCCACCGTCGCTGAAGCCATAGAAGGTGACATCCTGCAGCTGAAGCGCGTGGATAAATGCTTCAATGTCATCGGCCATATCCTGATAATGATATTCGGAGACCGGGCTGCTTTGGCCGTGACCGCGGCTGTCAATCCGGTATACAGTGAAATGCTCACGCAGGATCGAAGACGCCTCAATAAAGATGGTGCCGTCCTCGCCGTTTCCATGTACCAGGAGCAGCGGAGGGCCGGAGCCTTCTTTCTCATAAAATAAGGTTACTCCGTTCACCTGAATTACCATCGTGAAGCGTCTCCTTTCCCTATTTCGCTGAATGCAGAGAAAATAAAGCAAATATTTTCTGAGAAGACTGTTTATTTCTTCATATTTTGATTATATACTGAGAGCATTCCCAGAGCAACAGCATTTTGTCTGCTTGGCTTTGAGCGGGGTTGCACAGAGCAGGCCCCTATTGCGAGAAGAAGGAGAGAAAAAACATGAGTATTCTGAAAAACATGCCGGTTGCAGGTCTGGTGGTCATTGTTATCATTGCCTTCATGTTCCTGGTGTCACTGGTCATGCTGTTCTACGTTTGCAGCCGGTATAAATATCTGGCAAGCAGAGCCTGCGGTGACCCGGATCATATCCCCGGTGTTCTGCGTTATGCCATCAAGGAGTATAGCTCAGCGTACGAGCGCTTCGGCGAGGACGTTAATACACCGGCAATCATTGCTGATGCCTTTGCCACACGTCTGGGCGGGCTGATGTTCTGCGAGCGCTTTTTGAACAATGCCGTATCCCTGTTTGTTACATTGGGCCTGTTCGGAACATTTCTTGGCCTGAGCCTTTCCGTGTCATCCCTGACCGAACTGATTGGTGTCAGCAATTCCTCCGAATGGCTGAGTGTCCTTGACAGCGTTGGCGGCGGCTTGATGTCAGCATTGTCCGGCATGGGCGTTGCTTTCTACACCTCGCTGGTCGGTGTAGCCTGTTCCATTATTTTAACCATTCTGCGGGCAATCGCAAACCCGGAAAGCTACCGGGCAAAGCTGGAAAACCGTCTGGAGCTTTGGCTGGATCATACCATTGCTTCGGAACTGAAGACAAAGAACCCGAAAAAGGACGCAGACCTGGTAAACCGCATGATCGATGCGCTGAAGGACACGGCAGCGGATGCCGAAAAAACTCTGGAAGGGGCAGCTGCGTCTCTGGCCCAGACGAACGAAGCACTAAACCGTACGGTCAACAGCTTCGGTGGCGCGGTAGAACGTTTCAACAGCGGTATCCGCGACTACTCCGAGGTGGATTATAATTTGCGAGGGACGATCGAGCGAATGGATCTCGTTGTCCGCGATCTTTCCGGCGCTCTGCGTGAGCTGAGCGCAAAGCTTGGAGGCAAAAAGTAATGAAGAAAGCACAATCCGGGCGTTCGGCCTCGTTTGTTTCTTCAACCGGTGGGGAACAGGGGTTCTGGCCGTCTTATGCGGATATGATGTCTGCCGTTGCGCTGATCCTGTTTTTCCTTATGCTGATTGCCTATGTGCAGAATCTGATTACCGGTAACAATTTGCAGCATACGGAAGAGCTTCTATCTCAAACCTCAGACCAACTCCTCTCTACCCAGGCGCAGGTGCGGGATGCGCAGGATGAACTCAGCCTGATTGCCGTTGACCTGAATGCTGCCCGGCTTACCCTGGCTGACCGGGAATCAGAGATTGCGGCGCAGGATGCGGCACTTGCTCTGAAGGAGCAGGAGGTAGCTGCACAGAATGACGCTATGGCAAAACAACAGGCTCTGATTGATGAGCAGGGCGTCTATCTGAAGCTGGCGGCAGAGGAGTTGCTGGAAATGCGCAACCAGATGCAGACGATTTCATTCCTGCGTCTGTCTATCCTGAAACAGATCTGCGATAGCCTTGTGCAGGTTATTGGTGATGAATCGGCAGTGAGCATTGGTGATAACGGCAATATTATTTTGGCCGCCAGTATTCTTTTTGATTCCGGTTCGTATGACATTATGGAAAATGCAGAGACGGCGCTGACGCAGTTGAGCTCTGTCTTTACGACCTTCCTGGCGGAAAGTGAGAACGCCAAGTACGTCGACAGCATTATCATTTCCGGTCACACGGACAGTCAGGGCCTGGAGGAGAGCAACCGTGAGCTCTCCACAAACCGCGCCAACGCGGTTCTGACTTATCTGCTGGATGCAAACGACGGGCAGCTGGCCCAATATGAGAAGTTTTTCTGCGCAGCAGGCTACGGTGAGTCCCGCCCGGTGGCAGATAACGAAACACCTGAAGGACGGGCAATGAATCGTCGCATTGAGATATCGATTACCCTGCGGGACGATAGTGTTATGGATATCATCGACAATTATCTTGGCATCGAGCTTCCGGAAGGAACGGAAGAAATTGCCGCCGGGAACAGTGCTGCCGTACTGGCAGACCGCTCTGGAGTATAAGAAATTTGCGTATCATTCATTTTGTTTAGATAAAGGAGAAAAATTATGAGTATTATTTCCGGTATCGCAAAAGCGGGGCTGGCCTTTGGCGCAGCTTATGCAGCAATCCGTGTTTCAGAGAAGTATAAGGCACAGAACGCCGTGAACAACTATGAAACCTCTGCGGAGAAAATCGATGGTGTAAAGCAGGCGGCAAATGAGTTTTATCAGGAAGCTGTAGCCTACGCTCAGGAAAAAGCACCGGAGCTTTCTGTAAAGGCGCAGGAACTGGTGGACAAGGCTGCCGAAAAGGCACAGGAGGTTGCGCCAGAACTGAGTGCAAAGGCCCAGACCCTGGTAGACAAGGCTGCCGCAAAAGCACAGGAAGTTGCTCCCGACCTTACGGCAAAGGCCCAGGATGTGGTTGATACGGTTGCCAATAAGGTGCAGGAAGCTGCACCGGAGCTGCGTGCCAAAGCCGAAAGCGCTGCAAATCGTGTCGTGGAAAAGGCTCGAGAGGTTGCCCCCGGTGTCGTGGAAAAGGCGGAAGCTGCGGCAGAAAAGGCAAAAGATTTTGCGGAAGGCCTGTATTATTCTACTACCGGCGGCCAGCCCTCCCCCGCTGAGGAAGACTTTGAGACCGTCGTAGATGAGAGTGCGCCGGAGACCGCAGAAGACGAGCCCAGTCTTGAAACGGTTGTGGACGAAAGTATTCCTGAGACAGTCGCAGAAGAGCGTATCCCCGATGCAGCCGAATGCGCAGCAGACGAGGCCGAAGAAAAGTAAGCCATTTTACAAATGTATAGCAAAACCACCCGTGCAGTAATAGCATGGGTGGTTTTATGTTCAGGGTAATGTTGCGTGTGAAGATATTTGTGATTAATTGCTTTCCTTGGTCCTGCGTCCGGCGAGGATGCGGCAGATTCCGGCAAGGTTGGAGGCAACGGTAAGCACGTCAAAGACAATTGTCGCATAATTTTGAATGGCGAGATCGTATATCGCCCACATGATCTGTGCCAGAATGATGAGCAGTTTCAGCAGTACTTCGTTTTGCGTATCCAGACACCAGGTAAAGATACATGCAGCAAGAACGGGCAGCCACCCAATCAGCCCCATATCATTGAACAGAACGGTCAGCAGAATCTGAAGTCCGATAAAAAGCAACTTAAAGGGTGTGGTAAATTCCCGACGGAGGCTGACAAGATTGCGTACAACACAGATGGCATCCGCTATACATCCGCTTATTCCACCCAGAAGCAGGTTGCCGACAGAGAGAAGACCGAACTGCAGGCATTGCCAGAGAAGGATTTTTTTCTTACTTTTTACCAGCCCGATAGCGACCATAATGATGGAGCCGCACATGCAAACCGCATTTCCTAAGAGTAACATTGACATGTATTTTATTCCTTTCTATGGTGTTCTCCGATATAGCTGTTAATATAGCCGCCAATCAGCAGGAAAAACAGGCAATAGTGCATCCACATCATGGCAACCATAATGGTTCCGATAAAGCCGAAGGCGCCGTATTTGTCGGAGAACGAAATGTACAGGGAAAAAGCAGCGGAGAACAGGACCCATGTGACAGCAGCGCAGACTGCGCCGGGAATCTGTGCCACTAAACGAACCGGCTCGGCCGTCATCAAGGTATAGATCAGCGTGAAAAACACAGCCAATAAAACCATAATAACGAAATAGCGGGTGTAGGACAGCAACGGGTCAAAAACGGTGAAATAGGGAACATATTTTCGCAACAGGCGCAGGATCATGCCACCGTAGACCAGAATGACCAGGGCGGCGAGAATAGCGAATACCAGAATTACCAATAAAAACAGGGCTTCAAGATAGAAGATGAAAAAGTTGCGGGTTTCGCGGATGTTATAGGCGGCACCAATGCCGCGCATGAGCGCCTTCATCGAAGCAGAGGCCGAAAACAGCGCAAGCAGGATCGAGAGGGTGAGGGTCGTGCTGTTGGAATCATACACGGCCGCAACGATTTTTTGCACAACATCCCGAAAAGATTCGGAGAAAAACTGCCCGATATACATTAGGAGAATATCCTGACTGAAGGGCGTGTAGGACAGCAGACAGCACAGGATCATTACAATGGGGACCAATGACATAAACAGGTAATAGCAACCTGAGGCAGCGTATACTGTCAGGTGGCGGTCGTTGATTCCGCTGATAAATTCCTGTGTGCGTTGGAGGAAAACTTTCATAAAGAAACCCTTTCGCAAAAGAGTGAAGCTATTATACACAGATAAACCGCAATTGTAAAAAGATTTTCGTTTACAAGGCAAAAAATCATGGGTATAATAAATCATTATCAACGTGAACTGGAGCAAAACATGATCGACCAGAAGTATATCCGAAATTTTTCTATCATTGCCCATATTGACCACGGAAAGTCTACCCTGTCCGACCGCCTGATTGAAAAATGCAATGCGGTTGAGGCTCGCATCATGGAAGACCAGATCCTGGACAATATGGACCTGGAAAGAGAACGTGGCAT
>JAZRWD010000266.1:0-2837 GCA_045599525.1 Candidatus Limivicinus sp. | reverse complement strand
TCCAAGGCAACCGGTTTCCCGATTGCACTGGTTTCCGCAATGCTTGCCTGCGGCCTGACTCTGCATGATATCGAATGCGGTAAATATGGCACACTGGACAAGTATGTACCGGACGGCGATTATGTTGTCATTAAGTTTGCTCGCTGGGCCTTTGAAAAGTTCAAGGGTGTTGAGGATAAGCTTGGCACACAGATGCGTGCAGTCGGCGAAGTCATGAGCATCGGCAAGAACTACAAGGAAGCTTTCCAGAAGGCTATCCGTAGCCTCGAAACCGGTCGATATGGTTTGGGACATGCCAAAAACTATGATACGCTCTCCAAGGAAGAACTCCTGGAAAAGCTTGCTATTCCTTCCAGCGAACGTCACTTTGTCATGTACGAAGCGCTGCGTAAGGGTGCTACTATTGAAGAGGTTTTTGCGCTTACCCACGTAAAGCGTTACTTCATTGAGCAGATGAAGGAACTGGTCGACGAAGAAGAAGCTCTCGTAGCCAACAAGGGTACTATGCCTTCCGATGAAGCTCTGACCAAGGCGAAGAAGGATGGCTTCTCGGATAAATACCTGAGCCAGATTCTTGAAATCGCTGAAGCTGATATCCGCAACCGCAGAAACGAAATCGGTGTCGTTGAAACCTGGGAAGGTGTTCACGTCAGCGGTACACAGAATAGCGCATATTATTTCTCCACCTATAACGGAGTAGATAAGAATCCGGTTTCGCAGAATAAAAAGATCATGATTCTGGGCGGTGGCCCGAATCGTATCGGCCAGGGTATCGAGTTTGACTATTGCTGCGTCCACGCAGCTCTGGCTCTGAAGAAGCTTGGCTTTGAGACCATTATCGTGAACTGCAATCCCGAAACAGTTTCCACTGACTACGATACCTCTGACAAGCTCTATTTTGAGCCGCTGACGCTCGAAGATGTTCTGAGCATTTACAACGAAGAAAAACCGCTGGGCGTTATTGCACAGTTTGGCGGTCAGACCCCGCTGAACCTTGCTGCTGAACTGGAACGGAATGGCGTTAAGATCCTCGGCACTTCTCCTGCTGTGATCGACCTGGCAGAAGACCGTGATCAGTTCCGTGCGGTTATGGATAAACTGGGAATTCCTATGCCCGAGGCCGGTATGGCAACGACGGTGGAAGAGGCCCAGAAAATCGCCAATGAAATCGGTTATCCGGTTATGGTGCGTCCTTCCTATGTCCTTGGTGGTCGCGGAATGGAAGTTGTGTACGATGATGAGACCATGGCAGGCTATATGCGCGCTGCCGTTGGTGTTACTCCGGACCGCCCGATTCTGATCGACCGATTCCTGAGACATGCTCTGGAATGCGAATCCGATGCAATCAGCGACGGAACCCATGCTTTTGTTCCTGCGGTTATGGAGCATATCGAGCTTGCGGGTGTTCATTCCGGTGACTCTGCCTGCATTATCCCCTCTGTTCATATTTCCGAGGAGAATGTGCGTACGATAAAGGAATATACCAGAAAAATTGCGGAAGAAATGCACGTCAGCGGCCTGATGAACATGCAGTACGCCATCGAAGACGGTAAGGTGTATGTTCTGGAGGCTAATCCGCGCGCATCCCGTACCGTACCGCTGGTCTCCAAGGTCTGCAATATCCGCATGGTTCCTCTGGCTACGGATATTATTACCGGCGAACTGACCGGCAGACCGTCTCCGGTGCCCGCACTTGTTGAACAGAATATTCCATACTACGGTGTTAAAGAAGCTGCGTTCCCGTTCAACATGTTCCAGGAGGTTGACCCCCTGCTCGGACCGGAAATGCGTTCCACCGGTGAAGTTCTCGGCCTGTCCAAGCACTTTGGCGAGGCCTACTACAAGGCACAGGAAGGCGTTCAGTCACCGCTTCCGCTTGAAGGCACTGTTCTTATCGCCGTAAACAATAAAGATAAGGCCGAAATCAATGAGGTTGCCCGGAAGCTGTACGAGACCGGTTTCCGCATTCTCGCTACGGAGGGCACAGCAAAGCAGTTGAACGAGGCAGGTATTCCTGCGGAGAGAATCAATAAGCTGCACGAGGGTAGCCCGAATACGCTCGACGCCATCAATAACGGTGAGATTGACCTGATCATCAATACTCCTGCCGGCAAGGAAAGCCACCACGATGACAGTTATCTGCGCAAGGCTGCGATTAAAGGCAAGATTCCCTATATGACAACCGTTGCTGCGGCACGTGCTTCCGCAGAAGGTATTGCCTATGTCAAGACCAATTCCGCTAATGACATTCATTCTCTCCAGAGTCTGCATGCATCTATTTCGAACAAATAAATGATAACAAAGGAGCCCTCCGGAAACGGAAGGCTCCTTTTTCAACAGAAGATAGGAAAGCTCTGGCCAACACGTTTGGCCAATACTTGGTTACAGCTCGGCGATGACTTCAATTTCGCAGAGCCCGCCCTTGGGCAGATCCTTAACCGCAACACAGGAACGGGCAGGAGCGCCGGTAAAATACTTTGCATAGACGGCGTTGAACGCAGAGAAATCTGCTATTTCCGAAAGAAAACAGGTTGTTTTGATAACGTTTTCTGCAGATGTTCCTGCAGCGGCCAGAAGCGCGCAGATATTTTTACAGGCCTGTTCGGTCTGGGCGACAATGTCGGAGCCGGCAAAGTTGCCGGTGACAGGGTCCAGGCCAAGCTGACCGGAAGTGTAGACAAAACCACCGGCAATATAGCCCTGGGAGTAGGGGCCGATTGCAGCAGGAGCGTCAGGGGTTTGAATTTTGACCATGATAATACCTCCAGATAAAGATATAATCATTTTACAGACACATTTGTGAAAGTGCAAGAGGACAAGAAGAACAAAACAAAAAA
>JAZRWD010000265.1:0-24785 GCA_045599525.1 Candidatus Limivicinus sp. | reverse complement strand
CGTACCGTCGTCCGTCACTGACGGCAGTTCTGCCGGAGATTACCGCGCTCCTGCCCAGCGGGTCGGGGACTTTTTGGCCGGCAGACCCAGCACAGGGCCGGGCCGTGTGCAGCCAACCTACCGCCCAGGGGTGGTCTGGGGGGACCTGCGTCAGGTCATGCCGGAGCGCATTACCGCGGTCCTGGCCAATGCCCTGCCGGAGCTGGGCAAACGGCTTCGCGGCTTTGATGACCCGGACGCTGTCCTCACCGGGCCGGAGACCCGTTCTTCCTCCCCGGTGCGCATCCTGCGGGGTGAGGATCTATCCTCGCCCATTGCCGGGCTCTATCCCTGCGGCGAGGGTGCCGGTTATGCCGGGGGCATTTCCTCAGCTGCGGCGGACGGTATGCGCTGCGCCGAAGCGGTCCTGAAAGCAGTGATAAATGGCTGAAATTCGGGAAAACAGATCGGAATTCGGTGAAACTGTATCAGAGTTATCCCAAATCCGCATGAATATTTTCTGCGTTATCCGCGGGCCTGTCCTTTACCGGCCCGCGGATTTTGTGCTATACTGAGCCCATAAGATTACACGGGAGAAAACCCGGACGAGACTACGGAGGCATCAGCGATGCAGGCAGCACAGCGAAGAGAAATCATTTTGCATAAGCTTCAGGCAGCGGACCAGCCGCTTTCTGCCGGCCGCCTGGCGGAGGAACTACTGGTCAGCCGCCAGATCATCGTCGGGGATGTGGCGCTCCTGCGTGCCGCAGGGGCGGAAATTTCCGCCACCCCACGGGGCTATGTGCTTCTTCGCCCGCAGCAGGCCGGTGCCTTTGTGGGCCGCCTCGCCTGCTGTCACTCGGCAGAGGATATGGAACGGGAGCTGAACGTGATCGTGGACCATGGCTGTGAGGTCGTGGATGTCATTGTCGAGCACCCCATTTACGGCGAGATTACCGGTCCCCTGCACCTGGCCAGCCGCTATGAGGTAGGCCGTTTTGTGGAGCAGGTCAGAAACTCCGCCGCCCAGCCCCTCTCCGCCCTGACGGAGGGCATCCACCTGCACACGGTATCCTGCCCTGAGCGTGCGGCCTATGACCGCATCTGTGCCGACCTGCGCAAAATGGGCATCCTCCTGGAAGAATGAAAGGACAACAGTAAAGGTAAAACGATGAGTACGATTTATGTCAGCGGGCACCGCAACCCGGATACCGACTCCATTGCGTCCGCCATTGGCTATGCCAACCTTCGCCAGGCTCTGGGGGATCGGGAATATCAGGCCGTCCGTATCGGCCCGGTGAACGACGAGACCCAGCGCATTCTGGACTATTTCGGCTGTGAGGCCCCGGAGCTGATCCACAACATGCGCACCCAGGTGCGTGACCTGGATTTTGACCGCCCGGTCTGCCTCAGCAAGTCCGTCACCCTGGACTTGGCCTACCACACCCTGCACGATAGCGGTGTTTCCGCCCTGCCCATTCTGAACGACGACGGCACCCTGTATGGAATGTTCTCTGCAACAGACATTGCCCACTACGTGATGGACTCCATGCATGACAGCTACCTCAAGGACGTGCCCCTCTTTAACCTCCTCAGCGTTCTGGAGGGGGTCATTGTCAACGATTCCTGCATTGCTACTTCCGTAACCGGCAATGTTCTGGTCGTTGTCCCCCGCAGCAAGAGTTATGCGCTCGGCTTCTCCCCGGATACCATCGTCATTTGCGGTCAGCAGCCCGATGTTATCGAGAGGGCTATGGAATGCGGCGTCAGCTGCATCATCATCTGTGATGCGGACATCGACCGTCGCTTCAAGGACAGTCAGTCGCTGACCTGCATCATTTCCACGCCCATGAACGCCCGTCAGGTTGCCCATGCGGTGTATCAGGCGGTGCCGGTGCGGCGCCTGTGCTCAAAAGAAGACACGGTCGTCTCCTTCCATCTGGACGATTATCTGGATGACGTTCGTGAGGTCATGGCGGAGAGCCGCTACCATGCTTACCCGGTCCTGGACGAGAATGACAAGGTTGTGGGCACCATCTCCCGCTTTCACCTGCTGCGGCCGAACCGCAAAAAGGTAGTTCTGGTGGACCATAACGAGATGGCACAGTCTGTTCCGGGGTTGGACCAGGCCGAGATCGTCGCCATCGTGGACCATCACCGCCTGGCAGATATCCAGACGGGCATGCCCGTCTATGTGCGCAACGAGCCAGTGGGCTGTACTGCGACCATTCTGACGGCCATGTACCAGGAACAGGGCGTGGTCCCGCCGCCGCAGATCGCCGGCCTCATGGCTGCCGCGATTCTCAGCGACACGGTCCTTTTCCGTTCTCCGACCTGCACCAAGCGGGATATTGCCATGGCAAACCGCCTGGCGAGCATAGCCGACGTCTCGCTGGAAGAGCTGGGCAGGGAAATGTTCCAGTCTAACAGCACTGCTCCGGTGGATGAGCTTCTTTACGGGGATTATAAGGACTTTCACATTGCCGACCGCATCATTGGCGTCAGCCAGATCACCTGTTCTGATTCTACCGCCCTTCGTGACCGGTCCGAAGAATTCCTTGCACTGCTTCGGACAAAGAAAGAAAAGGAAAAGTACGACCTGGTCATCCTCATGCTTACCGACATTCTGCAGGACGGAACCCACCTCTACTACGCCGGCAGTGACGATACCATAACCCGTGCCTTTAACGTGCCCGCAAAAGACGGCTATGTCTTCCTTCATAATGTGATGAGCCGCAAAAAGCAGGTCATCCCGAGCCTTACAGCCCTCTGGGGGTGATATCCATGGCATCTGTACCTGACCGCCGGCAGTCAAAGACCCGGGATATGACCTCCGGGCCAATCACCCGGCAGCTTATCCTCTTCGCCCTGCCTCTCATGCTGGGCAATGCCTTCCAGATGCTCTACAACACGGTGGACTCCATCGTTGTCGGTCAGTTTGTGGGTACCCAGGCCCTGGCGGCTGTGGGCTCCACCATGATGATCGTGAACATGCTGGTCTTCTTTTTCAACGGCTTTGCCACCGGGGCCGGGGTCATTATTGGCATGCGCTTCGGTGCCCGGGAGCAGGAGGCTCTGCACGACACCGTAGAGACCACAATTGCGGCGACCTTTGCCCTCTGTCTGCTGTTCACTGCCGTCGGCACGCTGGCGGTCAAGCCTATGCTGCGCCTGATGGCTACCCCGGAAGATGTCTTCGGGGAGGCGGTCATCTACCTGCGGATATACTTCGCGGGCATCTCCGGCCTGCTGGTGTATAATATCGGCAGCGGTATCCTCCGTGCCGTGGGGGACAGTACCCACCCTCTTTATTTCCTCGTTTTCACCAGTCTGCTGAATATTGCGCTGGACCTGCTCTTTGTCCTGGCCTTTCACCTGGGCATTGCGGGTGTCGCCTGGGCTACGGTGCTGGCGCAGCTAATCTCCGCCCTGCTGACCCTTGGCCTGCTCACCCGTTCGAACGACATCTATCGCCTCACCTGGAGGGACCTGCACATCAACCGGTCCATTCTCCGCGCAATCTTTGCCATCGGCCTTCCTGCAGGCTTCCAGTCCATGCTCACTGCCTTCTCCAACACCCTGGTCCAGGCCTATATCAATTCCTTCGGCTCAGCCTGCATGGCGGGCTGGAGCACCTACAATAAGCTGGACCAGTTTATTATGCTGCCCATGCAGAGCATGTCCATGGCGGCAACCACCTTTGTCAGTCAGAACGTTGGTGCCGGAGCGGAACGGCGGGCGGATCACGGCACCGTCAGTGCCATCAGCCTCATTGTGGCAACAACGGCCGGCATTGCTGCTCTGCTCTTCGCCTTTGCCGCTCAGGCATCCCGCCTCTTTACTGCGGATGAGGCGGTGGTCGCCTTCAGTGTGCTCTTTATGCGGACCAATGTCTTCTTCCTGATTGCTAACAGCGTCAATCATACCCTGGCGGGCGCCCTCCGCGGCAGGGGAGATTCCCGCGGCCCCATGGTCATTATGCTCCTATCCTTTGTGGCCATCCGCCAGACCTATCTTGCCCTGGTCACCCGCTTTGTGGCAAACACACCGGCGCTGGTCGGCTTTGGCTACCCGGTGGGCTGGGCCAGCTGCTGCATCATTGAGCTGTGCTACTTCTTCGTCACCAGCCGGCGTCGGCGGTCCAATGACAAAACAACTGCATGAGGGACGGCGCAACGGCACAATCGACCGCTTGCGCGCAGAAAATGACCAGTTGCGCCAAAACGCTTGTCCTTCTGTGTTCCAGCGTGCTATCATGAAGCAGTACCCACGAGTGAAGCTTATTATGCATTTTCTCCTCTTTTCCTTTCATTCTTTATGCGAAACGGCAGCCCATTTACCGGGCTGCCGTTTTGTCTCTTCTCATTCAATTTTTCCTGCTCCGAGGCTGCCGCTTACTGCCGTGCGGCCTTCACGACGGCCTGAACCAGTTCCTCGCTGGTCAGGGGCAGACCGTGCTGCACGGCTGTGCTGCTCTCCATGCCGTTTGCCCGCTGCTCAGCGTAGCGCAGCAGGATCTCGCAGACCTGGCCGCGGTCACCGGCCGCTTCCGCACCGAACTCAATGACCACGAGCATGTGCTCGCCGTCGGCAAGCTGTACCGGCTTCGCGGCGACCAGACAGTAGCCGGCCCGGGAAGTGGAACCGGTCTTCAGACCCACGGTGCCCTCCACGTTATACAGCAGAGGATTGGAGTTCGGCACGTCAATGTCCAGTGTCTCCAGGTCCAGGTGGGTCAGAGAGGTGATTTCCGTGATTTGGGGATAAACGGTTAGGATATGCCGCACCAGCGTGAGCATGTCGTTTGCCGACATCCGGTTCTGCTGCTTTGAATTCAGTATGCTGTTGGCAAAGGCGGGCAGGCCATTGCTGTTGTGGAATTCGGCGGTAGTCATGCCTAACTCGGCGGCTTTGGCATTCATCCGGGCCACAAAGGCCTCCTCGCTGCCGCACAGATGTTCGGCCAGGGCGACTGCGCTTTCATTGCTGCTGGGCAACAGCATGCCGCAGATCAGGTCCCAAATGGTTGTGCGCTGGCCCTCCTCCATCATGATCTGAAAGTCCACTGTGCGGCTCAGGGCTGCGGGCTTCGAGCCGATGCGCACCGAGTCGGTCCAGTGAATCTCGCCCTTCGTCAGAGCATCCATGACTACCAGATAGCTCATCAGCTTGGTCGTGCTGGCGATGGGGACAGCGGCGTCGGAATTGTAGGCGTAAAAGACCTCGCCGGTCGTGGCATCTGCGGCCAGTGCGCCGTTGGTAATGGAAAAGAAGCCGTTTTCCTTCAGCTCGTCCATGTCAAAGCGGAAGGGCCGTGTGCTGCTCATGTGTAGGGTGCCACCCGCATCAAAGTACATCTCCGTGTCCATGATCAGTGCAAAGTCGGCCAGCTGAATCCAGCAGTCATACACCCCGGTGTACACGGCGGCGATCATCGTATAGTAGCGTAGCTCCCTGCCGTCTACATAGAAGGCGTTTCGCCGTACGGTCGGGTAGTAGAGGTTACCCGGAGAATTCCAGCGGCTGCCGTCGCCGTTGGCCTGGTAGAAATAGCCTCCGCGCGTCAGGCGAATCTCGCTTTCCCGAATCTCCACACCGAACTGTTTGGCGGTCCCGTTCAGGGCCAGCCCCAGGTCTCGCAGGCTAACGTAGGCGTTCCCCGTGTAGCCCGCATCAAAAGCGCGCACATTGTGTGTGCTGCTTTCGTCCAGAATCATCGTGATATTGCGGGAGGTGCTCTCCTCGGCAAAGGCGGCTGTGCTGAACAGGCCCGCCAGCAGAAGCAAACTGAGCAGCAGGCACAGTGCCCATGAATTGGTTCGTCTCATTCCTCGGGTCCTCCTTTATGCTGCGCGGGCAAGCAGCGTAAACAGGGTTGGTGTGCTGCTGCCTGCTGCATCGTTGGTAAAGACTAGGCTGTTTTCGTCGGTCAGATAGCCAAAGGTCAGGGAGGTACCGTCTCCCTGTGCTAGCGTCAGGAAATGCCCGTCCGCCGTAAAGCTCCCGGTGCCGTTCAGCTCTGTCTGCAGTTGCTCAAGCGGGGGAAGCAGAGCCAGCCCGAGCGTGCGGATATACTGATCCGGGCTCATGCCTACGGTCTGCGTGATATACGCGGCCGCGGTGGCACGCTCCTGCTCTGTGCCGGTATGGCCGCTTCCACTGACCTCAGCGGTGACCGCACCGCCCTCCGGGCTGTCGATTGCCTGGCGGGTCAGGGCAGCAACGTCAACGCCCACGCCGGCGGCCCGCAACCGTAGGACGACCAGGTCAGTCAGTGCGGTGGCCAGTGCATTTTGGGCCTGCAGGTCGGCTTCTGCGTAGTCGGTCTCCGACAGGCTGCGGCTCCAGGAGCCGTTGGGGTTCAGCGTCAGGGTAACGGAAATGCCCAACTCGGGCAGGTAATCGCCCATATCCATGCCGTGTCCCAGCCATTCCCCGGCGTTCTGTACCGCGGCGCTTTTCAGGCTGTAAGTCGTCTGCCAGCTGCCGTAAAGGCCCTCTGCGGGGTCCGTTTCGACGACAGGCTCTTCTCTTTCCATGTTCAGGTAAAGCAGAGCACCGGCCAGGGCCAGCACCACAAGCAATAGCAAAACAATCAGCACACCCCAGATTCCACGGCGGCGTCTGGGCTGCTTTCTGCGGGCATGGGAGGGAACTTCTCCACGCACCGGTCTTTCTTCTCTCACAGGGTATATCCTCCTGTTTTTCATCAAAACTTGTGCCGATTATACTCTTTTCCTGCCAGGGATGCAACATTTCCCCGACGGGATTCAAAAGACTGCCTGCCCCGGCACAGGGCAGGCAGTCTACAGGTGCTTATTCTTCTACTTCTTCAATCAGCAGCTCCGGGCTCAGCTTCCACAGCTCATGGTTGAGCCGCAGTTTTTTCTTCACGTTGTTGTCCTTCAGGTAAAGGCTGATCTCTTCCTCCGTCCAGCCCTGGCTCTGCAGATAGATGCACAGCTGGCGGCAGGGGTAGTCAACCGTCTGCCCGCGCACAGCATACTCCCGGGCCTTTGCGTCCGGCAGATCCCAGTACTTCCGCAGCAGGTCCACCATTCCCTCATAGGGCACGCCTGCCTCGATCAGGGCCATCACCACCGCACTGAGATTCCGCTTCTGCTCCCGGGCAATGGCGTCGGCTACGGCCGCCTTCAGGGCTTTTTCCTGCTGTGCCTGCTGTTTGCCGTTTTGGTTCTCTAGCAGCCGGTTTCCGTCGCTCATCAGATTCTGGGCCATGTTGGCGGCCATACGCACGCCATGGATCAGCTCACCGGAGATCTGCATATCTGTTCCTCCCACAAGAATTCTTCCTCTTATTGTAGCCGCTGAGGCTTTCTCCGTCAAGTGGGATGGATTTGAACCCAATAAATACCATGTTTCCTGCCGACTGAATGGGTTCAGATAGCAAACTGCACCCATAAAAAACGCTCATTCTGGGCGTTTAAAAGGGGTCAAAACGGCACTATAGTAGGCGCAGCAAACAGAGCCCGAATGACAGGGCGCTTCGATAAGAATGGAGAGAAAAGAAAATGAGTACAACTGCAACATGGATCCTATTTGGCATGATGATCCTACTGCTCGTCGGCGGCAGCCTGGCCTATAAAAAACGCTTTACCCCACGCGAGATCGCGACCATCGGCATTATGGCCGCGCTTAGCTTTATTGCCTACGAGTTTTTCCGCATTCCCCTAGGGTCCTCCTCGTTTCACTTGGGTAACACCTTCGTCGCGCTGACAGCGCTCCTGCTGGATGGTGTCTGCGGCGGCCTTGCGGGTGCGATCGGCCTCTCCCTGGCGGATATTTTTGCGGGTGACCCCGGCTACGCCATTACCACATTCCTGCTGAAGTATATCATCGGCATCGCCTGCGGCTTTGTGGCGCATAAGGTCGTCAAGCTGAAAAACCTCGATGAGGCAGGAAAAAAAGCTGCTTACATCGGCAAAGTAACGGTCGCGGCAGCCAGCGGTCTGCTGCTGAACGTGATTACCGACCCGGTCATCGGCTACTTCCGCAATGTCTACATCTTTGGACGGCCCTATACCGCAGCGCAGGTCCTGGCCAAAATCGCTGGGGGCGTGACCCTGGTCAACAGCCTACTGAGCACGGTCTGTGCCGTCATCCTCTATCTTGCCCTCCGTCCGGCTCTGCAGAAGGCTAGCTTCCTGGGCGACCGGAAATAATACCGATTCGACAAATACCGGACCGCCGGGCGTCTTCACGGACGCCTGACGTTTTTTGCAGGGAAAAAATATCCAAAACCCGGCGGCAGATTTTGGCTTTTGTCACGAATGCGAAAACCCGGCTTTTCTGATATACTTGACGTAAGTAAGGAAAAAACGGTGCGGACAGCTGCCGTGCCGATGGGAGGTCGCCATGAGAGAGCCTTTGGTTAGTGTCATCGTTCCGGTCTACCGCATTGAGCGGTACCTCGGCCTGTGCATCGAGAGCCTTATCAGCCAAACCTATAAAAACCTGGAGATCATTCTGGTCAACGACGGCTCGCCGGACCGCTGCCCGGAGATCTGCGATCTGTATGCCGCCAAAGATATGCGCATCAAGGTCATTCACAAGGTCAACAGCGGCCTGGTTTCTGCCCGGAAGGCAGGCCTGCAAGTGGCTACGGGTGAGCTGGCCGCCTATGTGGACGGGGACGACTGGGTCGAGCCCGGGTTTTATGAAGAACTGGTGGAGACCATGGTCAACACCGGGGCGGACCTGGTCTGCGCCGGCAGCAGCCGAGATCTGTTCTCCACGGCCATTCCCCAGACAAATAAAGTGCCCAACGGCTTTTATGAGGGCGAGCGCCTGCAGGAAGTCAAAAAGATCATGCTCCGTAGCGGCAGCTTCGGTCGCATCGGCATCAGCACCTATATCTGGAACAAGCTCTTCCGCACGAATCTGCTGCGCCGTTTCCAGAACAGCGTATATAACGGCATCACCATCTGCGAGGATGCTGCCGTGGTCTATCCATACCTGATGGCCAGCGAAAAGGTGGCCATTGTGGACAATACCATGTACCACTACCGCCAACAGCAGGACATCCTTCTGCGCCGAGCCCCCTCCGATTATCGGTCGGAGGTCATCGGCATCAAGGCGCTGTATAACACCCTGCACCGCGCCGCGGGTGCCTGGCCGGAGGAGCTGGGCTACTCGGCCCAGATCGACGACTTCATCCTTGGCGTCTGCATTGCCCGTAGCGGCGGCCTGCTGAAGCCGGACTGCCTGCCTTACCCCATCGACCTGAGGGACAGGCGCGTTGTGGTCTACAGCGCCGGCGTCTTTGGGCAGAAAGTGGTCCAACGCCTGAAGGATGCGCACTACGCCCGGGTCGTCGCCTGGTTGGACCCGTATTATAAGGAATACCGCCGCTGCTGCATGGATGTTGATCCCGTCGAGACCATCGACCGCCTCGACTATGATTACGTGCTCATTGCCGCGGTGGACAATGCCTTGGCAGAAGAGATCCGCAACAGCCTTGTATGGCGCGGGGTAAAAAACGAAAAGATTCTCACCGTCGATATCCCGCAGGAACGGCGCGAAGCAATGCTTACCCGCTATCTGGAGTTTTAACAGGAAGAGAAGATAGTTCAATCAAAGTATAGGCAAAGGAGCTGACCCGGAATGATTGGTTCATTCTGTGTCGGCTCCTTCGGTCGTCTCGTTTCTTTATTATTCAATATATTCTGCTCCGGTGGTTTTGACCACATAAGCCAGAAAACTCTCCATGGCCCGGGAGCAGGGCGTTTTGATGCTGAAACCGTAGGGGATGGGCTTTACCCAGTCCATCGGCACGGCCCGGAGCGAAGGAGGAATCTTCGGGTTTTTCCCAAGTACAGGAGTGGCCCAGCCGTTCAGCAGACAGTTGTCGAGCAGCTCCGGTGAGTAATTCTGGTAGTGCAGCTGTACCCCGATTTTCTCCAGGGCCTGCAGGTCCGGCAGTAGCGCGTTGATCAGGTCACCCCGGGGTACAAGAAGCCCGTAACCCTCCAGATCCTCCGGCCGCAGGTGCTCGATTTGCAGAAGCGGATGGCCCAGGGGAATGGCAAGGGCGGAAGGCATGTCCTCCAGCTTCAGGAAACGCCGGCCCTTCATCCAGGCGGCGCGGATGTTGGGGTATTCCACCAGGTCGCAGGCAATGTAGCTGTTATAGGTCTCTTTCTCAATCCAGCTGTTGTTGGCGACCAGCTGGATCTGGCAGGTGGTGTTTTCCAAGCTGTAGGCGCTCCACAGGTTGTAGAAGTGACGCAGTGTGTGCATATGGGGCAGGCCGATGCGTAGCACCGTGTTCTCCGGTCTGGCGTCAAGCTCTTTCAGGTGGTCCTGTATGCCCATGGCGTGGTTCCGAAAGGTGGGCAGGACCTCCAGCAGGTAGGCGCCGGCCTCGGTGAGCTGCAGACGCTGCCGGCTGCGCACAAATAAGCGGGCACCTAGACGCTCCTCCAGTGCGGTCATCTGCTGATTTACAGCACTTGGGGTAATATATAAATGGGTGCCGGCGGCTGAAAAGCTTCCCAGCTCAGCCACCAGGGCAAACGTATCCAGCTGCGTATTGTACATAGCTTGTGTCTCCTTGTTGCTGTTTGCCCCCGAACAAAGGACACAACAAACGTAAGATACCGCATCCTTGTAAGGAAATGCTAATAAGCATTGTAACAGGATACCGTTTCCATTTCAAGAGATAATCCGCTATAATACAGCACACAGGGGGAAATGACACAAAACAGGTCTTGTCTTGCCCCTGCTTCATTGCCTACATAAAAGCTGCGCGGAAATTGCGGTGTTTCCGATACGAGGCATCCTCCCGCGAGATTCCTGAAGGCAAACACATTTTGTTTCCACTTTCCTTTTCCTTTCTATTCCTTATTACCCCCGCGAACAGGGCCACTGCTTACGCAGTGGCCCTGTTCCTCTTTTCTCGTCCCTGCCCCCCTCATCTGCAGAAAAAGTAAAATTTCGCCGTATTCACAACTGCAGATTGTGAATACGGCGAAATGGTAAATGACAAAATTTCGATTGTTTTACAGGGAACACAAAACACGATAAAATCAGTACAATTCCTTTGATTCCCGTCCCTGTCCGGCTACTCCTTTCGCCGGGCAGGTAAGTCCTGGGGGGCCGCTGTAAAGCGGCCCCTTAGTCTTTTTACGATTTGCTCCCGAGAGCCTTCAGTATGCGGCGGGAAACGATGACAGCGAGAGCGAGCTTTGCTAGGTCGGGAAGAATAAACGGGAAGACGCACCAGCCCAATGCGGTGCCGAGGGCAACCGGGCCGGAACTGCGGGTATACAGGAGAATAAACCATGCTGTTCCAAAAGCATAACAGAGGAACAGTCCGGCCACGAGGGAGCCAATCTGCCGGACCGCTTTGTGCCCAAAAAGCGGTTCAGCGATCCCGTACAGCAAGGCCTGAAGAAGAAAGCCTAGAATATACCCGCCAGTCGTACCGAGAAGGACGCCGGGGCCGCCACGGAAACCGGCGAAGACCGGCAACCCGGTAGCACCTAGAAGAATATAGACCAGAACCGCGAAAAAGCCCTTTTTCCCGCCCAGCAGACAAAGAGAACAGAAGACGGCAAAAGTTTGCAACGTGAACGGGACGGTTGCCGGGATACTGATCCAGGAACAGACGGCGATGAGTGCGGCAAACAGGGCAATATGGGCCATGTCCCGGACGGTAAACGCTTGTTTCATGGTGATGAGCATTCCTTTCTGCCGCGGAATGGTTATCCCGCATAGTTATAATAGAATTCAAAAACAATGGCAGGATTCTACTACGGAATGCAATGATAGTCAACCTTTAACTTGTTGCAAGGTTGACTATCCTATAACAGAAAAGCATACCCAAAAAAGAATGTGAATATTTTAATGATATAGAATTGCAATCTGTTAAAAAAGGAATACAATTTATTCGGGCTAAACCGAAAACATCGAAACCATCTGATGAAAGGAGATAGTGATGAAAAAACTACTTAGCCTTATTCTGATTCTGAGCATGATGCTCGGTCTGGCGTCTTTTGCCTCTGCAGAAGACGGAATGTTCACTCCGGGTACCTACACCGGCAACGGCTTCGGCAAAAACAGCCGTATTGTTCTCGATGTAACCTTCAGTGAAAATGAGATTCTGGACATTCAGGTTGTCTCCCACGGCGAGACGGCAGGTATCTGCGAGGTTGCCTTTGACCGCCTTCCGGGTGAAATCCTGAAGTACCAGTCCCTCGGCGTAGACACCGTCGCCAGTGCAACCGAGTCCAGTAAGGGCATCATCGCTGCTGTGGAAGATGCAGTCATCCAGGCAGGCGGCGATGTCGAAGCTCTCCGTGCAGTAGAGATCGTGAAAGAGCAGAGCGACGAAGTGATCGTTGAGGAAGCCGATATCTGCGTCATCGGCGCAGGCGTGTCCGGCAGTGTGGCAGCCATTCAGGCAACCGATCTGGGTGCGAAAGTCATCATCCTCGAAAAGACTGCTTCCACCGGTGTCCGCGGCGGCACCTTCTTTGCGGCAGACAGCCACCTGGTTGAAGAAGCAGGCGTAGAGCCTGTGGATGTGGAATCCTTCTTCCGTGATTATATGGACGATACCGGCTGGCGTGCAGACGGTACCCTGGTCCGTGACTGGATTGAAATGTCCAAGAGCACCGTCGGCTATCTGGAAAAGCACGGCTGTCAGTTCAAGAAGCACCTGGATCCGCTTTCCGGCGGTAACGATTATGGCTCTGTCGGCTACGGCGGCACCATGTATGACACCACCGAGTATACCGAAATTCAGCAGATTGCCAATGCACTCAAGTGCATTGAGGACAACGGCGGCGCACTCTACACCGACACCACGGCCACCGGCCTGATCGTAGACGAAAACGGCACGGTCTGCGGCGTTATGGCTACCCGTGCAGACGGCTCCAAGATGCAGGTCAATGCTAAGTCCGTCATCCTGGCAACCGGCGGCTACGGCGCAGACTTTGACTGGATCAGCAAGTCCTACAATGGCGTTATGCCTACGGCCAACTTCGGCGTTGCTACCAACGTGGGCGACGGCATCAAGATGGCTGCCGAGCTCGGTGCTGCAGAAGTCGGTGAATCCGCAGTTATGCTGCGTATGCCGAGACTGGTCGGCGACTTCAACACCTACAACGACTACGACAGTGGCGACGGCCGTGTAAAACTGGGTAAGCGTTTCCAGTATGCAGTTCCTCTGCTGCCGATGACGATGTGGGTCAACAGTTCTGGCGAACGTATCTGCGACGAGAACGAAGTATGCTACAACCGTAACTTCACGGGTAACATTGTGATGAGCCAGGGAGGTTACGTCTACGTTCTGATGAACGAAAAGATGCTGAAGACCCTCGCAGAGGAAGGTGCGGGCGCACTCAACATGACGCAGCCGCAGGGCATGGGCTACATCAACAACTACACACTGCTGGAGCAGGGCTGGGGCGACGTATTCATGGTTGCTGACGGCCTGGTTGAGCAGGGCGTTGCTTACAAGGGCAACACCATCGAAGAACTGGCAGAGAACGCCGGTATGAAACCGGAGATCCTTGCTGCAACCCTGAAGACCTATAACGAAGCCTGCGCTGCCGGCGAGGACGACACCTTCTTCAAGGCTCCGGAATTCCTCTCTGGTATGGAAGAGGGGCCGTATTACCTGTTTACCGAGAACGTCTGCGTGCTTACCTCTCTTGGTGGCCTGAAGGTCAGCCGTTACATGGAAGTACAGTCCATGAACGCAGCTGAGCGCAATTACTCCGAGATCCCCGGCCTGTATGCCTGCGGTACCTGCACCGGCGGCATCTACGGTGACCATTATGCGAACGCAGAAGGTGTTGCACACTCCTATGCAATCACCTCAGCACGTACCGCTGCTTGCTATGCATACAACAACGCATTCGGTACCAGCTATAACCATCTCGAACTGGGCGAATAATCCGGAATCAACCGGAGCGATCCGAACATCGGGAAAAACGAATAAAAAAACAACGGGCGGGGCCATCAAATCGATGGCTCCGCCTGTTTGCACGTTCGTTTATTCTTTTAGCGGTAACAATATTCAAGAAGCAGAAATCAGAAAACATCATCGATCACACGGCCTGGCATCTTTTCCAGAATCTCGGGATGCCTGAGCAGGTAGCGGAAGGCCTGACGGAACTGGGCATAGTAGTGGCCGTCGACGATGCGCTCATCTAGAACCAGGCGGATGTCGATATACTTGCGATGCACGGCCTGACCGCGGCGGTTGATTTCATAGCTGTGAGATTTGGCGCCGAAAGCGATGGACACTGGTGTGGTGCCGAAGTGGGGGAGATGGCGGAAAGCGGGGCGAAGGCGGAGAGAGCCCAGGTCGGTGATGGCCACAGAACTGTGGTAGGGGCTTGCCTCTTCCCACTCCAGGGGAAGCCAACCATGATAATCCATCATGCGCAGCAGGGCGAAGAGGAAACGCAGCAGAAAGCGGGGGAAGTGGGAGAGAATCTCGGCAATGGCCTCGGTGGGGCTGGCGTCGTTGATTTTGAGCTCCTCAATCTTGTCGTTCATCTTGCGGTATACGTCCAGAATGGTGTCAGTGGGTGCAAAATGGAGCTTGATCGAGCTCTCCCGGGCGTCCAGGGACAGGCTCCTCTTGACGGGCAGGACTACGGTGATATCGTTCGCGGCATAAATATGGCGGCCGCAGACAAAGCGGTTGAGGCCCGGCAGCATGGAGCAGCAGCGGATATAGGCGGCGATGAGGAAGTGCAGAAAGCCGATGCCCTTGTAGCCCTCCGCCCGCAGGCGGCGCAGATAACGGTCCACAACACCGATTTCCAGGCGTTCCTCAAAGAGATTGCAGGCATCTTCCCGGTTGGGCATGAAAAAAGGCAGCAGTTTATGATAAGCGGGGAGCGAGCGGAGCAGGCGGCCGTCCTTGCGGTCACCAATACGCCTTCTGCGTTCAGCCATGATGTACCTCCCAATGAAAAAAACGATAATATTACCAAATAAATATTATACAGTGCGGGCGGGAGGAAAACAAGGGGGAAAAAACACGGAGCGCCGCAGGCCTATTTTACGGCTACTGCGTTTTGCCCGGGCGGAATCCGCGTATCCGGGAAGAAAAAACGGGAAAATACGACGGAATGACAACCGATGTCTAAACACAAAGCTGTGGTTAAACAGCAAAAAAGTGAGTAAAAATTCGACAAAACGCCTAAAATAACAAAATAACGGCGGTTTCTCTTGCGAAGACTTGTGAACGTGTGTTAAAATGGAAACGATAAATATTGTGCGAGTATACGCTTTTCGCCGAGGGGAGGAATGGTATGGAAAAGAGAACGGCAAAAATCATTACCGTGGCCGGCAAAGGCGGTGTGGGCAAAACATCCATCTGTGCGAGCATCGTCCGTCTGCTGACAGAGCAGTATCCGGACAAACGGATCCTTGCAATCGACGCGGACCCTGCAGTTGGCCTTTCCGTGGCCCTGGGGGTAGATGTCCGGCTGACGCTGGATAACATCCGCATGAGCATCGTAGACAGTGTGGAAAACGGGGAGACTCGTGAGGCAATGGAACTGCTGAGTGAAGCCCGTTTCCGTATTTTTGACGCATTGGTAGAGCTGCCGGGCTTCGCGTTCCTGGCCATCGGCCGGCCGGAGAGCTCCGGCTGCTACTGCAAGGTGAACTCCTATCTGAAAGAAGTCATCAGCATGCTGGCCAACCAGTTTGACTATGTGGTCATCGATGGCGAGGCAGGCATTGAACAGATTCAGCGCCGGGTCATGGAAAAGGTCACCCATCTGCTCCTAATCACGGACCAGAGCAAAAAGGGCGGCCAGGTCATCAATACGATCAAAAGCGTGGCCGACGAGCTGATCGACTACGACCGGGTGGGCGTAATCATCAACCGCATGACGAACCCCGAGCTGGTGGACCTGATCTCTGTTCCGGGAGTCGAGATCCTGTCCATGATCCCGTCAGACGGGGTGTTCGCCAGCAACGACATCCGCGGTAGAAGCGTGATGGAACTGGACGAGAGTTCCGACATGCTCTGCGGTGTACGCCAGGCACTGACCAAAATGGAGATTCTTTGACGGCAACGACAGAACGTACGATAACAAGAGAGGTGTAACATTTGAAAGACCTGAAACATCTGATTTTCTTTGAAGACCTGCTCCAGAATGCGGATAACGCGCTGGTCAGACAGGCACAGGCGGAGGGTGGTCTGGCCCTGGGATATACCTGTTTCCACATCCCGGAGGTGATCCTAAACACGGGCAACTGCTTCTCGGTCCGTCTGCGAGCCCCCAACACCGGTACGCTGGATATCGCTACCTATTATATGTCCAACTATACCTGCGAGTTCTCCCGTGCGCTGGTCGAGCGCGCCATTGAGGGCGGCTATCAGTTCCTCGATGCGATGATCGCAGTGGACGCCTGCTCCATGATGAATCGTGCGATGGAGCATTTCGAGATTCTGAAGATCAACGAAAAGCCCAACTTCTTTGTTACGCACTGCGACATGCCCTACAAGGTGGTAGACTATACCATTAAGGGCTATGTGCAGCAGATGCGTCTGCACGTTCTGGACGAGCTGCAGAAGCGCTATGGGGTCGACGTTTCCGATGAAGCGCTCCGGGCCGCGGTAGAGCAGCACAACGAGGTCTGTCGGATTATCAGCGAGATCGCACAGATGCGCAAGGCAGAAAACCCGGTAATCACCGGCTATGAGTTCCACATTCTGAACCTAGTGTCCTATGCCTGCCCGAAGGCACTTATCCTGCCCTATCTGCAGGAGACTCTGGAAGAACTGAAGACCCGTGAACCGGATGAAAAGAGTCCCTTCCGTGCCCGCGTAGCCATTGTCGGCTCGGAGATCGATGACCCGAACCTGACAAAGCTCATTGAGGGCTGCGGTGCCCTGGTGGTGTCTGACCGTTACTGCTTCGGCTCCACGCCCGGCCGCGAAGTGATCGAGCTCAACGACGAAGAAGATGTCCTCACCCAGATTTGCCGCCATTACATGGAAGTGTCCGAGTGTGCCCGCTATATCTCCAAGGAGAAGGTCAACCAGCGCCGGGAGACCGCTGACCGGCTCGCCAGAGAGTATGGCGCCGAGGGCATCATTTACGAACAGATGAAATACTGTGACTTCTGGGGCTTTGAACGTGCTCTGGTCAGCCATATCATGAGTGAAGAAAAGGGATGGCCGGTGCTTTCCATCGACCGACTGTACAACAACGGCAATTCCGGTCAGCTGCGCACTCGCGTGCAGGCCTTTGTGGAATCGCTTGAGATCAAACGCATCCATAAAGAGGGAGGAATCCGATAATGGCAAAGGATAAAGTAAAGTTCCCCAATCCGGCGTTCTTCCGCGCGAAGAACCATATGGACCTCAAGGCCCAGGCCGAAAACCTGAAAGAAGTCGGCGGCATCATCTGGGACATGATGAAGGAGACCGACTATAAGGCCTATTTCAAGAAGCAGGTCGAGGAGTGCAAGGCCGACGGTGCCCGCGTAAAGAGCGAGTGGGAGGCCATCAGGGCAATGAGCCCAGAGCAGCGCAAGGACCTGTTGCTGCACGGGGAAAAGCAGCTAGGCAAGCTGTACCGTGACGGCCAGATGGCCACTGTGCGACGTGAGTGGCGCGGTATGAAAGACACCGCCTACGACTTTTACGAGTGGGGCCGCATGTGGCTCATGTTGCTGACCACTTTCTCCAAGGACCTCATCCCGGCGCTGAACATGACCTTCTACTACCGTTGGATGATCTCCTACTTCAACTGCGTCGGCTTTATGGACAAGAATGTCATGGGCCTGCGCGGCAGCAACCTGCGCATGAGCCATCTGCTCATCTACGATGTGTTCCGTTATGTGGCCGAGAACCTGGTGTTCCAGGCAAAGTGCGACAAAAAGAACGGCAACAGCGAGCTGAACAAGAAGGTCGTTCTGTTCGACGAGATGACGATGGGCCAGATCATGGCTGGCTTCCCCGACCTGTTGGGTGTCCCGTATCAGCTGTTTGCGGTGTTTCTGGTCTCCGAGATTGACCAGCTGACCTGTGTGCCGTATATTGACGCGGTCGAATCCTACGGCCTGCCAGCAGACACCTGCCCGGTTCCGTCCTCCGAATGCGGTTCCATCGTCATCGACGCTCTGCCGCACATGGGCAGCTGCTTCATTTCCAGCTCTATGCCCTGCGACGGCTCGGTTATGGCCTCAGAGTACCTGACCCGCCGTTTCCCTGACCTGCCGGTGTTTGACCTGTGCTTCCCGGTCCGTTATCTGGATGAATCCACCGTGGAAATGGGTGCGGCGGACATCAAGGCCTGCATTAAGTTCATTGAAGACACGACCGGTGCCAAGTGGAACTGGGATGCATACTTTGCCCAGATGAAGCGCTTCAATCAGGAGACCGAGTACGAGCTGATGAAGTGGGAAGTCAATAAGTCTGCCCACCCGCAGCTGCTGGGTCCCTGCTACGAGCTGTTCCGTAAGTGGAACTATGAGATGGACGGCGGCGCCGACCCGCGTGCGCTTAAGACCTTCGAAAAGGTCAACCGGATCCTGATGAAGGCATACGAGAACAAGGAAGAACCGTACCCCGGCAAGATGAAGTACCGTTCCATCGTCTGGTCCTGCCCGGCACACTACTATGCCAACTTCTCCAACTGGCTGGCCAACTGCTGGGGCATTAACGTGCTGGTCGAGATGGAATCCCTGAACTTTACCAAGAAGCTGGAGACCGAGGATAAGGAAGAAGCACTGCGCGACCTGGCCCGCCTCTACGAGCGTATGGTTATGCGCCGTCACACCAACGGCGGCTATCAGAATGTCGTCGACGAGCTGTGGAGACAGTGCGAAGACTGGAACGCTCCGTTGATCATTATGTACCAGAACGTGGCCTGCAAGAATATGGCTACCGTGCAGGGCATCCTGGACGAGCAGGGCCGTGCCCGCGGCTATGACCTCATCTGGATCGAGCACGACCTGATGGACCCGCGTACCGTTTCCCGTCGCACCATGCGTGACAAGGTTTCCAACTACATGCGTACCGTAAAGAATGCCGAGCCTGTGGACGCTTCCCTTGTGGAATTCGCCGACGAGATCTGCATGTAAGACGGCCCATCTTCATTAAATAGAAAAGGAGAAATACCATGAAATATTTCGGCGGCTGCGACGTAGGTTCCACCTACACGAAAGCGATTATTCTTGACGAGACCGGCAAGCTGGTTGCCGACACCACTATCCGTTCCAAAATCAATTCCGAGCAGTCTGCGGTTGCAGCCATGGAAGAGGTCTGCAAGCAGGCCGGCCTGAAGGACAGCAAGGAACTTTCCTATCTCATCGGTACGGGCTACGGCCGGAATAAGGTCCCCTTTGCCGATGAAAACATCTCCGAGATCTCCTGCCACGCCATGGGTGTCCATGTGACCGACCCCTCGGTTAAGGCCATCATCGATATCGGCGGTCAGGACGTCAAGGGCATCTCTATTGACACCGACGGCACCGTAAAGAACTTTGCGATGAACGACAAGTGCTCTGCCGGTACCGGACGCTTCTTCGAAGCAATGGCCCGTTCCTTTGAGATGGAACTGCCGGAGTTCTCCAAGCTCTCCCTGACGGCAAAGAACGTCATCCCCATCACTGCACAGTGCACGGTTTTCGCCGAGTCCGAGGTCATCACCCTGGTTGGCGAAGGCAAGCCGATGGACGAGATTGCCGCAGGCATTGAGATGGCCGTTGCCAAGCGCTGCTTTGTTATGGCAAAGAAGGCCGGCGCCACCGACAGCATTACGCTGACCGGCGGCTGCGCCAAGAACGACGGTCTGAAGGAAGCCATCGAACACGTGCTGAAGCTGAAGGTCGTCAACCTGAAGACCGACCCTCAGCTTATGGGCGCACTGGGTGCGGCAGAATATGCACGCCAGAAGGGCCTGGCACGCAGATGATCGCTGCGTGAATGGGGAAAGGAGCATACCATATGTGTAAAAAAGTCCTGAAAGGCCTCTGCACACTGACGAAGGTGTTGCTGATTGCCGTTCTGGCCCTGTTTGTGGTCTATTTCTGGAATCTGGATCAGAAACTGATGAGCTGGGCCTATAAGCGCGTCAATACCATTTTTGACCGCAAGAAGGTTGACCAGGTCTTCTGACCGCGCTCCGGAGACCGAGACCGATGGAATTATACAACAGCCTGATTCGAGAGACGGAGGGTGCCCTGACCGGCACCCCCGTTTGCTGGGACTATACCGGCCGCAATGCATGGAAGGATACCGGCTCCAGTGAACTGGTCATGCAGAAGGACGCTGCCTTTGAACTGGGCGGAAGCGGAAAAGGTTCAGCCAACTACGTGCTGTTTACCTCCTCTGCCGGCATTGCCGACAGGGACGAGATTCTGCTCTACGGCCGCGACCTGAAGGATCTCCGCAGCGATTGTGATTTTGCCCGCATCGTCATCCTGAAGATCGGCATGATCGACGGGGACGACGAAGTGGTCTACCGCACGCTGAAAGATATTGAGTTCGCGAAGTACCATGTGTATCCCGAGGGGTATATGCTGCGTATGTCACCCGAATCCCACCGGGAGCAGGTGCGTGTCAGCAAACAGGCCCTAAAGCGGGGCATCAGCTTCCGTGCCCTGGGTGAGAGCTACATTGCCGCCTATAAAAAGAACGTGAACGTTCTTTCCATGAAAATCCTCTTTATCACCGACCCCTCCGTGGACTATGCCGCCCTGAACCGGCTGGCAAAGAAGTCGACCGATGTGACCGGCACCCTCACGCACATCCTGGAGGGTCTGCCGACTGACTGCTCGGTCTGTGCCCTGAAGGGCATCTGCGACGAGGTCGAGGGGATGAAGGAACTGCATTTCGGTGTGGGCGACAAGGGCAAAAACGATCACCACTGAACGCTCTGCCGGACATACGGAAACGACAGAGACAACAGAAAACGCAAAAACGAAGAACAGACGGCCTTCCGCGTAAACGGCGGAAGGCTGCTTCAGTTCCCGGATTTGAGCGACCGTTCCAAATCCGCCCGGCTGTTCTGCTGCCGATGGGGACCAGCTGCACCTTTATCCGTGCATTTTCCGTCCTGCGGTGCCGGAAAAACTATGAATGTTCGTCATAGTAACTAATTTGCAGAAGAGATATTTTAGCACCCTGCCAAACTTTGGGAGGAATGACGGCTAAGTGTTGAAAAAATACAATAATTTGATATATTTAATCTATCTGATTTTGCCTTGGTAAGGGCATAATCAAGCTTCGCACAAGCGAAAAATAATCATCAGGAGGAAAAATTGATGAAAAGAACTCTTACCATGATCCTCGTCATCGCAATGGTACTGTCCTTCAGCGTATGTGGCGTTTCTGCTTCCGCAGCAAACGACATGGGCGAAATCGCTGTTTTCTGGTACACCTTCGGTGACACCTATCTGTCCAGCGTCCGCGTTGCTCTGAACAAGGCTCTCGACGCAGCCGGCATCAAGTATCAGGACTATGACGCAAACGGCTCGCAGACCACTCAGACCGAGCAGATCCAGACTGCTATCACCAAGGGCGCAGAAGTTCTTGTTGTTAACATCGTTGACGCAAGCTCTGACGACGCAACCCAGGCTATCCTCGACATGGCAGAGATGGCAGAAGTACCCGTTGTGTTCTTCAACCGCTCCGTCTCCGAAGAGATCGTTTCCGTTTATGACTTTGCTGCATACGTTGGCACCGACTACACCATGGCCGGCCACATGCAGGGCAAGATGATCGGCGATTACCTCGTAGCTAACTACGCTGACGTCGACATCAACGGCGACGGTGAGATCACCTACGTTATGTTCAAGGGCCAGGAAGGCAACCTCGAAGCTGACGCTCGTACCCAGTACGGTGTCGAAGACGCAGACATCGTCCTTGCAGAGGACGGCAAGCCTGCTCTCAAGTTCTACGACGCAAACAACTCCTCCAAGTACCTCGTCGACCAGAACGGCGCATGGTCCGCAGCACAGGGCCAGGATTACACCCAGACCATTCTTTCCCAGTACTCTGAAGCAAACGGCAACATGGTAGAGCTCGTTATCGCCAACAACGACGACATGGCTCTCGGCTCCATCGCTGCTCTGCAGGCTGCAGGCTACAACGTGGAAGGCGGCCGTTACATCCCCGTATTCGGCGTTGACGCTACCGACGCTGCAAAGGAAAAGATCGCTGACGGTTCCATGACCGGCACTATCAAGCAGGACGCAGAAGGCATGGCAAATGCTATCGCTCTGATTGCTCAGAACCTCGGCACCGGCGCTGAGAAGTTCGAAGGCATCGACGAAGCAAACATTGTCGGCACCTGGCGTGTCAACATCCCCTACAGCCCGTACACCGGCGAATAATTTCGCACTAACTGAATTATCGGACAGCCGCACCTTGTGCGGCTGTCCCTTTCAACGAGCAAAATATACCCGATTTCCGCGCAAAAAAACACAGGAGGCGAAAAACTTGCCAACTCTCGAAAAAGAACCTGTTCTGCTGAGAATGGAGGGGATTACCAAGGTATTCCCCGGCGTTAAGGCTCTTGACGGCGTCAACCTGACCGTCAGAGCAGGTACCGTACATGCTCTGATGGGCGAAAACGGTGCCGGCAAATCCACTCTGATGAAGTGCCTGTTCGGCGTCTACAATAAAGACGGCGGCAATATCTACCTCGAAGGCCAAGAGGTTAACTTTAAAAATTCTAAGGAAGCACTGGAACACGGTGTTGCCATGGTGCATCAGGAACTCAACCAGGCCCTGAAGCGCAACGTCATGGACAACATGTGGCTCGGCCGTTTCCCACTTACGGGACCGTTTACGAGTGAAAAGAAGATGTACGATGCCACCATGAAGGTCTTTGAGGACCTGGGCATCAGCGTCAACCCGAAAACGATCATGAGCACCATGCCTGTCTCCCAGAGGCAGATGGTGGAAATCGCAAAGGCGGTCTCCTATAACGCAAAGGTCATCGTGTTCGACGAACCGACCTCCTCCCTGAACGAAACCGAGGTCGAGCACCTCTTCAACATCATCAACATGTTGCGTAGTCGTGGCTGCGGCATCATCTACATCTCCCACAAGATGGCAGAGATCAAGCGCATCTCCGACGATATTACCATCATGCGTGACGGTCAGTGGGTCGCCACCCGCCCGGCCGCTGAGCTGGAGATGGCAGACATTATCCGTCTGATGGTCGGTCGTGAGCTGACCAACCAGTTCCCTCCGAAGACCAACGTCCCGGGCAACACCTATCTGAAGGTTGAGCACCTTACCGGCATGTACAACCAGCTGAAGGATGTATCCTTCGAAGCACGCCGTGGTGAAGTTCTGGGCCTTGCCGGCCTGGATTCCTCCGGCCGTACGGAAGTCCTGGAAAGTATCTTCGGTATCCGTACCCGCAAGAGCGGCACGATCACTTTGGACGGCAAGCCTTGCCTCAACCGCAACGCGGGCGAGTCCATCAAGAACGGCTTTGCCATGCTCACTGAGGAACGCCGTGCAACCGGTATTCTCGGCGTGCGCAACATCCGTGAGAATACCATTATTTCCTCTCTGAAGCGCCACAAAAAATTCGGCCCTCTGCTTAGCCATAAGTCTCAGGTCGAAGATACCCAGAAATACATTGACGCCATGCGCACCAAGACTCCGTCTCAGGAGACCCAGATTCGCAGCCTGTCCGGCGGTAACCAGCAGAAGGTCATTATCGGCCGCTGGCTGCTCACCGAGCCTGAGGTCCTGCTTCTGGACGAGCCAACCCGTGGTATCGACGTCGGCGCAAAGTACGAAATTTATCAGCTGATCCTCAACCTGGCACTGGAAGGCAAGACCGTTCTGGTCGTTTCCTCCGAAATGCCGGAGCTGCTGGGCATCTGTGACAGAATCCTTGTCATGTCCGGCGGTCGTCTTGCAGGCGAAGTAGACGCAAAAACCACCAACCAGGAAGAAATCATGACCCTGGCTGCAAAGTACGCTTAAGGAGAAATTAGGAAATGAATAAAATCGCTGCTCTGAAAACCATGAGCCCGGCCGACCGGAAGAGAGCCATCGGCGATATGCTGATGAACAACGCAATGTTTATCATCATTGCTCTGGTTGTCATTTATATTACCGTGAAGGAACCGAAGTTCTTGTCTACCCCGTCGATTATCAACATCCTGAACCTCACCGCAGCTAAGCTGCCCATCGCTCTGGGCGTTGGCGGATGCATCATCCTGGCCGGCACCGACATTTCTGCCGGTCGTCAGGTCGGTCTTGCTGCCTGTATCGCTGCCGGTCTGCAGCTGACCACCAACAAGCTGTTCCCGGGTCTCGAACCCATGCCCATCTACGTTGCACTTGCAGCTGTCATTGTTGTTGGCGCAATTGTCGGTTTTGTCAACGGCTTCTGCATGGCCAAGTTCAAGGTTCACCCCTTCATCGTTACCCTGTCTACCCAGCTGATCGTTTACGGTCTCGTTCTGCTGTTCCTGCAGTTCGGTGATAACGGCGGCCAGACCCTTTCCGGCATGGCAAAGGAATACCGCAACTTCATCATCTCCCCGCTGTTCAAGATCGGCAAGACTGCTGTCCCGATGTATGTGCTCTATTCTGCCATCATCGCCGGCATTGTCTGGGTCATTTGGAATAAGACCGCCTTTGGTAAGAACATGTACGCTGTCGGTTCCAACGAAGACTGCGCCAATGTTTCCGGTGTTAATGTCACCAAGACCATCGTTATGGTATTCATGATGGCCGGTATCCTTTACGCAATCACCGGCTTTATGGATGCTGCACGTATTGCTTCCGTCAATGCAACCACCGGTCTGAACTACGAAGCTGACGC
>JAZRWD010000264.1:0-12812 GCA_045599525.1 Candidatus Limivicinus sp. | reverse complement strand
GTGCGGAGACCTTCCGTAAAATTGCGACGTACTGCCGGGATATCGGTGTGGAATATCTCACTGTGTATGCCTTTTCCACGGAAAACTGGAAGCGGCCCGAGGAAGAAGTGCAGACGATTATGAAACTTTTACGGAATTATCTGCAGGAAGCGATCGATACAATGGCACGCGACCACATTCGTATGAAGGTTCTCGGGAATATTGATGGACTCCCGACTGAACTTCAGGAGATGGTCGCGGAAACCGACCGTATCTCACAGCAATATGAGGGCTTCCAGGCAAACATCTGCCTGAATTACGGTGGCCGTGACGAGATCGTTCAGGCTGCACGGCGCTTTGCGCAGCTCTGTGCAGAGGGGAAGGCAAACCCGGATGAACTATCCGAGGAACAGTTTGCTTCTATGCTGTTCAGCGGGGGCATACCGGACCCGGATCTGCTGATCCGACCGGGCGGCGAACAGCGTCTTTCGAACTTCCTGCTGTGGCAGTGCGCCTATGCAGAGTTTTATTACACCGACACCCTGTGGCCGGACTTTAACCCGGCGGAGTTGGATAAGGCGATTGAAAGTTTCCGTTCCCGTGATCGTCGTTACGGCGGCGTGAAGCAGGGCTGATTCGGTCAGCCTCTTGCATGGTTATGTACCGGTATAGTTTGGGTTACCTCATACGGGACTTAGTTCCACTCCTGGCCGGTAGATAAAGGGGAAAATAAGCAGGTTTCCGCCGGGATGAAACGGCGGATGGGTACAAGAATATGATGAAAGCTATTTCTGTTCTGGGCTGCACCGGTTCTATCGGACGGCAGACCCTGGCTGTGGCGGAGGACCGGGGAATCCGTGTGGCCGCTCTCACCGCACAGCGGAAAATCGACATGCTGGAGGAGCAGGCAAGAAAATTCCGGCCCTCCTTTGTTGCTGTTTATGATGAAGAGGCCGCAAAGCAGTTTAAGATTGCCGTTGCGGATACCGATATTCGTGTTGGTTCCGGCATTGAGGGGCTGATTGAAGCGGCTACTCTCCAGGAGACCGACTGCGTTGTTACAGCGGTTTCCGGTGCTGTTGGCCTGAAGCCGACGATTGCCGCAATTCACGAAAAGAAACGTATTGCCCTGGCTAATAAAGAGACACTGGTCTGCGCCGGCGAGCTGGTGATGAAGCTCGCTGCCGAAAAAGGGGCAGAGATCGTCCCCGTTGATTCCGAGCATTCGGCCATTTTCCAGTGCCTGATGGGTCGCAGACCCGGTGAGCTGAGCAAGATCCTGCTGACGGGCTCCGGTGGCCCCTTCCGTGGACGGCCCCGTTGTGAACTGGAAGATGTTACGCCGGAGGATGCCATTCGTCATCCAAACTGGAGCATGGGTCCGAAAATCTCGGTTGACAGCGCGACCCTGATGAACAAGGGCCTGGAGTTTATCGAGGCAATGCATCTGTTCGGGGTGACACCGGACGACATCCAGGTGGTCATCCATCCGCAGAGTGTAGTTCATTCGATGGTTGAATTGGTCGATGGTACGGTTATTGCGCAGCTCGGTGTGCCGGATATGGGCCTGCCGATTCAGCTGGCACTTACATACCCTGAACGGACTCCGTCTATGTTCGGCAAGATGGATTTCTATCACCTGAAAGACCTGACCTTTGAAGCACCGGACTTTGAGAAGACCCCCTGCCTAAAGTTGGCGATCGATTCGGCCCGCATGGGTGGTACGGCCTCCTGCGTGATGTCTGCTGCCAACGAGGTGGCAGTCCATAAGTTCCTGGCGCATCAGTTGGGCTTCAACCGTATCTATGACGCGGCCGCCGGTGCCATTGAGGCTGTCGGTGTTGTACAGCATCCTGACCTGGAGACGATCCTGGCGGCAGATGCGGCTGCCCGCGCCTATGTCCGCGAGAATTTCTGATTCTTATCGATTGTATTACCCTTATGACGTTGATTTACATTTTTTTTGCGATACTCCTTTTCGGTGTGCTGATTGCCGTGCATGAGTTCGGCCATTTTTCCGTGGCGAAGCTATGCGGTGTTCGCGTTGAGGAATTTTCCCTTGGTATGGGTCCACAGCTTCTGCATAAGAAGGTTGGCGAAACGGTGTATTCCCTCCGGCTATTGCCCCTGGGTGGCTTTTGCGCAATGACAGGAGAAAATGAGGCTTCAGATGATCCGCGGGCGCTGATGAATGCTAAGCCGTGGAAAAAGCTGCTGATCCTCTGTGCCGGGTCCTTTAACAATTTCCTTCTTGGTTTCCTGATCATCCTCTGCTCCTATATGAGTGCAGAGGCGTTTCGGGCACCGGTGATCCACTCCTTTTTTGACAACTGCCCTTACCGCGGAGAAAGCATGCTTATGGAAGGAGACCGCTTCTATCGTATTGACGGGAAACGCGTATACATGTACTACGATGTATCGGATTTTCTGGCAGAAGGCAACGGTACCTACGACATGGTGCTCATCCGTGATGGGCATAAGGTGCAATTGAAGGACTTCCATTTTGTGCCTATTGAGTACGAAGGGCAGGACGGGAAGTTTTACGGCTTCCGTTTTGGCTACGAAGAGGCGACCCTAGGTGCCAAGCTGCGCTACAGCTGGTATAACACGATGGAATTTGCACGATGGGTCTGGATGGGCCTGCGCGAGCTGTTTCAGGGTAAGGTCCAGGTTTCGGAAATGTCCGGTGTTGTGGGCATTGTGGACACCATGGCCGAGACCGGCAATTCGGCAGCAAGCGTTGGAGAGGGCCTGATGGACATCCTTTTCCTTGGAGCCTTTATTACGGTCAACCTGGGAATAATGAACATGCTGCCGATTCCGGCACTGGACGGCGGCCGTGTGTTTCTGCTGCTTGTTACCTATGTTATGGAAATGGTCCTCGGCCGGAAGATTGATCCCAAATACGAGGCATATATTCATGCAGGCGGTATGTTTCTGCTGCTTGCCTTAATGGGATTCATTATGTTCCAGGATATCTTTAAAATTGTAACAGGGTGAGGTTTATCATGAAAAGAGAAGCTGTCCGGCAGATCTCTGTCCGGAATATTAAAATTGGCGGTGATGCACCCGTTTCCGTCCAATCGATGTGTAATACCAAGACCTGGGATGTCGATGCTACGGTTGCTCAGATTCGTGCATTCCAGGCCGCAGGCTGCGATATCGTCCGGCTGGCAATCCCCGATATGAAATCTGCGGAAGCAATTTCTGCGATTCGGGAGAAGACAGATTGTCCGCTCGTGGCTGACATTCATTTTGACTATAAACTGGCGTTGGCGGTTGCTGAGCGTGGGATCGACAAGATCCGTATCAACCCGGGCAATATCGGTGGCCCTGAAAACGTTAAAGCTGTCGCTGAGGCATGCAGGGCACGCAATATCCCGATTCGTATCGGGGTCAATGCCGGCAGTCTGGAAAAGCGCCTGATTGAAAAGTACGGGCATCCCTGCCCGGAGGCAATGGTAGAAAGCGCCGCGTCTCACGCCGCACTGCTGGAGCAGTTTGACTTCCATGATATTTGCCTTTCTCTGAAAACATCTTCTGTTCCTCTGACGATTGCCAGCTACCGTCTGGCTGCCGAGACCTTTGATTACCCCCTGCATGTGGGTGTTACAGAGACCGGCACGGAGTGGAACGGTACGATCCAGTCTGCGGTGGGTATTGGCACCTTGTTAAGTGAGGGCATTGGCAATACGATCCGCGTATCGCTGACGGCAGACCCAGTTCGAGAGGTATCTGCGGGCATTGCGATTCTGAAGGCTTGCGGCCTCCGACCGGGTGGCGTGAAGTTTGTATCCTGCCCGACCTGCGGACGCACGGAAATTGACCTTATTGGGCTGGCCACAGAGGTGGAACAGCGCGTTCGGAATATGGACAGGGATATTACCGTTGCCGTCATGGGCTGCGTAGTCAATGGCCCCGGAGAGGCACGGGAGGCAGACTACGGCATTGCCGGCGGTAAGGGAAAGGGCCTGCTCTTTAAGAAAGGCGTTGTGCTCGGCACATATGACTATGATCAGCTTTGCGATGCACTGATCGACCTGATTGAACATGACGAAGGGAAGTAACCCATGCCCGAAACCAGCAACACTCCACTACTGCTAATGTTCCCGGCTTGTGCCGGCTTTAAGTCCTTATACTGTATTCTCGAAAAGGCTTATGTCACCGCCTGCCGCGTAAATGTGGAGGAGCGTACTATTCTGCTTGAGGCACATTTCCCATCAGAGATCCATCCGGGGGAAATTAACCTCATTAAGGAAGCTATCCGTCAGGAATACGGACTGAAGGGAATCGAACTTATCGCTGATTTTCCGCGGTCCAATAAGCCGGTGATTGGTACCACTGCTGTAAGATCCTCTTCAGCAAAGGCTGATGACGGCAAGCCGACAGGCGATGTGCTCTTTGGCCATGCCATCAAGCAGCGTCCTGTCCCGATGAACACGATCTCGCTGCAATCCGGGAAAACGACGATTGAAGGCGATGTTATTGCGGTTACCAGCCGCACCCTGCAGAAAAGCGGCGGTGCGGTCCTTTGTTTTGACCTGACAGACCGCACAAACAGTGTCCGTATCAGCCGGTTCCTTCGCGCGGACGATGATAAGTCGATCCTCGACAAAATCAGTGTAGGGGACCACCTCATCGTAAAGGGAGAGATTATCTACTCCAAGTATGATGACGACATGATCATGGACCCGCGGGATATCATGAAGGGCAAAAAGAAAATTCGCACTGACGATGCACCGGAAAAGCGTGTGGAACTGCATCTGCACACCCGCTTCTCTGCGATGGACGGGATGACTGACCCGGGTGCTGTGGTTAAGCGCGCAGCTTACTGGGGGATGCCGGCTATTGCTGTTACAGACCATGGTGTTGCCCAGGCTTTCCCGGATATGTGGAAGGCGGGAAAGAAGAACGGCGTCAAGATCATCTATGGCCTGGAAGCCTATTACCGTGATGACGATGATTCTGCCGTCAGCGGGAACTGCAGCCTGCCCATCGATACTGAGGTTGTGGCTTTCGATATCGAGACTACCGGCCTGCATGCACAGAATGACCGCATAACAGAAATCGGCGCTGTGCTGCTAAAGGGGGACAGCATACTTCAGAAATTCAATACCTTCGTTAACCCCCACCGGCCTATTCCACAGAATATAGTGGAGCTTACCGGCATTCATGATTCAGATGTTGCCGATGCTCCCGAAGAGGCAGATGCTCTGCGTGCGTTTATGGAGTTTGCCGGTGGCCGGCCGCTGATTGCCCACAATGCCAATTTTGACGTCGGTTTTATGCGGGCGACTGCCAACCGGAACGGCTTGCATTTTAACCCCGTTTATATCGATACTCTGCCGCTGGCCCGTGCTCTATGCCCGGACCTGAAACGGCATAAGCTGGACCAGGTGGCTAAATACCTCAAGCTGCCTGAATTTAATCATCACCGTGCCTCCGATGATGCACAGACCTGTGGGCTGATCTACAGCAGATTTATTCCCATGCTTAAACAGCAGGGGGCTGTGACGGTCAGCGACATTGAAAAGGTCTACCATGGTCTGCGTAAATCGGACTCCGGAAAAACCTGGCACATGGTCCTTCTGGTAAAAAACCGTGTTGGGCTGAAGAACCTGTATGAGATGATTTCTCAGTCCTACCTGAAGTATTTCCACCGCAACCCGGTTATCCCGAAGAGCCTTCTGGTACAGCACCGTGAAGGGATTCTTGTGGGCAATGCCTGCAGTGCCGGTGAGCTGTACAACGCTATCGCTTCCGGAGCAGACGAAGAAAAGCTGGAAAAGATGGCTGAATTCTATGACTATCTGGAGATTCAGCCAATCTGCAACAATATGTTCATGGTGGAGAACGGAAAGGTGAAGGACGAAAAGGTCCTTCAGGATTATAACCGTACCATCTATGCACTGGGCCAGAAGCTTGGCAAGATCGTTGTTGCTGCCTCCGACACGCATTTCCTGGATCCTGAGGATGAACAGCTCCGCCGGATTCTGCTGGCCTCAAAAGGCTTTGCCGATGCGGATAAATCCATGCCGATTTATTTCCGTACTACGGACGAAATGCTGAAGGAGTTTGCCTATTTCGGCGAGGACATTGCGAAAGAGTTGGTCATTACCAATACCAATAAGATTGCGGACATGGTCGAGCCAATCGAGCTGCTGCCAAAGGAACTGTTCCCGCCGAAGATCGAACACTCCGAAGACCAGCTGAAGGAACTGGTCTATTCCAAGATGCACCGCATCTATGGCGATGATCCTCCGCAGGTGGTCAAGGAACGTGTCGAGATTGAGCTGAACACGATTCTGGGCCATCACTACGACGTGATCTACATGTCTGCCCAGAAACTGGTGCAGAATTCTCTGGAGCACGGCTATCTGGTCGGCAGCCGTGGTAGTGTCGGCTCCTCGCTGGTGGCTTATATGTCCGGCATCACCGAGGTCAACTCGCTGCCGCCGCATTATGTCTGCCCGAAGTGCCGGTATTCCGAATTCCATAAGGACGAATTTGGCTGCGGCGCCGATATGCCGGAGAAGGATTGCCCGGAATGCGGCACCCGTATGCGTCGCGATGGTTTTGACATCCCGTTTGAAACCTTCCTGGGATTCCCGGGAAATGAAAAGACCCCCGATATTGACCTGAATTTCTCAGGCGAATACCAGGGAAAAGCACATAAATATACTGAAGTCCTCTTTGGCTCAGACCATGTATTCCGTGCCGGTACCATCGGTACGCTGGCAGAAAAGACAGCCTATGGCTACGTAAAAAAATACATGGAGGAGCGTGGGATGACCGCCTCGAAGGCGGAGGAAAACCGCCTTGCTCTTGGACTGGTAGGCATCAAACGTACTACCGGACAGCATCCCGGCGGTCTGGTCGTTATTCCGCAGGATAAGGATGTGACCGACTTCTGCCCGGTCCAGCACCCGGCGGATGACCCGACCAGTGATATTATTACGACGCACTTTGAATACCACTGCATGGAGGATAACCTCCTGAAGCTGGACGAGCTGGGGCACGATGACCCCACAATGATTCGAATGATGGAGGACCTTACCGGTGTAAATGCCCAGGAGATATCCCTTTCCGACCCCGAGACGATGGCAATCTTTACCACCCCTGGGGCCCTTGGACTTACCGATGATGACCCCATTATCGGCAAGACCGGTACGATCGGTGTGCCGGAATTCGGCACCAACTTTACCCGCAACATGCTGGTAGAGACACAACCGAAACAGTTTGATACCTTGATCCGCCTTTCCGGCTTTTCCCATGGCACGGATGTATGGGCCGGAAATATTCACGATCTGATCGTAAATGGTATTGCTACGGTTAATGAGACGGTTGGCTGTCGAGACGACATTATGCTGTATCTGATTTCCATGGGTATGGATCCTGCGCTTTCCTTTAAAACCATGGAGGCAGTCCGTAAGGGCAAGGTAAAGAAGAGCGGTGAATTTCCCGGAGATGCCGAGCAGCAGATGCGTAACCTTGGTGTTCCGGAGTGGTACATTGAATCCTGCCGCAAGATCGCCTACCTTTTCCCGAAGGCCCACGCTGTGGCCTATGTTATGATGGCCTTCCGTATTGCCTGGTTCAAGGTACATAAGCCAATTGCCTTTTACAGTGCTTACTTCTACCGTCGCAGCCAGAAGGGCGGCTTTTCGGCCGAACTGATGAGTGGCGGTGCAGATGCGGTACGCAGAAAAATCAACGATATGCGGCGACGTCAGCTCTCAGCGAACGAAGAGGACCTGCTGGTTACCATGGAAGCCGTGTACGAGTTTAACATGCGCGGGCTGAGTTTTGCTCCCGTTGACCTTTATGAGTCGGACGCTATCCGATTTAAGCCCGTTGGCGATAAGCAGCTTCGGCTTCCCTTTGTATCCGTTGCCGGCCTGGGTGAAAACGCGGCACTGGATCTTGCACGCTGCGCAGCAACGGGAGAGAGATTTATCTCTATTGATGAGGTCAGCCGTGCTTGCCCAAAAGTCTCACAGACACATGTTGAGCTGCTGAAAAGCATGGGCGCCTTCGGTGACCTTCCCGACACAAGTCAGATCACTCTTTTTGAATTTTAAGCCGGCATTTTGCTTGAAGTTGACCATTGACAGCAATCCGGTCATTTATCCATTGCCGTTTTACTACATCACATAAGGAACAGAACTGAATGAGAGTTAATGATACCCTGCACGGCTTCCGTGTGAAATCCATTCGCCCCGTACCGGAGATCGGTGCCGATATGGTTACCCTGGAGTTTATGAAGAACAAGGCGGAACTAATCTGGCTTGACCGCGAGGACGAGAACAAGACATTCTTTATTGCGTTCAAGACTCTGCCCTCCGATGACACCGGTGTTTTCCACATCCTTGAGCATTCTGTGCTCTGCGGTTCACAGAAGTTTCCGGTGAAGGAGCCCTTTGTGGAACTGCTGAAGGGTTCACTGCAGACATTCCTTAATGCGTTTACCTATCCGGATAAAACCGTGTACCCGGTCAGCTCCCGAAATAACCGGGATTTTCTGAACCTGGTCGATGTGTATATGGATGCTGTTCTGCACCCGCTTAGTATTTCTGATCCGCATGCATTCCGTCAGGAAGGGTGGCACTATGAACAGGAAGCACCGGAGGAAGCACTGACCTGCAACGGTGTTGTTTATAATGAGATGAAGGGTGCTTACTCTTCGGCAGATACGGTAATGATGGCAGAACTCAACCGTATGCTTTTCCCGGAGAACTGCTATGGGTTTGAGTCCGGCGGTGACCCTGAGGCGATCCCCGCACTGACTTATGAAAACTATTTAGCCAGCCATGCACGGTTTTATCATCCTTCCAATGCACGCCTGTTTCTCGACGGCTGCGTGGACATGGATGCTGTGCTGGCCCTGTTAGAGCAGTATCTTGATGCGTATGATTTCCTGACGGTTGATGCGGATATTCCTATGCAGCAGCCAATCGGCCGCGTCAGCAGGACCTGCAGCTATGAGATCGGGCAGGAGGAGTCGGAGGAGGACAAGGTCATCTATGCAAAGGGCATTGTCTTCAGCTCGTTTGATGAGATGACAAAGCTGCTGGGTGCTAACGTGCTCACCGAGCTTCTCTGCGGCTCTAATGATGCGCCGCTTACCAAGGCGGTACTTGATGCAGGCCTGGCCGAGGATGTTGAGTTCTCTATCTGTGATGGTGTTCAGCAACCCTATGCCCTCCTTGCCCTGCACAACATGGCAGAAGAGCGGATTCCGGAAGCGGAAGACCTGCTTAACCGTGTCATTCACGAACAGCTGGCCAATGGCCTGGACCGGGAACGTCTGCTGTCTATTATTAATCATATTGAGTTTGTTACCCGGGAAAAGGATTTTGGCTCCATGCCGCGGGGTCTGGTCTATGGCTTGTCCATGCTCGACACCTGGCTGTATAACGGCGATCCGCTGAAGCATCTGGAGCACGATGAGCTCTTTAAGACCCTGCGGAAGTGGACTGAAGAAAATCAATTTGAACAGCTGCTGAAGGAAATCTTTTTCCGAGGCGAGCATGAGGCTGTCCTTACTATGCTGCCGTCCAGAACTCTGGGCGAGGAAAAGCTTCACCGGGAAGAGGAACGTCTGGCTGTCTTGCAGGCCAATATGACCGGAGACGAGCTGGAGACGCTGCGGACAGATTTTGCCCGTCTGCGTGAGCGTCAGGCAGCACAGGATACGGAGGAACAACTGGCCTGTCTGCCGCGACTTTCTCTGGATGAGGTTTCCGATACACCGGAGAACCTTAATGCAGAGGTCTTGGATATGGATGGCACAACTGTGCTGCTAAACCATGATGACACGGTCGGAATTGTATACGCCAATCTGTATTTTGCAATCCCCGACCTGACCATGGAGGAACTGAGTCTGGCAGCCTTTATGACAGGTCTGATGGGGGATGTCCCTACGGAGAATTACAGTGTCAATGAGCTGTATAATGCTGTGGATGGAAAGATTGGCCGACTAACCGTAGGAACCATTGTCTACTCGCAGGAAGATAAGGAAAACTCTGTCACGCCATATATTAATGTTACGGTTGCTGGGCTGAAGCACCAAATTGCAGACATGCTGGCACTGACGGATGAAATTGTAAACCGGTCTCGCTTTACCGATACAGGTGCGATCTTTAACCTGCTGCGCCAGGAACGGATCAACATGGAGCAGTCGATGATGGCATCCGGCAATTCCGTTGCAGCTATGCGCTCCGGAGCTTCACTTTCGGGAGAAATGGCTGTGACTGAGCAGATGCGCGGTATCTCCATGCTGCGTATTTTGCAAAAGCTGGAACAGGAATATGAAGTCAAGGGTGTGGAATTCTGTGACCGTCTGCAGGCTCTGGCTCAGAGAGTGTTCACGCGTGAACGGATGACCATCTCGTTGTGCGGTGTGGAGAATATCGCACTGGCAGAGAAATTCCGCAGTCTGTTCCGCTCCGGAGCTATTGGCGAGCGTATTACTTACCTGCCTAGGGAAAAGAAGAACGAGGGCTACACCATCCCTGCCGGGGTGGCGTATACCGCTCTCAGCGTGCCGCGCACCACACGCAGGTATTCCCAGCGGGTTGCCTCACAGTTTCTGACCTATGATTACCTCTGGCAGACGGTACGTGTTATGGGCGGTGCCTACGGCACCGGTGCCGCGATTCGGGCCTACAGCACAGTGTTTACGTCTTATCGGGACCCATCGCCGGCAGCATCCCTGAAGGCGTTTGCGGACGTACCCGCACAGTTGCGTGCTTATGCCGAGAATGCGGATAGTCTGGATAAGTATATCCTCAGTACCATCGCCCTGGCAGAACCGCTTCTGACTCCCCGGACACGCACCGTGCTGGCAGCAACCCTGTATTTTACCGGTAAAACACATGAGGACCGCTGTAAGGGACGCAAGGAAGTGTTGGCGACGGGGCCGGAGGACTTCCGAAGCTATGCTGACCTGCTGGAGGAGGCCCTGCACAATGGTGTGTTCTGCGTGATCGGTGCAGCAGACAAGGTCACGGAGTGCAGACCGGACTCGGTTGAACCGCTGCTGATTTTGTGAGTACAGATAACAGATACACATTTAGAGAATTCAGATTCGAGTAAAGGACGATTCGTCAATGCTTCACTTTTCACCTGCAAGACTTTGTCTTGCTCTCTTCTGTGCGCTGCAGCTGGTTGTTCCGGCCAGTGCAGTACTGGATACTCCGATTCAGAAAAATGACCGTGCGGCTGTTACGGAAACAGTGCAGGCAGCGCGTATCGAGGATTCCTGGTTTGACGACGCGCTGTTTCTGGGAGACTCCTTTGTTGGCCCTCTGTATAATGTGAGCATACTTTATGGTGGACTTGGAAATGCACAGATCCTGCACTATAACGGTCTTGCCTGTCATAATATCACGAAAAAGGATATCCGTATTCCGTATAAGGGTGACAGCTATCCCATCCCGGAGTTGCTTGCCCGCTCCGGGGCAGGCAAGCTCTTCCTGTTTATTGCAATGAATGATGTTGGACAAAAGCGGGAAATACTTGACAGTAGCTGGGACTCACTGATTGCGGATATTCGGGAGCTGAATCCTGATGTGCAGATCTATATCCAGGCCTGCCTGCCTATTTTTGTCGAGCGTGCCTTTCTTACGAACGAGGCTATCAATGAACTGAACCAGTGGCTGAGAGAAATCTGTGCACGCAATGGCTGCACTTATGTTGTGGTATCAGATGGCATGTGTGATGAGGACGACAGACTGAAGCAGGAATATTCTACGGACGGGACTCATGTCAGCCTCGAGGCAAGTCAAATCTGGATAGAGAACCTGCATGATCCTGCAAATTATGAAACTTTTGAACGGTGAACGGGAGAGAAACAATGAAAAGAACGATACTTCTGGTTGCTCTGGCGTTATTGCTTCTGACCGGCTGCGGAAAGGCGGCCGAGCAGGTTACTCCTGTGGTTGCAGACCCCGTAGAATTATATGAGCAGATGACAAAACTGGACGGTATGCCTGAAATGTTTACCGTTCCCGGAGATAAGGCTTATCTGCTGCTCGGTATTGACCCTGAGGACTGTGTGGTTGAAATTACGGCAATCTGCAACGACAGCCTGCAGGCGGACGAGCTTTGGCTGATTCAGGCAAAAGATCGTGATGCGGCTGCTAGAATTGCCGAGCTTGCGAAGAAACGTATGGACCAAAAGGCATTGGAATTAAAGGAATACCTGCCGGAGCAGTATGAGGTTGTACAGAAGGGTGTTGTTCTGGAAAAAGGGGACACTGTAATTCTGATCATTTCTCCGTTTGTGGATGAGCTGACGAAGCTTGTCGGCTGAAAAAGCTGCGTCTGTTATGAAACTGATTCGATAAAGGGAGCTCAACCTTGGTATTTTCCAGTAATATTTTTCTGTTTGTGTTTTTGCCGGTTACTTTGCTGCTGTATTATGCAATACCGGCAAAGGCACGAAGCCTTAGAAATCTCCTCCTGTTTGTGACCAGCCTGCTTTTCTATGGTTGGGGCGAGCCGATTTATGTGCTATTAATGCTCGCTGTCATTCTGGTAGACTACTGTGCAGGCCTGCTGATTGCCCGCGGGCGGAGGAAAAAGACGGTTCTGCTGCTTTCTCTGACCCTGAATCTCAGTGTGCTGGCATTCTTTAAGTATGCCGGCTTTTTTACGGATACGCTGAATGCGTTTCTGCCTGCAGGGGCTCAGTTGCCAGTGCTTCGCATTGCGCTGCCAATCGGTATTTCTTTTTATATCTTTCAATCGATGAGCTATCTGATCGACCTTTGGCGGGGGGAAGTGGCTGTGCAGACCGGCTTTGTGGCATATGGCACCTATGTTGCGCT
>JAZRWD010000263.1:0-6817 GCA_045599525.1 Candidatus Limivicinus sp. | reverse complement strand
AAATGAAGACAGCATAATTGTGAACCGCTTCATAATTCATCCTCCGTTCGAATTGTCATTTATTGTCAATGTTTCTACAATTCCCATTTTAGTATACAAAATACAGGCTTCAAAAGCAAGCATTTCTGTCTGAATACTGCCCAAATCGCAAGAAAAAGATACATTAAAGCGGTCCTTTAGGTTGGTTGAAAACGCAGATTGACAAAAGAAAACGCACAGCAACCGCGAAGGGGCTAACGCTCACTCCACAGCGGTTGCTGTACGCATTGTATTAAAGGGTTTTACATTTCTGCATTGGCCTTCAGCCAGTAAACAGCTGCGGTCACATAGGCCGCCACACCGTTCACCATACAATTTTCATCAAAATAAACGGCGGGATGATGCAACATGTGAGGTGTGCCGTGCTTGCCGTCATCTGCACCGACGTACAGGAAGCCACCAACCGGGCAGGCATCGGTTACAAAGGAAAAGTCCTCCGAGCCGGTCATGCGTTCCTTGTTCGGGTCCACATGCTCCTCACCCAGAATCTCCACCAGGCCCTTGCCGATGGTCTTCATCACCTCAGGGTCACACACAAGCGGCGGACAGCCGTCAGTAAATTCTACTTCGGCTTCTGCGCGGTACATTCTCGCCACACCCTCTGCGATTTCACGGATACGCTGCTTGGCAAAGTTTCGCAGCCCCTGGTCATAGGTACGCAGGGTCCCCCTAAACTCGGCAAACTCGGGCAGAATATTTTCCTTGGTGCCGGAGTGAAGTGTGCCGAAGGTCAGGACACAAAGCTCCTGCGGGTCCACCTCACGAGAATTAATCTCCTGCAGGGCAATGATTGTATAGGCTGCAACAAGAATCGGGTCGACGCCCTTGTGGGGGCTTGCACCATGGGTGGCGCTGCCCTGTATACGGATGGTTAGCATGTCTGCCGAAGCTTCACTTGCCCCGGTACGGAAACGGATCATACCACTGGGATAGTGCGGAATCACGTGCTGCCCCAGCACACAATCAACGTGCGGGTCTTCCAGAAGGCCGTCTTCCAGCATGGCCTTCGCGCCGGTCAGGATTTCCTCACCGGGTTGAAAGGCCAGCTTGACGGTACCCGCCAGCTCGTCCTCCATTTCCTTCAGCAGTTTTGCTGCGCCGAGGAGCATTGCTGCATGCATATCGTGCCCACAGGTGTGCGCCATATTTGCCTTCTGCGAAGCAAAGGCCAGTCCGCTCTCCTCCTGCATAGGGAGCGCGTCCATGTCCGCGCGGAGCAGCATGCACTTTCCACCGTGTTTTCCGCCGACGGTCGCCACTACACCGCTTTCGCCGCAAATTTCGGGCTCATAGCCCATTTCTTCCAGCTTTTCGATAATAAAATCGGTCGTTTCTTGTGTATACATTCCCAGTTCCGGATTGCGATGAATATGGCGGCGGTTTGCCACCACCTCTTCGTGAATCTCACGGGACCGTGCTAAAATATCCATAGATGCTGTGTCTCTCCAGGGTTGAATTGCGTGTGAGCAGAGTCACACAAATTGATATTTTACCGCAAAGCCTCTGTTATTGCAAGCATTTTCCGCTGTAGCCTGTCCAAATGCCTCTTAATTCCCTATTATGGCATGCAGAAAGGACAGCCGCGAGGGCTGCCCTTTCCATTTTCCGAACGGCTGTTTGGCCGTGCCGAATCATTGATTCAGTTACTGTGCGGGGAGACTTATGCAGCCATGTCCATGCTTGCTGCAAGAGCAGCTGCGCTGGAGCCGGCGATGCGGCCATAGATGGTGAAGTCTGCCACTGCGTTGCCGCCCAGACGGTTGCCGCCGTGTACGCCGCCAGTGGTCTCACCTGCTGCGAACAGGCCGGGGATCACGTTGCCGTCGGTGTCGATCACTTCAGCTGCGGAGTTGATCTTGATACCGCCCATGGTGTGGTGGATACCAGCGGTGACCTTGATTGCATAGTAGGGAGCGGTATTCAGGGGGTTAGCAAAGCTGGTACGACCGAAGTCGGGGTCGTTCTTTGCTTCAACGTAGCCGTTCCAGGTGTTCATGGTCTCGGCAAAAGCTTCTGCCGGGATGCCAATGGCCTCAGCCAGTTCTTCGTAGGTCTCGCCAGAGGTGGTAAAGCCCTTGGTGATGTAGCCCTGGATAACGCTGGAAGCATCGACCATAGCCTGGTCAACAATCAGCCAGCTGTAGCTGCCGGTCTGTGCGATCTCAGCTGCAGAAACCTTGTCGCGGGTGCTGACTTCGTCATAGAAGCGCATGCCTTCGGCGTTAACAAGGATAGCACCGTCGCCGCGGAGGCCTTCGGTGATGAGGGAAGCGGTGTTTGCTTCAACAGTCGGGTGGATCTGGATCTGGTCCAGGTCGACAGTAGCTGCGCCAACAGCCTCAGCCATGCGGATGCCCTGGCCCTGTGCGCCTGCTGCGTTGGTAGACATGAAGCCTTCCAGGTTCGGTGCGTACTCAACGACCATGTCCATGTTGCCGCCGAAACCGCCGGTGGTCAGGACAACAGCGTCAGCATAAACGGTAACAGCATTGCCGTTGACGTCCATACCGGAAACGCCGATAGCTGCGCCTTCATCGTTCATGATGATGGTGTCAATATTGGTCTCGAAAAGGACGGGGATCTCGCGATCCTTCAGGTTCTGCTCGAGGCGGGGAACAACATAAGCACCGACGGAAACGACCTTGCCTTCGTCGTTGACCGGGCGGTGGATACGTTTGACGGATGCGCCGCCGAAGCTTGCAACGTTGTGCAGCTCAATGCCGACGGAGTCGAGCCATTCGATAGCGTCTGCGGAGTTCTCAACGAGGGTAGCAACCAGTTCGGGGTCGTTCAGGCCCTTGCCGCCGATCATGGTGTCCAGCTCCATGAGCTCGACAGAGTCAAAGTAACCCTGGGGGTCTGCCTGGAAAGCGGCCCACTGCTCAGCAACGGTAGCTGCCAGAGCCTGGATAGCTTCGTTATCGGCAAAAGCCTCAGCGGAAGCGAGCATCTTGTCGATGCCGGCGCCTTCACCGAAGGTGTTGGTCTGCTGCCATTCGGTGCCGGTAGCGTTCATGCCGCCGGTGGAACGGACGGAGTTGCCGCCGACGAGAGCCATGGTCTCAACAACGATGACATCTGCGCCGAGGTCGTGGGCAGTGATTGCAGCAGTCATGCCTGCGCCGCCTGCACCAACAACAACGATGTCGGCTTCATAGACCTGATCGCCAGCAGAAACTTCTTCTACTGCAGCGGGGGTCTGATAATCTGCAGGGTTAAGGCCGGCGGAAGCAAGAGCAGCTTCTGCAGCAGCACGGAAAGCGGTAGAGGTAATGGTTGCACCGGCGAGACCGTCGATGGCAACACAGTTGCCTGCTACGACCTTCTCAGGGAAGGAAGCGATAACGTTGGAGCCGATGCCCTGGGTCTCCCCTGCGCCTTCGGCCACGCAGCCGGTGATCACACCGTCTGTGATGGTCAGGGTGACATTCACTTCGCCGCCGATACCCATGGCGGAGCCGGTAAATTCACCGCTGACGCCTTCTGCCATACCGACAGCTGCCAGGGAGGACAGCATCAATACAGCCAGAAGAACTGCTGTGAGCTTTTTGAACTTTTTCATCAAAGTTCTCCTTTCAGTTTCTTTTCTGACAATTTATGACAAAGAATTATCAGCTTTGGTTATTATATCATTTCGTTCGTTTTTCGTAAAGTGTTTCGTGTTTTCGCTGACGAATTTTTGCTGTCTGCGAGGCGGCCTGTCGCACCTACCGATTCCGACCGCATCCGCGGATTCCCAACCACACCTGCGGGCACCGGTTTATTGTTTCGTAAGCTGTTCCGAATCGGCGAAATCCGGCGGATAGTAACGGTTCAGAAGATTCTCCAGGCAAAGCATGGTATCGGTTATCACCTTGTTTCTGCGAACGGCATAATACATTGTCCAGCGCAGCATCGGATCAGGAAACGGAACATAGGAGCAATCGGTAAAATTAGGGTTGACCGTATGTTCGGGCGCAATAAACAGGCAGCAGTGCTGCAGTGCAAGTTCCCGAAGTGAATTAAAGTCTGCCGAACGCTGGATAAGCCATGGTTCAAACCCGGAAAAATGACAAACGGAGATAAAATGCCGGGCAATACGGAAATCTTCCGTAAACATCACAAAGCGCTGCCCAATCAGATCCGTCATCGAAACATTTTCTTTTCCATATAAGGGATGGCCGTGCGGAATAAAGAGGAAAACCCGTTCGCTGTACAGTGGGCGTGAAACGATGTTCAGGTCGTCCGGCGGCCCGATCAGGATCGCTGCATCAAACTCTCCGTCGACCAGACGCTTTTCCATCACGGTGTCCGGTCCGTCGGTGTAGATCAGCTCAATATCCGGGTTCTGATCGCGGAATTCTTTCTGCAGTTCTGCAGGTAGTGCTGCCAGTACGCCGAAGGACGCGCCGATATCCAGCGGTCTTCGGCCGGTCTGGTGCATATAATCCACATGTGCGGCCATTGCGCGCGCTCTGCTCAGCATCTGATAGGATTCTTCCAGAATATAGGTGCCATACTCATTGGGCTGCATGCCGTGGGCTGTCCGCAGCAGGAGAGGCACACCGACCTCTTTTTCCAGATCCTTTATGGATTTGGACACGCCCTGCTGCGTCACATATAACGCTGAAGCCGCCTTGCTGATGCTCTGGGTTTCACAGACGGCAATAAAGACCTCCATTTGTCGCAGAGTGATCATCATTCCTGCTTTCCTCCCTGCTGCCGGATGCGGGTGCGGGTGCAGAGGGATATCAACTAAAAGTTGTAATAAGACAACAAAGTCGCACTTGTCACTTTTTGGGTTGGTATTGTATACTATATAACATGATTGCCAGTAATTTGGCAAGCAAAAATTGGTTTTTGGAACAAAGAAAAGGAGAAACTATGGCAAACATTTCCCGTAAGGACTTCCTCAAGGGCACCGCTGCCGGCGCTCTGAGCCTGGCCGTTGCCGGCCTCGGCGCAAATGCATTTGCTGACGAAGCAGCTGCAACCGAATGGAGCTGGGAAACCTATCCCGGTGACATCACCCCCGATGAAGTAGTTGAGACCGACGTCGTAGTCGTTGGCTGCGGCTTTGCCGGCTCCGTTGCAGCTGTTTCCGCAGCTGAGCAGGGCGTCAAGGTTGTCGTTGTCGATAAGGCTTCCATGCCTTCCGGCCGCGGCGGTCACATCACCAGCTTCGGTTCAAAGGTCGTTCAGCAGGCACTGGCTGACGGCTATATCACCGAAGGCGACATGGATTATCCTCAGATCGTCCGTAACTGGATCCGTTGGAGCCACGGCCGTCTGAACGAACGCATCCTGTGGATGTTCGCTCACAAGTCCGGCGCTGCAATGGACTGGCTGTGCGAAAAGATGGAAGCTCAGGGCCTGCATGCCACTCTGTGGGCAGACTATTACAAGGGACCCGACTACACCGAATGGCCTGTCACCCACTTCTTCTATGATGACACCACTGACTTCATTTACCTGAACGGTGTTTCTCACGGCCTCGGCATGGACGTTCTGCTTCCCGCTCTGAAGAAGTACGGCGAATCCATGGGCGTTGAATATCTGTTCAACACCCCGAGCGAACGTATCGTCCGCCCGAACAACGAAGGCAGAGTCGAAGGCGTTATCGTCAAGACCGAAGATGGCAAGCACGTTGAGTACAAGGCATCCAAGGGCGTCGTCCTGGCAGCAGGCGACTACTCCGGCGACGAAGAAATGATGAAGCGCTACAATCCCTGGGCACTCTTCGCCATGGACGAGCGTCTCTACATCCCCATGTGGGTCAACACCGGCGACGTGCACAAGCAGGCACTTTGGATCGGCGCTGCAATGCAGACCAACGAGAGCCACGCTGCAACCATGCACCTCGAGTCCGGCGCACAGAGCTACAACTTCATGCATGTTAACTGCTTTGGCGAACGCTTCATGAACGAAGACGTCAACACCCAGTCCAAGGCTTCCTGCAAGGCATTCTGGGGCGATCACCGTGCATACACCATCTATGACTCCGAAGCACTTGCAAAGCTCGGCAAGCAGTGCGAAGACAAGATTGCCGGTGGCATCTCTGTCGGCCAGCAGTACCGCAGAATGGGCACTCCGTTCGATATGGACGTTGAGAACGCTCTGCTCGAGGCAAAGATCGCTGACGGCTACATCCAGGTCGCTGACACTCTGGAAGAGCTGGCTGAGAAGATCAATGTTCCCGTGGATAACTTCGTTGCATCCGTCAAGCGTTACAACGAACTGTGCGACAAGGGTTCCGATGATGATTACGGCAAGCGTTCCGAGATCATGATCAAGATCGAGAAGCCGCCTTTCTATGCCGGCAAGCTGGGCGCAACTCTGCTCACCGCATCCGGTGGTCTGCACTCCGACGAGTTCATGCATGTTCTCGATGCTGATCATCAGCCCATCCCCGGCCTGTTCCAGTGCGGCGTTATTGCCGGCGACTTCCATGGCTCCGGTGACTATCCCACCATCTGCCCGGGCATCAACCATGGCCGCTGCCTGACCTTCGGTCGTATTGCAGGCATCCAGGCTGCCGGCGGCAGCATCGACCAGATCGCCGATTACGATCTTAAGATGCCCTGATCAACAGGTAGCTACCGTATAGTACATCCAATTGGATGATTGCGGGGCATCGCTTTGGTTAAAAGCCGCTTAGTGTTTCACTGAGCGGCACTGCCAGAGAAAAAGAAACTGTGCACCGCAACGGAAATAATTAAATAACAGAATCCCCCTTTATCAGACGAGGCGTATTACCAAATCTGTTCAAGGGGGATTTTTTGATTATACGCTCATTCGT
>JAZRWD010000262.1:0-3389 GCA_045599525.1 Candidatus Limivicinus sp. | reverse complement strand
TCGAAGCTGAAGTTGTACCAGTGGAACTTCTCGTTCAGGTTGCGGACGATCATTGCCACAAACATAGCACCAACGTAGTCGGGGAAGCTCATGTTGATCAGCTTGCCGATCCAGCCGGAAACCATCATGCCAACTGCCATGCAGATCAGAAGAGCGGTGACGTTCTTCATGATGTCAAGGCTGGAGAGCTTTTCGCCGTTGGAAGCGTTAACGGATTCTACAGAGGTGTCGAGGTTCTCAGAGTCGTCGGGGGTGAGGTGGTTCTTTTCGATGAGACGGCGTGCGAGGGGGCCGCCAACGAGAACAGCGAAGATCAGGCCGAAGGTTGCGGAAGCAGCACCGACTTCAACGGCAGCGCTGTAGCCCATCTCGGCGAAGGTAGAGCCGTAGGAAGCTGCTGCACCGTGGCCGCCAATCATGGAGATGGCAGAAGCCAGCAGGGCATAGGGAGCATCGAGGCCGATGACCTTGCTTACGCCAACGCCGATAACGTTCTGGAAAATGGAAACGATGCCGGCGATTAGCCAGTAGATGACCAGAAGCATGCCGCCCTTTTTCAGGAGCTGGATGCTTGCGCCCATACCAACGGTGGTAAAGAAGGCGAGCATGAAGATGCTCTGCAGGTTGGTGGTGAAGACAAAGTCATAGGCGCCGGTGGCATGCCCGATATAGGTGATGAACATGAACAGGAAGCCGCCTACCACAGGTGCGGGAATGCAGTACTTCTGGAGGGCTTTGGACTTGCCCTTGATCCAGAAACCGATCATGAGCAGCACGGCAGCGAAAGCCGTGGTCATGACGGTGTCGGACGTAATGGTGAATACGCCGTTGTTCATTGCGAATGTCATTGTATTTCTCCTTTTCTTTTTTCTTGATATACACAGAGGGGCTTCTCGCAGCAGCTCCGACCGTGGAGTATCATGACAAGAGTATAACATTATGTGCGTGTTGCGGTCAACTGTGTTCTGTAGAAGTACAGGTGCGGCGATGGCAACAGGAGAAGCAGACAAAATATGCGGATCGTTTAAAATGATTCCGGGAAAGTGTCTGAAGAAGGGTGCATTATGCCGAGAATTCTGATACAATAGTAAGAAAAGGAAAAACGCGGACATAGAGTTCAGAATGTTGGACGGATATCGTCCGAAAGATTAGGGAAAGGAAATAAATGAAAAGAGGAAAGAGATTATTATCAGCATTACTCTGTATGGCGCTGTGCTGTACGCCTGGCGCTGTATCCGCATTCGCGGATAATGTGGAAGAGGCCGGGAAGGTGAATGTGATCATTGCCTCGGACCTGCACTTTATTGCGCCCGAGCTTGCCGACGGGGGAGAATATTTTACGCAGCTGGTGGACCGGGCTGACGGCAAACTGATGCATTATTGTGAGGAGATCGTCGATGCGTTCCTTGCGGAGGTTGTCGCACAAAGGCCGGATGCGCTGATTCTGAGCGGTGACCTTACCTTCAACGGGGCAATGAAAAGCCATGTGGCCCTTGCCGAAAAACTCACTGCGGTGCAGGAAAGCGGTGTTCCCGTGCTGGTTATTCCGGGAAACCACGACCTGAATAACTACAGCGCCGCACGCTTTGAGGGAGACGGCTACACCCGTGTGCATTCCGCCACGGCAGAGGAGTTTGCTGAGCTGTATAAGTCTTTTGGGCAGGAGATCTGCCTTTCCATGGCACCGGATTCCTTCAGCGGACTGTATGCCGTGAGTGAGGATCTGTATGTGCTGGCACTCGACACCAATTCCGTACAGGAGAACCTGGTGAGTGAACCGACACTGGCCTGGGTAGAGACCGCCCTGCAGCAGGCAGCGAGTGATGGCGCGAAAGTGATCGCGGTCAGCCACCAGAATCTGTTCCGGCATCATATGCTCTTTCCCTTTGGCTATCAGATCGAGAACGCGGAACAGCTCGTGGCGCTGTACAGCAAATACGGCGTTACCCTGAATCTCGCCGGACATATGCACATTCAGGACACGATACAGGACGGTATCGTCGAGATCCTGACCTCTGCGCTTTCCATTGTCGGCAATCAGTATGGAACCGTTCGCTATGACGGCGAGCGGCTGAGCTATGAGCTGCACAGCGCGGACATTGCCTCCTGGGCAAAGGCCGAGGGGCGGGAAGACCCGAACCTGGTCAACTTCCCGCAGTACGCTGCGGACTATTTTCGCAGCTGCGGTGAATATCAGATTCCCCATTACCTGTCAGAGACAGAGCTGGGCTCTGCGGACTTTACGCTGCTGTGTGACACCTTTGCGGAACTCAACCGGCACTTCTTCCTGGGAATCCCAATCGACCCGGCGGAATTTGCAGAGGGAATTGCCCTGTGGCGTGCCCAGCCGGCGAGCTTTATGCAGATGTATATCCTATCTCTGGTGGACTGAACGAAGAAAAACAGTATCCTGCTGCCCGCGGTGAGCAGCAGGATATTTTTTCCCCATAAACCCGGGCAGATAGGCGGGGCGTCGTAAAACAGTAAATGTTTAAGAATTGAAAAAAGGTGGGAAGGCGTGGCTTCGGTCACGCCTTTTCACTTGCTAAAAGCTCATTCAGAGGGATGAATCCCAGACCATCGTACTGGATGTGGACGTGCTGTCTGCGCTTTCCGCTGGACTTGTCAGGTGCATCTACATAGATGGCTTTTACCAGTTCATGAAGGACATATGGGGTAAGTTCCTCGATGCCAACGTGCTGGCCTGCTTTCTGAATAAACTTCTCGATGTTTTGAATCTGTGTTTCCTGTACTTCGATTTCTTTCTGCAGGCGGATGACCTCAGCTTCCAGTTCTTTCTGTTCCGCCTCATAGGTCTGGCTCATCATATCAAAGCGCTCATCACTCAGCTTGCCGCTTGCGTTATCCTCATAGATTTTGATGAACAGGCGTTTCAGCTCCGAGATACGCTTCTCGCTGCGTTCCAGTGCTTTACGGTTCGCTGCGATCTGTTTTGCGCTCTCTGCATGGAGCTGCTGTTCCATCACCTGACAGAAATGAGCCTCATGGCGGTAGATGTACCCGGTGACCATCTGGATGTGCTGAAGGACCAGCTGCTGCAGTACCTTCTCCCGAATGTAATGGGTACCGCATTTGTCTTTATGCTTCCAGTGAAGGGAACAGTCAAAGAATGCACCCTCAGTGCGATAGTTATTAGTCGCACCATAGTAAAGCTTCTCACCACAGTCAGAACAATACACAAGTCCGGAGAACATGCTGCTTCTTCCGGATTTTGTTTTTCTATGCCTCTGCTGACGGATCTGCTGGACCTTCTCAAAGACTACATCATCAATGATACGTTCATGAGAATCCGGAAAGATTGCCTGATTCTCAACCGGGTTATCTCGCTGCTTCTTATCCCAGATAGAGTTGGTGTAGGTCTTAAAGTT
>JAZRWD010000261.1:0-7834 GCA_045599525.1 Candidatus Limivicinus sp. | reverse complement strand
TTGTTCTGTGAAAACAGAACGCAGGGGTTTCACCTCTTCCCCTGCTCTCCGAACTGCGTCCCGGTATGCATGCCCGGTAACGCTTCGGCACAAGAAAATTCCCGAGCTGTGACTGGGACACACAGCCCGGGAATTTTTATTCTATATTACCGGATCCGTCGGTTCTGATTGCCGCAGCAGGATCTTTTTCCATCGGCTTTCCTTTTGCCAGCTCATCCACGAGCTTATCCAGCCAGCGGATCTTCTGCATCAGGGGATTTTCAATGCTTTCCACCCTGATCCCGCAAACGGTGCCGGTAATCAGGTGGCAATTAGCATTCATCTGCGGCGCTTCCTGAAAGAAGGTCTCATAGGATACATTCTTTTCGATCTGCTGCGCGATCTGGTCAGTTGTGTATCCAGTCAACCAGCAGCAAACCTCGTCCACTTCTTCTTTTGTTCTTCCCTGTTCCGCTTTGGCAACAAGCAGAGGATAAACCTTTGCTACACTCATTGAAAAAACTTTTTCCTTATCTATTCGGCTCAGCCACTCCTTACATTGTCAAAACAGATTATAACACAGTCCCGACAAAACAGGGTGGCGGTCCCAAAGCATTCCTCAACTCTATTCGAACGGCTTTCGTCCGATCCATCTTGTGCCGCTTATCCTCCGTCGGTTCCCTGCATTGTTCTCCGCTTTCTCCATTTTCCTACATCTGATTATCCGGCAATGCATTGCTGTATTGTTATCCTAGCACGGCTAACAAAGAAAAACGAGATTTTCCCCTTGTTCACATTTTGCCATTTATGATAAAATAAGCGCAATATTGTCGGAACGTCATCCTTTCCGGCCACATTAGTTGCCGGTTGGTTTGCATTTCAGGGGGAAGTGTATGGAAAAGATCAGCATCATTATCTGTGATGATGACAGAGCGGCAGCCGAAAGTCTGGCAGGACAGCTGCAGGCACTCTGCCCGCAGTATCAGGTTGACCCGGAAATACAGCTCTTTACAGATGGTCTTCAGCTGACGGAAAACTGGCCAAAAGCGGTGGATCTTGTTTTTCTGGATGTGGAGATGCCCCTGATGGACGGAATCAGCGCAGGCCGTGAGATCCGCAGATGGGACGAACAGGTCACTATTCTATTCACGACCTCCCACGCAAGCTATGCCGTAAACGGATATGAGGTAAACGCCTACCGCTATCTGCTCAAACCGATCACTACCGACGCACTGCAGAAGGCGCTGGAACGAAAGCTGCCTCAGCTTGTGGCCGAGAAGGGCTCACGGATCTACATCCGGCTGGATGAGGGGGTAAAATGCCTGAATCCCGGTGAAATTCTGTTTGTGGAAACGGCACAGAACCACCGAGTATCGGTTCATCTGAAAAGTGAAACGATCTCGGCGTATAAAAATCTCAATGAATTTGAAGCCCGGCTGACGGATGGGCGTTTCTTCAAGTGCCATGCTTCTTTTCTGATCAACCTGGATCACATCGTTCGCTTTGACAAAAACGCAATCGAGATGAGCGATGGCTGTGTCATACCGGTCAGCAAGCACAGGAAAAAAGCACTGATGGATGCCATGCTGTCCCGTGCCGGAAAGCTGTTCTGAGTGGAGGTTACCTATGCCGATTCTGTTACCTCTTTCTGTCGGGTATGCACTGGATGTGTTGTTATTCTGTATTTTCTGCCGCACCTACCCGGTCCGGAAAAGCCGCCTGACCGTTCTTCTCACCGTAATTCTGTTGTTTTATAGCGTATACCGCCTTTTTTTCGGGCATAGTGCGGTTGCCGGCAGCCTTCAGGATATGATCGTGCTGTTTTCCGAGATTGGAATCTGCTATCTGGCGCTTCTCAGCCTTTTCGGTGTGCACGGGAAAACCGGCTTTGCCGAAAGCACTATGTTTATTCTTGCCCTGAATGTTGGCCGTAAACTGTTCTTCCATATGGAATTCAGTTTTCTGCCGGCAATGATCACCGGGTCCCCGCTTTTCTGTCAGCTGCTGGCCGGCGTAAACAAGCTGGTTTTGGTGATGCTGGTATGCCCGCACAGCCGTGAAGAATATGAGGGAAACGTATCCGTTCAGGAACTGTTTCTGCTTCTGTTCGCACTGTTTAACTGCAGCATTTTGAGCATGCTGAATGTGACAGCCGAGGATAACTCCCGCCTGCTGAACTTGGATATGGTATGTTATCTGAGCGCCTTTGTCTGTGCGCTTGCCGTAAAACAGTTTGCCCGCATGAACGGCCGCATGAAGGAAGCGGAACAAATACAAACGGACATGAAGCTTCAGTACGAGCTCTATACGAGACAAAGGGACAATGACGAAGCCGTCCGCCGGATGTATCACGACCTGAAGCATCAGCTGAAAGCGATTGAGGGGACCGGCGGGTCCGCCGCCGCGCTTGCCCAGTCAATGACCCGGCAGCTGGAATCCATGCATTCCATGATCTATACCCGCAATGCCATTCTGAATGCGGTTCTCAATGAAGAACAGCGGAAGGCCGAAGCGCTTGGCATTTCGTTCACCTTAGAATCCGGGCTTGGTCCGTTCGGGTTTATGGACGATTATGACCTTGTCAGCCTGTTTTCCAATGCGTTGGACAATGCGGTGGAAGCAGCCTCCGCCTGTCCGGAGGACCGCCGCCGGATTCTTCTGCGCTACACGGAGAAGCCGGCATACCTGCTGCTCATTATTGAGAACACCTTTGAAGGAGCGCGGCGGGAGGATGGCGGCCTTCTGCTTACGACCAAGCCGGACCGGGAGATGCACGGCATTGGTGTCAAGAGCATCCGTTACGCAGCCGGCAAATACGACGGAACCTGCAGCTATGAGATGAAGGACGGCGTATTTTCTCTCCGTATCCTCATCCCCGTCCCGCAAGCGAAATAATTCAGGACAGAATGCCCCCCGGGAACAAAGCCTGTTCCCGGGGGGGCATTCTGTCCAGTTTGGTTGGTGAAGCGCCCAGTTAAGCGGGTCGGTCGTCACTCTGCCCTCCATTCTGATAGAATCTTATCAAGATCCGGCAACCGCAGCCGGTACAAAAAGAGGAGGCATATAGATGAAAGAAGTAAGTAGCAATTTTTCCCGGCGTACATTTCTGAAGGGGATCGCGGCCGGGGCAGTAACAATGGCGGGCATGGGTGTTATGTCCGTCTGTGATCCTGCCCGAACAGCCGCGTATGCAGATGGCTCCTGGCCACAGACCGAAGAAGCTGCCATTCCGGAGCACGTTGATGCACCGGAGGTGACCGAATATACCTGCGATGTTCTCGTCATCGGTGCCGGCTTTGCCGGGCTGAATGCCGCATACTCTGCCAAAGCAGCCGGTGCCGATGTGCTGCTGGTAGATAAGGGTACCCCCGGCTATTCCGGCCTTTCCCCCTTTGCCAGCTCCCACCGCTGGTTTGACGCTGAAATGGGTGATGACGAAGAAGCCTTCAAGGCATGCATCATGCGCGGTTCCGAATACATCGGGAACCAGAACTGGTATCAGGTCTGGATCGATGAATCCAAAGCCATGGCGCAGCGCCTGACGGAATGGGGCATTCTGACCCAGTACCCGACCGCTGCGGAAGAAGGATATTGGGAGAGCCAGGACTATCGCGGATACCACTCGGCACATGCTTCTGATGACCGTCGTGAAGCGTTCCTTCATGTCCTGCAGGACAACAACATCCCCTATGTAACCCACACAATGATCACGAATGTGATCACGGAGAACAATAAGGTCTGCGGCGCAATCGGTCTCCATGTTCCGAGCCAGACCGTTGTGACCGTCCATGCAAAAAGCGTTGTCATGGCAATGGGCGGCGGTTGCTATAAGCCTACCGGTTTCCCGGTCGGCGATGATACCTTTGATGGCGAATACATCGCATACAACCTCGGTATGCCGATCGGCGGCAAAGAATTTGACGACTTCCACATGACAGTCTCCTATGCACCGGGCAATGCATTTCTGAACAATAACTGGACCTACCTGAACCCGATCTGGCTCTGCGGCGGTGATATCACGGCAGACACCATTGAATCCTATGCAACCGGTAAGGGCAAGGCAATGGTCCTTGACCGCGTAACCAAGGCTTCCGGCCTTGCCGTCAATGACGGCACGTCGGTAGAAGACATTACCGAGGCCGCCGTCACGCGCCGCGGTGGCTCCGTCTCCACGAACCCGGCCGAGGTCCGTACCGGTAAGCACTCAGACACCATGATCAAGGGCGATATCTATGGCGCAGCAGTCGGCATGTGTGGCCATCTGAGCAGCGGCGTTTTCTGCGGCAATGAGGATCTGGAGGGAAAAACCTCTGTAGAAGGCCTCTATGTTGCCGGTGACGGCATGAACTGCTCCGGCCCGACCGGTGCAGCTTATCCTCCCGGCGTCGGCTTTACCTCCAGCTTCTGCTCCCTGATGGGCGACCATGCGGGTAAAGCGGCAGCTGCTTACGCTGACGGTGCAGAGCTGACGAAAATCAGTGAGGATCAGATTGCAGCAACCACAGAAGAGATCCTCGCTCCGACGCTCGTAACCAGCGGCTTTGATCCGAACTGGGCAAGAGATCAGCTTCAGAGCATCATGGCCCCTTACTGGGTCCTGGTAACCAAGAGCGAGGCAAATCTGAACGCCGCACTGACCCAGGTACTCACCATGCGTGATACGGTGCTTCCGAAGCTTGTCGCTGCCACTCCGCATGATCTGCGCCTGTGCATTGAGATGAAACACAAAATTCTCTCTGCCGAGATGAAGCTCCGCGCTTCGCTGGCCCGTCAGGAAAGCCGCGGTCTGAACTACCGTTCGGATTTCCCCTATCGCGATGACGAGAACTTCCTTTGCCTGATATTGGTGGAAAAGCAGGAAGACGGCACCATGCAGGTTGTTAAGCAGGACATTCCCGACGAATGGAAAGGTGATCTTTCCGCAGCCTACGAGAAACGCTATGGATATTACTTCCCGGGCGAAACCGCGGCAAAGGGAATTGTGGTAGAAACCGCCAGTGGCTGGGGCAACAAGTAATCAGGAGGATTGAAAAATGAGTGTTGCAAGAACAGACGTCAGCAAGTGCATCGGATGCGGCACCTGCTTTAAAGTATGCCCGATGGATGTTTTCCGTATCAACAAGGAACTGGGAAAATCCGTCATCGCTTATCCCGAAAATTGCCAGAGCTGCGGTCAGTGCTATTACAACTGCCCGACAGAGGCACTTACCATCGTCAATGAGACGTTCGGTTATGCCATGACCGCCTACCGGGCAGCCACAAATGTTGAGCTGAACCATGTTGTCAGCCCGACCTTCCGGGCAAAAGAGGCTTCGGCCGAAGCGGGCTCCGCACAGAAATCCTGGGGTTGAAATCGCTTGCAAAACAAGATAGCCCTGCCTAACACTTTGACAGATAAGGAGAAAATGCTTTGAATAATATCATAAAAGTATCTCTCGTTCTTTGCCTTTGCCTCTGCATGCTGGTCGGCAACGCCTGCATTGCCTTTGCGGCACCGGATGAAAACGCAGAAGTTGATGAAATTGCTTTGGAACTCAATTCTTTTGAAGGCCCCTGGAACTGGGAATACAGGGAGACCGATGACGGCGTTGCTTACTATGCGCTGTCCGTTGTCTATTGCGCCAATCCGGTTGACCCGGAGCTGCAGCATCTGGTCATTTATTCCCCGGCAGCCTATATGACAGAGCAGGAAGACGGCTCCGTCCTGCCTGATCCGGAGGGCAGCATTGTCAGCTCCACCGGCGTGGTTTACACCGCAGAAAGCGCCCCTATTCTATACCACAACACCAGCGGCGGTTATGTTGCCTCCACAATACAGGAAGTGGACGTTGGCTACCTCAATGAGGGTTATGTCCACGTCAGCGTCGCGACCCGCGGCAGCAAGAACACCGACGAAAACGGCAAGTTTATCGGCGAGTTCCCGGCAATCATGGTCGACCTGAAGGCGGGCATCCGTTTCCTGAAAGCCAACGATGACGTACTGCCCGGCAGTTCCGAGCGCATCGTCTCCCGTGGTTACAGCTCCGGCGGCGCAGTATCCGCCATGCTGGGTGCCTCCGGCAATTCCCCGATCTTCGATAGCTATCTGGAAGAGATCGGTGCAGCCGATGCCACCGACGATATCTTTATCGTTCTGGCCTCCGCACCGATCACAAACCTGAGCTCCGCTGACGCCTCCTATGAATGGTATCAGTATGCAAATGAGACCTATTTCCTGTTCAACAACATGGCCTTCGACCGGCTGGGCAACCCGCTGGAGGACTTCCCGGTAGGTCCGCAGAACCGTTATCCCCTGGGCAGCAATATTCTGGGCGGTGCCCACGAAGACGAACTGTCCGCTCTGCTGTACGACTGGTATGTAGGCTATGTGCAGGAGCTTGGCTTCGACCTGAGTGACGATGGCCGCGGCGGTGCGTTCTATGACGGCTTCGCCCGGATCTATGCCGATTCACTGGCAGAGTATATCGCCCGTTACGACGAGCTGAAGACGGAAAACTCCCCCGCCACAGCGGAGGAATATATCGCAAGCCTGGGCGAAGGCTGGTTTACCTATGACCCCGACACCGGAGTTGTCACCATCGACAGTCTGGACGACCTCGTCGTGAATCATATTGCCCGGAAGAAGATGTGCCCCAGCCTGGACTCCTATAATTACCACAGCAACGAAAACGAGGCATTCAAGGACGCAGACTGCAACAAGGAGCATTTCAGCCCTGTCGTACGCGACGCGCTGAAGACCCTTATGGACAATGCCGATGAGTACGGCTGGACGACAGAGGAGCTTGCGTACATCACTGCTCTGTATAACGATTATGCAGCCGGTGTTACCGACGACGCAGCCTATATGCTGGAGGTCATGAGCCCGATCAACTACGTAGTGGGCACTGAAGGCTTTGAGGATGCCACCATTTCCCCTTACTGGCGTCTGCGTGTTGGTTCTGAAGACGGCGACCACGGCGCTCCGGCAGCCTGGCTGATCGCACAGGGCCTTGAGGCGTACACCGATGCGGATGTCTCCGTCGGTATTGCCTGGGGCATGGGTCATAGCCTGGCCGAGCTGACAGAGCAGGATCTTTACAATTATATCTCCGCAATTATGGCTGTAGAAGGATGACCCACTGCTGAAAACACCATAATCCCAAATGGGGCTGTCTCGTTTCGAGACAGCCCCTGCTGTTGCAATACCCGGAAAGGGCGAATCAAAGCCGTATCAGCAGCATATAACAGGCGGTGCCTGCATTGATGGACAGATACATATTCTTTTTTCTGAACTGAAGCAGGACGGCAAGCACAAACGGGAGCTTTGACCTGTGCTGATTCAACTGGTTCACCACAACAACAAGGAAAAATGCCGTTGCAGAAAAATCGATTCCTGTCATGTCGAAGCGGAAAAACTCACCTATGCAGGCACCGATCATGCAGCCAATGACCCAGTAGGCATGGTCCAGAAGCGCTATCCGAAGCATGGTTTTTCCTTCGTCCATACCGTCTTCCACTACCAGGGAACAGAGCACAGAATAGGTTTCATCGGTTAGTCTCCGAAGCGTTGTATCGATAACAGCAGGTTTTGGCTAAGCTGAACGGCCCTTACCGTAAAGGTGTTCTGTAAAGGCCTTCTGCGTTTTTATGGATTATTCATATTGACAACCTCTTTCCCCTGTGTTATATTATGTTCAGTTAGCAAATGCTAACTGATTTCTCCTTCCATGTATGGCCTGCAGCGAAAGCGGTCATAACCTTCTCCTCCACTTTTTGTTCTGTGAAAACAGAACGCAGGGGTTTCACCTCTTCCCCTGCTCTCCGAACTGCGTCCCGGTATGCATGCCCGGTAACGCTTCGGCACAAGAAAATTCCC
>JAZRWD010000260.1:0-5020 GCA_045599525.1 Candidatus Limivicinus sp. | reverse complement strand
GATATAAGCCATCGCCCCCAGCAGGGAAGCCGTTGCATAAAAATGCCTTACGAACACAGCCGGCGTCTCAGACGCCAGCACATCCCGAAGCACGCCGCCACCCACGCCGGTCGTTGTACCGACGAACAGCAGCAGGAACAGGCTGTAGTGTGCATCGATCTGCAATGCCGTACGGGTTCCCATGACCGTAAAAATACCCAGGCCAAGCGAATCCATAATCAGCATCACGCGGTCATAGTGGGGGTGCGTGCTGCTCAGGTAGCGGCGCACCGGCCGCAGGAAGGCAATATTGGATACGATCAGTGATACCAACAAATAAATGGGTGTCCGAAAAGCGGAAGGTGGTGTCACGCCCAAAATCAGGTCCCGGATGATCCCGCCGCCAACAGCCGGGCAAAAACCAAGGATGATCACGCCGAAAACGTCCATCTTCTTCTGAATGGCAACAATATTTCCTGAAACAGTAAAGGCTACTGTACCGATTAACTCAATCAGCAGCACAAGTGTCAAATGGTCCATTGCTTATGATCCTCTGTTATGCATACGGCAGTCGGCCACCGTCCATCCGCCATCTGTCGTGAGTAGAACGTGACGGGCAGCCGGTCAAATCCGTCGCCGTGGCTACCGGCAGGACCGGCACATACCGTAAATGTTCTTCTCTAGATATTACCACAGTCCGGAAAAATGACAAGGCGCTTGCACTGTTTTCCGCAGATCTTTTGCACAGAAAGCGCTCCATCTGCCGTGTTCCGGCATTGTTGTGCACACGGATTTCTGTTATACTGCATTATATGATCTTTTGCAAGGGGGGGCAGTTTTGAATCTGTATCTGTGGGCAGCATGGTGCTGCTTTCTCCTTCTCTGCGGCCTGCTTTGGCTCTTTTTCCGCTTAAAGAAGCGGTCCTGCTATCTGTACCGCAATATTCTCTGCACAGCCCTCATCACAGCCGACGGACTGCTGTTCCTTTCGCTGCTCATCCGGGGGCTGAGAACAGGCTCTGCCGCACCGTCTTTTGAGGCACTCGTCAGCTTTCTGTTTGCGTTCCCCATGCACTTTTCCGAACTGAGTATTCTGGCGTTCACCGCCCTGTGTATTGCGATGGCCGTCAGCAATGTTGCTCTGATTCGCCACGAAGGCATGGCACTGAAAAACACGGTCGGCACACTGCTGGAGCTGATCTTCATTCTGGGTACGCTGTTTCTCTATCCCGTCTTCCGTCATTTCGACACGCTCTCTGCCACGACCTCTTCTGATTTTCTGGGCGTCCTGTTCCAGTTCATCCCCATGTATGCCTACTGCCTGCTGGCATATGGCGAATGCATCATGGTCGGCATCATCGTGATGGGCTGGGTCGCTGCCCATGCGGTACCGGCCTACGATAAAGATTTTATTATCATCCCCGGCTGTTCCATCAGCAAAAACGGTGGTCTTCTCCCCCTGGTGCGTGGCCGTGTAAATCGCGCCATCCGTTATGCCTGGGAGCAGGAGATTGCCACCGGCATCCCGGTGCGCTTTATTCCCTCCGGCGGCCAGGGTGCGGATGAAATCATGAGCGAAGGCTCTGCCATGAGCCTGTATCTGCTCTCCCACTCCGCAGAGGATTATGAGGTATTTCCGGAAAAGCGTTCCGTCAACACCTGGGAAAATTTTCTCTGCTCGAAAGAGATTATCGAAGGACTCAAGCCCGGCGCCAAGACAGCCTTTTCCACCACCAATTACCATGTTCTCCGCTGCGGCATGATCGCCGCACGCCTGGGAATGGATTCCGAAGGTATCGCCAGCTCTACCAAATGGTATTTCTGGCCGAATGGCTTCGCCCGGGAGGTCGTTGCCATTTTCAGCATGACCCGCAGGTATCATCTGCTGGCCGCCGGGATTCTGGCCCTTGTCACACTGGCCATGTCCCTTGCCACCTGGATGCGGTAAGCAGCCTTAACCCCGGCTCCCTCTGCCGCCAGATTCTTCTCGCTTTTCACCTGTTTCCGAGAAAACCATGTAGATTATCATCGTACGGATATGCTTCCCCTTAAGTCGACGAAGAAAATTGCCAATCGACTTAAGGGTTTTTTAGGCCATTTTACAATATTTGTCTATATAAAATGGTTCTGTACAGTGTTAAGATTCTATCATGTTCTTTTCCGAAAGGAACACAATACTATTTTATACAGGAGGAAAAACGATGAAACGCTTTTTCGCAATTCTGCTGGCTCTTGTCATGGTCTTTTCCCTGACCGCAGCCGCTTTCGCCGATGACGCCCTCGATGGTGTCTCCAGCTCTACCTTTACCGAGGAATGGACCGAAGAAGAAGAGGCCATGGCCGCATGGGCAGTGATGCACGGCTTCGTTTACAAGCCGGAGCAGTATGGCTACACCAAAAATACCGGGGTCGATGCCCTGACCTCCGCCACTGAGGCCAAGGTCGGCGGCGTGAACTACGGTGCCATTGAATGGACCACCGAGCTTCAGGTCGCAGCAATCAAGGAATTTCTGAAGGGTGGCACCTATCTCGGCAGCCCCGATTTCGCACAGGACGAAACCGGCAACAACTACCGCGAAATGTACCAGATGGCAACCTCTTTCAACAACATCCCCAATAACACCAACCTTGAGCTGGTTCTGGATGCGGACAACCTGCACCTGCTGGGTGTCTCCGAAGCCGGCACATCCAAGACCATGCAGTTCACGCTGAATCCCGCAGTCAGCATCTGCTGGGTCCGTCAGCTCCGTGTTGAGGAAGAAGATACCTATAACTACTACTGCTCCTACGGTGTGCAGTATAACGGAACCGTCCGCGTTTACTCCGCCGCAGACCTGGAGACCGTCGAAGGCCAGGACGCTCTCATCAATGTTTTTGACAAATACTATCCCACCCTCGCCTCCACCTGGGGTGCATACGCTGCCGGCTTCGCCCAGCTCACCGATGCTGCAGAGATCCGCGCTGCAAAGCTCGCTTACATCTCCAACCTGGTCAATGGTGGTGCCAGCCTGGTCTATGAGATCATCCCGACCCGTATCGTTGTCACTGCTCCGTTCCTGATGAACATGTCCCCTACCATGGCTAATGCCGCCCGCTTCACCACCGCAATGGAAGGTGAAACCAAGTATGACTACAGCCTCTGCCTGAGCGCGAGCTTCCTGGATATGCTCGTTGCCTACAAGAACGAAGTCCTCTCCACCGAGGAAGGCCTGGCAATGATCAATGACTACTACAGCACCGGCATGTATCCGATGCTGGACGGCTACTGCGCTGCTTACGGTGCACCCACCAGTCTTGAGCTGGCTCTGATGCCCAACAGTGCCGCCGGTCTCAAGACCCAGACCACGTATATCCCCGAATAAGCTGCAGGGTCGAACCCCTTCTTCCCGCAAAATGATTTCAGGGCGTGCCGCCAGGCACGCCCCTTTTTCATTACTGAAGCTCTGTCAGCTGCCAGCCATAGACCTGCACCGGCGGTTTCGCCGGGTCCTTCTGTTCCTCAGCGACCGGGAAGGTCGAAAAGACGTAGGTCCTGCCCGAAAGGGCATCACGCACCCTGCCTTCATCTTCTTTGCTGTGCAGATCCACAAACACACGGAAACCGGTTCCGATCTCCTCCGCCAGCTCCCGGTAGGGAGAAAAATCCACACCCAGTGCCTGGAGAGGTTCCAGAAGGATATAGCCCCGCTCTCCCTTCACGCGTTTTTTCCCGACGTCGGCCAGCATAATACAGTAAAGAAACCGCAGAGAACTGACGTAAGCAAGTTCGCCGAAGTTCACGCCTTTTTTCGCTTCACGGACAAATCGCTTTCGCAGGTCACGGGACTGTGCGCTCACCAGCGAGACCAGACGCAGCTTCTGCAGCTCCTCCAGAGCAGCAAAGTTCTGTACGACCCGGGCCTCCTCCAGTTCGGCAAAGGCTTTCTCCTTCAGCCTGGCGATGGCTTCCTTTCTCTCAGGGTGAGCCTCACAATACTGCTTCAGCCGTTCCGTCAGGCTGTCTGACGGCTGCACCGCTGAGTAGAGCATAGGGTCAAACACCCCGTTGCGCAGCATCAGCAGGGCCGCGTTCAACTCGTCATAATCGGTCATGATCCAGGCACTGCCCTGCACACGGAAGAAATGCTTCTGTGTCCTGCGCTCACCTGTACTGTACCAGATATCCACTTTTTCCTGCGGGCGTTCCCGCAGATAGAACGCACGGGAAAGCTTCATGCCTTCTGTTTCCGCTGGATAGGCCGCCCGGATTTCCTTTTCTGCCAAATCCGGATGTTCTCCTGCCTCCTGCTCTGCAGCCGCCTGCTGCTCTTTTTTCAGCGCCACAAAGGCCTGTCGCAGGTACAGGCCACCAAATGCCGCCACAACCAGGCTCACCAAAACGGCGGAGAGCTTTACGGTTTCTCCCTGCATGAGAAACAGTGCCCATACCGCATCCAGAGCCAGAATCCCCGTACCCAGCGCCAAATACAGGCGGGAACCCACTGTTTTTTTCATTACGCCGTCCTTCCCGGCAGCAGAAACAGCAGCACCTCTTAGGCAAACACCTAAATCCGCGCCGGCTGTTTTCTCTGCAGCCCATACAATTTCTTTCCTGATTATACTCCATCCTCTTTCCGGCGTAAAGGAGCGCTCCTTCGTTTATGACCGTGCTTTTCTCACGGAATAGAAGCATCGACCACTTTTATCCCCGGCTTTTCGCCGGTTTCTCCCTTGCGTCTCGGATTATCCATGGTATAATACGCCATATTGTCATTTTAAGCTTTCGGCTCTGACCGGACAGGAGAAAAAATTCTTTTATGCAAACGTTGAAACAAAAATATATCGGCGACCGGGCTTTTTACCGTTATGCCCTCGCTATTGCCGTTCCTATGATCATCCAGAATCTGGTCACCAATTTTGTGAACCTGCTGGACAATGTCATGGTCGGCCAGGTAGGCACTGCCCAGATGAGTGCCGTTTCCATCGTCAACCAGCTGATTTTCGTGTTCAACCTCACCCTATTCGGCGGCATGTCCGGTGCGGGTATTTTCGGAACACAGTT
>JAZRWD010000259.1:0-9084 GCA_045599525.1 Candidatus Limivicinus sp. | reverse complement strand
GGAAGGCGGCCGCGCTGTTTCCGTCTCCATCCTTCCCCTGCTTCCAATACGGCTGCAGGATCCTGTGAATAGAAAGAATAAAAGGAAAAATGAATATTTATACTCTGCTGTCCCTGCTCGGCGGGCTGGCCATGTTCCTGTACGGCATGCGCCTGATGGGCGAAGGCCTGAAGGAAGGCTCCGGTGCCGCACTGAAACAGGCTATGGAGACCGTCACGAACAATGCACTGAAGGCCTTTTTACTGGGGCTTGGCATAACGGCGGTCATTCAGTCTTCTACGGCAACGATCGTACTGACGGCCGGACTGGTTGGGGCCAACATTATTTCCCTGCACCAGTCGTTAGGCATTATTATCGGGGCAAACGTAGGCACAACCGTAACGGGTCAGATCATCCGCCTGCTTGACCTGAACAGTTCCGCCACGGCGTGGCTGCAGCTGTTCAAGCCCTCTACCCTGGCCCCTGCCGCCCTGATTCTGGGCATCGTACTGCTGATGTTCCTGCATACGCGCAATTCCGACACGATTGGCAAAGTCGCTATTGGCTTCGGCATTCTGTTTACCGGCCTGCTGAACATGACCGGTTCGGTCGATTCGCTTGCCGAAAGCGGTGCCTTTGAGGCCCTGTTCACCGGCTTCAGCGCCAGCCCTGTGCTGGGCTACCTGGCAGGTGCCGGCGTTGCTTTCATCCTGCAGAGCTCATCGGCCACGATTGGTATTCTGCAGGCACTGTCATCCTCCGGGCAACTTACGTTTAAGGCAATTTACGCGATTCTGGTTGGTATCTGGCTGGGCGACTGCGTGACCACAGCCATTGTCTGCTATATTGGCGCAAAGCCCGATGCCAAGCGCGTTGGCATTGTAAACATCCTCTTCAACCTGGGAAAGACCGTGCTTACCCTGGTCGCCGTTAACGTGATTCACCGCTTAGGGCTCATCGACCGCCTGTGGGACAGCGTAGTCACCTCCGGTGTGATCGCCAACACCAACAGTCTGTTCAACATGGTCTGTGCTCTTCTGCTGCTGCCGTTTGTTAACGTAACGGAGAACTGGAGCCGCCGCCTGGTCAAAGACGAGGCTACCCCCGTCAACCGTTATGAGGACCGCCTGAGCTCCCTGAACCCGAACTTCTTCAGTTCCCCCGCAATTGCCCTGAACAGCTGCTACAACACCTTGCTGACCATGTTTAAGGCCGCACGGGAAAACATTGACACGGCTTTTTCGCTCCTGCAAAGCTACGACGAAACGCTGGTGCAGGAGGTATTGGCCGAGGAGGACAACATCGACCTGCTGGCCGACCGTCTGGGCAACTATCTGGTAGCCTTGTCCCCCCACATCGTGCTGGAGCAGCATGCACGGATCCTGGACGAATACTACAAGCTGGTGAATGAGTTTGAACGCCTGGGTGACCACGCAGTGAACATTTGTGAGACCGCACAGGACCTGCAGAAAAAAGGCACCGTCTTTTCCTCCGTGGCGCGCAATGAGCTGAAGATTCTTTCCGAGCTGATCGGCCATATTATGGACTATACGCTCCTGGCCTTCGAAAAGCTGGACGTCCCTGCCGCACAGCACATTGAGCCGCTGGAGGAGGTCGTGGATGATATGGTCAATACCCTGCACGATAACCACATTGCCCGTCTGCGGGACGGCAAGTGCAACATCTATGCGGGTACGGATTTTCTGAACCTGCTGTCGGATATCGAACGCATCTCCGACGTGTGTTCCAATATTGGCGTGGCGACTATTGAGCGTGCAGACCCCAGCATGAGCAGTGAGGCCCACAGCTACATCTCCCGCCTGCACGCCGGTATGGACCCGCTCTTTAACCGCAATTATCACGAAGCACACACCGAATTTTTCACCCGTCTGCAGGCCACTGAGGCCGCAGAACAATAATATACTGCGGAAATGTGGAAGCCCGAAAGAAGGGTAGAAGCAGAAGACCCCCGTAAGCGTACCATTCCGGCAGGCTTACGGGGGATACGTTTTTCTGTATGGGGCACAGAAAGCTATGCTGATGGCCTTCAGTCGTCGAGCTCGCCCAGAGCCTCCAGGCCGACCGTATTGGCCACCTTCCCCGCCTTGATATTCTTTACCAGAGCCGTGAACACCACAAAGCTCAGCAGAACAAGGACCGTGGAATAGACGGGCAGGGCACGCCATGCCCCTGTGCGGGTGAAGATCAGGCCAAGCAGCACAGGCGTGACCGTCTGCGCGGACATGCTGGCCGTGTAGTAGAAGCCGGTAAAGCGGCCGACCGTTTTGGAGGAGCTGAGCTCGACCACCATGGGGAAGGAGCAGTTATGCACCAGGGCCATACCCAGGCCCTTAATGCCCCAGACCACGAAGAGCAGCGACGGGAAGGCATACTCCCCGTTGGCTCCGGTAACGCGGTCCGTGGGCGAAATAAAGCACATGAACAGCAGGGCCGCGACGGTGAGGCCCAGACCGACGGCGACGGTCCATTTGCGGCCGATACGCTCCGCAATGCCGCCGCCTGTGGCAAAGCCGACCACTGAGGCCAGACCGCCGAGAATCGTGAGGATCATGGTGGCACTGGAGACGGAGTTCAGATAATAGATGACATAGTTACCGATATAGGTGCCGATGGCATTGTCCGACATGAACCAGAGGAACTCTGCCCCGAGAATGGCCAGCAGCATGCGGCGGTTGGCCGCAGACATGGGCTTGTCGTCCTCGATGGGGGTCTCGACAGCGGCAAGGCGTTCGCCCTCCGCCATCTGGTCCTTCATCTCCTCGGCGATGTCATTTTCCCGGACGGTGAAGAACAGGACCAGGGCAGAGATGACCATGAGCAGGGATGCCACAATAAAGGGAATTTCAATCGTCCACACGTTGCGCGCCGCGTCCCCGGCGTTGATGTAGCTGCTCAGCGGAAGGAAGATGCCCAGCACAGTGGCAAAGGCACCGCCAAGATAGCCCATAATATTGATGATGCCGTTGGCCTTTGCACGGAGGGGCTTGGGCGTAATATCCGGCATGAGAGCGACGGCGGGGTTACGGTACATCATCATAAACAGCAGAACCAGGGCCATGGACAAAACCATGCCGGCAATATTATTGGCGTGGAAGAACAGCGGCACAAACGGGAAGGCCACCGCAGCCACAAAGGTGCCGACCAGAATGAACGGCATGCGTTTGCCGATGCGGGTATGGGTGCGGTCGGACAGCGCGCCGAATACGGGCAGCAGAATCAGGGCCGCAAGGTTATCGCAGGCCATGATAATGCCAACCAGCCACTGCACATTGAGGATCTTGGCCGGGTCGCCCGCCTTCAGCTCCGCGGAGGAGATGCCGTACATGCGGCGGGCAAAGATGTCCGTCAGGAAGGTGGGGCACCAGGAATCGTAGACCTGCCACAGCAGCAGGATGCCAAAAAAGGCAAAGCCGATCTGAAATGTGCGGCGATAGTTCAGGCGCAGACCGGCCGACGGGGCTTTTGCTTTGTTTTTCATAGGATCGTTCTCCTTATTTTTTCCGGCACGGAAACTGCCGGTGTTTCGGATACCGTATACGAGAGTAGATACGGTTATTATAGCCGCTTTTCCGCCGCCGTACAATGGGCGAAATGCGGCAGACGGTGCTTTCCCGCTGCGCTGCAGAGGATCACCACGGTCATTCGGCAATCTTCCAATATTTCACTGGCACTTCCGGCACGATTGATGTATTATATTTGTGATTTTTCCGTCTGAATTCGGCTTTACCGAAATACTTCAACTATACCATACGGTAACCATACCGTTTACCATACCTTATTTCCCGAAAACCTTTTTTCGGAGGATCGCCTATGCAACTTTCGGATACGGAATCTGTTCCGGCCATGTTTTACACGTCCTCAGCCCCAACCGGGCGCGCCCGTACGCCCCTGCTGCGTGTGCTGAATTTTCTGGCTATTACCCTGGCGATATACTGTCTGCTGCGCGGCTATACCGTTCTGGATATGCACTTCTCAGATATCCTGCCGCCCCCGCCGAGCGGCTACGGCGGGACCATGAAGCCGCTGGACAGCGGCTGGATCCTGTCGGACGAGGACGGGCACAGCGAGCCCGCCGTCTTCCCCATTACGCTGCTTGCCGACAGCGAGGATGAGGTTTTCACCTTCTCCCACGCCGGAAGCAAGCTGGCCGGTATGGCGCTGACCTTTGAGGACCACCGCCTGCAGTTCACCATCGACGTGGACGGCGAGGTGCTCTACAGCGCAAACAACAGCGTGCTGGCCTCGCAGGTCCGCTACACGGGCACCCGCATTGTCAACCTTCCGGCGGAAGACCACCCCTTCTCCACCATCACGTTTACGATACACGGGGTGTCCGGCAGCTGTGAACTGGACGCGCCGTATTACGGCACCCCGTCTGCCGCCTATTCGGAGACCCTCAACCGCGAACTGATGACGCAGATCCTGCTGTGGCTGTTTCTGATCTTCGCCGTTATCCTGGTCAGTTTCGGCCTGTATGCCGACTCCCGCGGCTTTGCCGACCGGCGTGTATTCACGCTGGGTATGTTTCTGTTCTGTGCCGTTGGCTGGAGCTGGGCCGACTCCCGCATGCCCGCAATCACCGGCGTGCCGCAGGAGATCGTCGGCATGCTGTGCTACTTCTTTCTGGCCGCCATGCCCGTGCCGATCATCTACTATGTGCATGTCAGCTGCGGAAGACGTTACCGTCAGCTGGAGATCATCGCCGAGCTCTCCCCGCTCAACCTGCTGCTGCAGTCCGCGCTGAGCCTGTCGGGTCTGGTACGTTTGGAACAGATGATCGTGGGAAGCCACGCGCTCACCATTCTGGGCATTGTGGTGTGCTCCGTTTATCTGCTCCGCCCGCACCTCGCCCGTCAGCCACGGAACGACACGGACAATGAGCCTGTGCTGCAGCTGCTGGGTTACGTGGTGCTGTTTATTTCCGCTGCTGTGGCCATGCTGCTGTACTGGGCAGCCGGCGGCGCCGCCTACCGCAACGCGATGCTGTTCGGTATTCTGCTGCACGTTGTGCTGCTGTTTGCCTCGCTGGTCGTACGCTTTCTGCACATGCTCAACAGCAGTCAGGTCGCACTCGCGCAGGCGCTTATGGAGGAGGAGCTGGCTCACCTCGATTACCTCACCGGGCTGCCAAACCGCCGCGCCTGTGAAAAAGAGCTGATCCGCATAGAGAAGGAGCTGCCCGCAGGGCAGGATGCCATGCTCTATATCGTCGACGTAAACGGCCTGAAACACACCAACGACACCTTCGGCCACCGTGCCGGAGACGACCTGATCGTCGCTGCTGCCCGCGCATTGAAAGAGGCCTTTGGCGATAGCGGGGAATGCTTCCGCATCGGCGGGGACGAGTTTGTCGCCCTGCTCACCGGACCGGAGATCGACACGGCAACGGTTGAGGCCCGTTTCCGGGAGACCGTAAGCCGCTGCAGCGTGGGCGTAGGCCGGGCGCTTTCCCTGGCCATCGGCGGCAGCCACCTGTGCCGCCCGGACGGGAGCCGTCTCAGCATCAGCGACTGGCAGCAGGAGGCTGACCTGAACATGTACCGCGACAAGGCCGCCCACCGGAATGAGCACGCCCCGGATACCGCCAAGGACCTGAAGGATATCATCGACTGCATTGTCCGCACGGTTGAGGCAAAGGACCACTACACCGCCACCCACTCCGACCGTGTGAAAGAGCTGTCGGTATTCATTGGGGAAAAGATGGGGCTTTCCGCCACCACCCTGACCCAGCTCGGCTACGCCGCCTACCTGCACGACATCGGCAAGATCGGTGTTCCGGACCATATTCTGACGAAGCCCGGTCGGCTGACCGACGAGGAATATGCCGTTATCCGCCGCCATGCCGCCATCGGCGCAGACATTATCGGGTCGGCCCGTGGTATGGGTGAGATCGCGCGCATCATCCGCCACCACCACGAGCGCTTCGACGGCAAAGGCTACCCGGAAGGGCTCGCCGACACGGAGATCCCCCTGTGCTCCCGCATTATAGCGGTGGCGGACTCCATCGACGCGATGACCTCAAAGCGCGTCTACCGCGACCGCCTGGAGCCCGAAATCTGTCGCAGGGAGATCGAGCGCAACATCGGCCGGATGTACGCCCCCAGCGTTGCCCGCATCGTGCTGGAAAACTGGGCCGGCATTGAGAAGATCATCGCGCAGAACACCGGAAGCCCGGGCTGAGAGCGTTCTTTCCTCGATTGTCAAATGCGACGCTTTATGCTATACTGAAAATAGAAGAGAGTGTGCCCGCAGGCAGCCTGTTCTGTCCTGCGGGCACACTCTCTGAGGTAATTTACGAAAGAAAGGAAAAACACCGCTATGAACATTTCCCGCAAAAGCTTTCTGAAGGGCATGGCCGCAGGCGCCGTCAGCGCTGCAGGCATGGGCCTGATGAACGGTCTGGCTTTCGCCGACCAGGCAGACGCCACCACCCCGGAGCAGAAGCTCTACACCGCTTACATCAACCCCCAGCGCCCCGAAAGCGAATGGAGAACCGCCGACAAGGAACTCAAGACCCTCTTCTCCCCGCTGACTATCGGCAACCTGACCATCAGCAACCGCATCGTCAAGTCCGCCGCCGGCTCCGCCACCTATCTCAACGGCCTCACCGACGAGCTGTTCGATTACTACGTCAACTTCGCCAAGGGCGGCGTTGAGCTGATCTACTTCGAAAGCGTTGCTGCTCTCGAGATCCCCGAAGACGGCGTCTATGCTGACGACGTTCTGGCATGGGGCAAGAAGCTCGTCGACACCTGCGCCGAGTACGGCACCAGCCTGGGCTACCAGATCTCCGGCTTCGGCATGGGCGAAAACGACATGACCATCGAGCAGGTCCACGCTGCCCGTGACCGCATGATCCAGAAGGCTGTCGGCCTCATCGACATGGGCTTCAAGGTCATCGAATTTAACTGCGCCGGCTTCAACATGCCCGAGCACTTCCTGTCCCGCTTCCACAACACCCGCACCGACGAGTACGGCATCGGCTCCCTGGAGAACCGCGCCCGCTTCGTCACCGAGCTGATCGAGGGTGTTAAGGCTGCCCGTCCCGACGCTCTGGTACAGATCCTCATCGACGCTATCGAAGAGAACGACAACATCACCAATAACCCGACCATCATGACGCTGGACGCTGCCGTGACCACACCGCACACCCAGGTCAACACCTACGAAGAGGGCATCGAGTTCGCCAAGCTGTTTGAGGCAGCCGGCGCAGACTCCATGCACCTCCGTATCGGACCCCTTGGCCACCATGTAGCACAGTTCGGCTCCGACCTGTACTTCATCCTCAACGGCATCGAAGGCGTCACCGGCTTCGGCACCCAGTACGACTTCAACCGTCACTGGGAAGGCAAGGTCATCGGCGACACCAGCGGCTGCGGCATGCTGCTTGACGTTGCTGCCGAATACAAGAAGGCACTGAGCATCCCCTGCGGCGCTGTCACCTATATGGACCCCGCACACGCTCCCGACCTCTTCGAGCAGGCTCTGGAAGACGGCAAGGTCGACTTCCTGCTGATGAACCGCCCGCTGACCGTTGACCCCGAATATGTCAACAAGCTGCGCGACGGCCGCATCGACGAGATCGCACCCTGCACCCGCTGCCTGCACTGCCACATCGGCAGCAACGAGGCAAACCGCATGTCCGGCTACTGCCGCGTCAATGCTCTTACCCAGCGCGTCATGACCGAGAACGGCCCGGCTACCTATGAGGTTCCCGCAGCTGAGATGGCCAAGAAGATCATGGTCATCGGCGGCGGCCCTGCCGGCATGGAAGCTGCACGCATCGCTGCACAGCGTGGCCACGACGTCACCCTGTATGAAAAGAAGGGCTTCCTCGGCGGTCTTCTGGACTTCGCCTCCATCGTTAAGGGCAACCACGAGAATCTGGGCGACCTGAAGAATTACCTCATCCGCCAGCTCGAGATCAACGGCGTAAACGTTGTCACCGGCACCGCAGTCGACGCTGACCTCATCGCAGCCGAAGCTCCCGACGCCGTGATCATTGCTACCGGCGGTGTCCGCGACACCCTGTCCGTTGAGGGCAACACCCCCGTTATCGAGATGGACAACTTCATGTTCACCGAGATGGGCGACAAGGTCATCGTCTACGGCTCCAACGCACAGGCCTTCGACGCAGCCCTGTGGCTCACCGTTCAGAAGAAGAAGCACGTCACCATCGTGACCCCGAACCCCGCTTCCGAGCTGGATATGCAGCAGTCTCAGCACGCCATGCGTATGATGACCACCGCCCTCTATGCTCTGGGCGTTCAGTCCTACCCGATGGCACAGCTGGTCTCCGCTGCCGACGGTGTGGCAACCATCATCACCGAGACCGGTGTGGAAATGAAGATCAAGTGCGACGCCATCGTCAACGGTGCTGACATGCTGCCCAACACCGAGCTGGCCGACGCCTTCTCCGGCGAAGTTTACACCATCGGCGACGCAGCCAACCCCTTCAACATCGGTATGGCTATCCGCTCCGGCAACGACGCAGGCCGCGCTGTCTGATCCTTTTTCCCGCAGAATACCCGCATAAACCAAGCTCTCCGGCGGTATAGGCCGTCGGAGAGCCCCAAATAAACATAAAGCACAGGACAAGGATGCCCGCCGCATGGCGTGTGCAATCGTGTCCTGTGCTGTTTTTGTCGCCCGGTTTCCCGGGTGTACGGTTTTTGCTGCGTCCGTTTTTTTCGTCATCCGACTTTTTCGCCGTCCGTATTTTCTGCGTCCGGTTTTTGCTGCGTCCGGTTTTTCGCCGTTCCCGGCAAAGAGGGCTCAGCCGTGGCTGACCAGCGCCTCGAAGTCTTCGGAATGCTCGCAGTAGAACGCAAAGTCGCTTGTCGTCTGCACGGCCTGCCCGTCAAAGACCGAGACGGCCCCCGGGCCAAAGCCCAGCTGATTGGCATAGGAGCGCCGGAGGGGCGGTACACCATAATACCAGGCTGCATCGGACTGCCCGGTCTGATAGCCGGCTTTCGTCATCAGCACCCGCCGCACGGCAGCCATCAGCTCACCTTCGGGCAGCGTATCAAAGCAGATACGCTCCGGGTGACGGGCCAGCACCTGCAGAAGCGTAGACTCCAT
>JAZRWD010000258.1:0-7199 GCA_045599525.1 Candidatus Limivicinus sp. | reverse complement strand
GACCGTCTGCGGTATTCCTCACTGATGCTCCGGTATTCTGCCCGCAGCGTCTGGAAGTCTACAAAGGCCTCCGGCTTCTTGCTGATATCCCGCAGCAGTGCGGAGGGGTGGAAGGTTGCCATGATCCGCCGCCCGTCCATGTCAAACCACTGCCCATGCTCCCTGGTGATGCGGAAATCCGGACGGATCAGTGTGATGGCAGCAATACGCCCCAGGCAAACAATGATCTTCGGGTCAATCTGCTCGATCTGCTGCCGCAGCCAGGGAAGGCAGGCTTCCCGTTCCTCATCCTTCGGGTCACGGTTATGGGGCGGGCGGCACTTGACGATGTTTGCAATGTACACGGTCTCTCTGTCCAGGTCCACCAGACTCAGCAACACGTCCAGCAGCTGTCCTGCGGGGCCCACAAAGGGCTCTCCCTTCAGGTCTTCCTGCTCACCGGGTCCTTCACCGACAAACAGTACGTCGGCCCTTGGATTACCCACACCGAACACCAGGTTTGTGCGTGTATTGCCCAGCTCACAGGCCCGGCAACCCTCGCAGCTCTGCCGCAGGGCCTGCAGCGTGCCTGCTTCTGCCCGTTCATCCATCATCGCTTACCGCCTTTTCCCGCAGGAGGCAAGATTTCCTTGCATTGCCTCCTGTCCGGTATTATAATACTAAAGCTTTTCCCCAGGCATGCCTGCGGAATATTTATTGTACCATTTTGCGGCGCATACTTCAACTGTTTGCGCCGTTTGCGAATATAGAATGGCGGGCCTTGTCCTGCCAACCGGAGGAACCTTTTTATGGCTGATTTTGACAACTTCCTGTCCCCTGGCAGAAAGGGGCATCTCATCGGCATCGGTGGTGTATCCATGTCGTCCCTGGCGGAAGTGCTGCGGGGCATGGGCATCCGTGTGACCGGCTCCGACATTTCGGAGAATCCCAACGTGCTTTCCCTGCGCGCCAAAGGCGTACAGATCTATCTTGGCCATGCGGCGTCCAATCTGGAACAGGATCTGGACTTTGTTGTCCGTACTGCAGCCGTCCATGACGATAACCCGGAAATTGTCGGCGCCCGTGCCCGCGGCATTCCTGTTTTTGAGCGCACGGAGGCATGGGGTGCCATTTCCCGGGAATATGCCAATTCCCTCTGCATTTCCGGCACTCATGGCAAGACCACTACGACCTCCATGTGCACCCACATCATGATGGCTGCGGATAAAGACCCTACCGTCATGATCGGCGGTACTCTGCCTCTGCTTAAGTCCGGCTATCGTGTCGGCCACGGCAACACCATTATTATGGAGTCCTGTGAATACTGCAACTCCTTCCTGGCCTTTCACCCCACGATTGCCGTAGTGCTTAACGTGGAAGCAGACCATCTGGATTTCTTCAAGGACCTGGAAGATGTGAAAAACTCCTTCCGTGCCTTTGCGGCCAAGGTTCCCGAGGATGGTTATATCGTTGCCAACCTGGATGACCCCGAGACCATGGACGTGGTCCGTGACCTGGGCAAAAAGGTCGTTACCTTCGGCATGACCTCCGATGCGGATGTCTATGCCACAAACATCACCCATTGCGGTGCCAAAACGAAGTTTGACCTGATGTACCGTGGCGAACGCTTTACCGATGTGGTCCTGCATGTTCCCGGCATGCACAACGTCAAGAATGCGCTGGCTGCTGCGGCCGCCTGCATCTGCCTGGGCGTTCGCCCCAACGCAGTGAAATACGGCCTTGCCGGCTTCAGCGGTGCCGGCCGCCGCTTCGAGTTCAAGGGCAAGTTCAACGGCGCAGATGTCTATGACGACTATGCCCACCATCCCGGTGAGCTCAAGGCCCTTCTGGACACGGTCTCCACCCTCAACTACAAGCGTACCCTTCTGGTCTTCCAGCCCCACACCTATACCCGTACCAAGGCTCTCTTTGATGATTTTGTGGAGCAGCTCCGCCGGGCCGATGTGGCGGTCCTGGCCGAGATCTACGCTGCCCGGGAGACCAATACCATCGGCATCTCCTCTGCGGACCTTGCCGAAAAGGTTCCCGGTTCCCGGTTCTTCCCGGACTTTGCCAGCCTGGAGGCCTGCCTGAAGGATATTGCCCGTCCCGGTGATATCATCCTCACCGTTGGAGCAGGTGATGTCTACAAAATCGGCGAAGAGATCGTGGAGTAAGGGCTGCACAATAAAATTGACTTCCGGGCTTTTCCCGGAAAAATAACGAAGAGCATAAGAAACCTATGGGCACAGGACGTGGCCGGCGGGATCCTTATGCTCTTTTCTTTTATGCATCTGGCGAGCGCACATAAAAAAGATCGGCAGATTGTACGATGCCTACCGCCAGTGGTGCGACAGAAACCGGGAGCATACCAGACGCGCGAGCGACTTCGGACACATTCTGGAACAAGCAGGGTTCAAAAAGAAACGGGCACATAACGGCAGCTTTTATTATGGTCTTGCTGTCCAAAACGGATCAGGTGCGGAGCACAGCTTTCTGGGCTAAGTGTGTAAGAAGTGACACCCAGAACTATAAGCTGCATATACCCCCCTAAGACCCCATTTTTTAAGGTTTAATAGCAATTAAGGACCGTACTGTCACTTCTTACACAACAGACCATTCAACGAGCATGATTGTGCCGTAAAGACTGCATACCCCGGTACTGTACAGACGGAAAAGGCCCCTGACCGTTACAACATGCCCGGTGAAAACGAACTCCGGTTTACCGTAAAAGTTTTCAATAGGGTTGTCCTGCATCATTACCACAATACAGTTTTTCCTACAGACGACCGTTGATGGTCTGGCATGGTTCACGTTTTCCACAAAAAGAAAAGGCCAACAGTTTGCACTGTTGACCCGAGTATTTAATATCCTTCCAACAGGAAGTCAATCAGCCCCAGGATTTTGATTCCATCCTGCGTTGTTTGGAACGTATTATTGAAGACGATTACTGTTTTTTCGTAGTTGTCCGGAATGCTGCGAAGCGGTGAGAGTTCACGTTCTCTTGTAGTCTCTGCATACATTTCTTCCGTAACTTGATAGTAGATTTTCCTATCTGCTTTTGTTGCAATAAAGTCTACTTCTTTTGTTCCGACTTTACCGATTGCAACGTCATAACCTCGGCGGACCAACTCAAAATAGACAATGTTCTCAATTGCATGCCCGGTATCCATATCCCGGTATCCGAGCAAATAGTTTCTCAAACCGATATCAACGATATAGTATTTTCCTAATGTGCGAAGATAATCTTTTCCCTTAATATCGAAACGTTTGATTTCGTAGAAAAAGTAGGCTTCCATTAGGGCGCAAAGGTATGCTGCGATTGTGTTGATCGCCGGTTTTCCTTTTTTTGAAGGGTTTTCCAGCATGTTCTCATGAACGAGAGTGTTGCAGATTGTATTTAAGGATGTGGTGTTCCCAATGTTGTCTGCAAGAAACAGAATTATTTTCTTCAGCAGTTCCGGGTCAGATATCTGACGTTGGCCGCGTCTGCGCACGCGTTCCAGAATATCCCGGATTACAACTGTTGAGTAGGTACCATCCAACAAGGTGAGAACTTTATCCTGCTCAAGGCCAACGTCTGCAATACCGGGCATGCCGCCGTATTTTATATATGCGTCGAATAAATCCTGCGTTTCATAATAGTTGCCGTTCGAATCCTGAACTCTTTTTTTGAGCGCACCTGATGGCGAACGATACTCCGTTAGCTGATATCCATGGAAATATATAAATTCCCCGAAAGAAAGGGGCAGCATTTTGATTTCAATATATCTACCGGAGAGATAGGTCGAATACTCGGACGAAAGAAGATACGCGTTCGAACCGGTCAGATAGATGTCGCAGTCAAGATCTACGCGAAAAGCGTTAATCGCATGCTCCCAGCTTTCCATTCTCTGTATCTCGTCAAAGAAGAGGTACATACGTTTATCGGGAAGCGTATTCGTTTTAACATAATCATATAAATCATCTGTGCTCATCTTTCGGTAATCGTGTGACTCGAAATTCATATGGATGATTTGGTTATCCTGAATTCCGGTTTCTTTCAGGTGTTGAATCATGAGCTTCATTACACTTGATTTACCACAACGCCGGATACCCGTAATCACTTTTACCGGTTCCGTATCCTGAAAAGCAATGAGCTGATTTAAATACAGATCTCTTCGTTTGAGCGGGGTACTGGTACGTAACATAGGAACACCTCCATTAGGGAAAGTATGTCATAAAGAAAGCAAAAAATCAAGTTTGAATTATTGATAATTCAAACTTGTGAATTTTCACAATTTGAATTATCGAAAGAGCGACATTTATCATAAGAGCGGTGTGATGCGTTGCTGCAATGGCTTCGGTTTGACACTGTTTGAAGTGATCCGGGTTCGGGTAACCTTAGGTAATGCTACGCCGTAGACTATTATTAGACTACGAAAAATGGAGTCTTAAGGGGGTATAAGGAAATTAAGGTTACAGAGTTACCAACTGTTACCCTATCAATAAAACTTCCTGACGAGAACGGCCTTGCCTGGCCAGTGATTCCCGGTACCCTGTCTACGTACCATGCCCATCAATCGTGTGACCTTGCCCCTCCCACGGGCGGAGCTTAAAAAACCATCTCCTGATTGATGCTATACTACAAACATAGAGAACAGAGAAAACAAAAACCTGCTCGAACAACATCTTAAAGGAGAAACAAACAATGAAAAAGCTGATTTCCGTCATCCTTCTGGTAACCATCCTTCTTAGCGTCGGCGCTTCCTCCGCTTCCGCCTGCTGGGGCAGCTACTGCTCCAACTGCTGGGCAGAGGTCTCCTCCGACAGCCGCTACTGCTGGTCCTGTGGCAGCCGGGTCAACGGCGGCTCCTCCTACAACCGCACTCAGTACTACTCCATGGTCGTCTACGTTACCCAGGAAGCTGCCGAGCCCCACTACCGCGTGTTCCGCAGCTTCAGCATCAACGGCGAATATGATGCGTACGGTGCCCGCAAGAGCTATGGCGAAAAGTGCCTTACCGTGACCGTTTCCGCCGAGCAGCTGGCCCAGGCCACCGTTTACGGTGCCGGAGAGTATATCCCCGCAGCCGGTTCCGACTACGTCAACGGCTACAACGGCACCTGGGAGAACGCCTATGTGATGCCAATCCCGCTGGACAGCCAGGGCAGATGCTACCCGCTGTTCTTCGCCTGAGGCGCGGAAGAATAAGATACAGAATACTATAAAATGTAGTCAACAAAAGCCCCAGACCGTCAACACTGCAAACGGTCTGGGGCTTCAACGACGCTAACCGAGTCGGTCAGAGTCCCTTAGAACACTTTTACGGATGATGTGAGCGGCAAACCTATGCCCCGAACTCCCATTCCCTGCACAGGGCAATAAAGCGCTGCAGCAGGGGAGAGACTGCGTGTCGGGAAAACGCCAGCACCATGTCCATATAGAAGTCGCAATCCACATCCACAAAATGGATGGCGGGATTCCCGCGCAGTTTAAAGGAGCGGGGAAAGAACGTGATCCCCACGTCTGCGGCCACCAGAACGATGGCTGTCTCGAACTGCGTGACATACTGCGCGTGTTCCATGTCCATCCCCACATCGGCCAGGCGGGAGATGATCGTGTCCATGCTGGCAGACGGATTTGGACTGGTGGTCATAATCAGATGTTGCTCCCGCAGTTCCTCCGGTGTTATGATTTCCCGCCGGGCCAGTGGGTTGGTCGAGGAAACGCAGATGCACAGCTTCTCCGTGAAGAGATCGATATAGTCCAGCTCCGGCCAGGCAGCCATTTCGGCTTTTTCCGTGAAAACGGCGTCAAGACGTCCAAGCGCCAGATCGTGGACCAGCACACCCCAGTGGTCCGTGCGGATGTTTACCTGTACCTGCGGGTTGTCTGCACCGTACTGGGATACGATGGACGAAATGTCCTGCCAGTCGATTGGGCCGTGATAGGCAATTTGAAGCTCCCGTTCCGAGGTGGCCACCTTCCGTGCCTGAGTACACAGTGCATCATAACTCGACAGAATACCCCGTATGCCCTCGACGAAGGCCCAGCAGGCGTTGGTGCATTCAATGTGCCGGCCATGCTTTTCAAACAGCCGAAAGCCCAGTTCTTTTTCTGCAGCGGCGATCTGCTGTGTAACCGCGGGCTGGGAGATAAACAGGTTTCTGGCGGTCTGCGTGTAGTTGAGCGTTGTGGCTACATCCACAATGCAGCGCATGCGGAAAATGTCCATGCCTATCCCTCCGAAAGGTGCTTTTTCTTACAGCATAGCACGCCGGAGAAACCAGGTCAACAATAAGCAAATGTTATAGTTCAGAAAGAATTCGTGATTTCTCAATTTCCAAAATCTGTGATATATAAAAGACAGTGTTAATCAATACACAAATTATCTGCTTTAAGGAGGACAAAACATGAATAAGATTTCCCGTCGCGATTTCCTTAAGTCTGCCGCAGCAGGCACACTCAGTGTTGCTGCGATGGGCGTTCTCGGTGCAGGCGCGTTTGCCGATTCTGAGGCAGTTTCCGAAAAGCCGGCTCTCCGTTACGATGAAAACGGCGTCTGTATCAACACCCGTGCCGAGTATTTTGCCGCCACCACCCCTGAGGTCGGTGAGATCAGCTCCGAAGAGACCTTTGACATGGTTATCATCGGCGCAGGCAACGGCGGTCTGGTTGCCGCTGCTTCTGCTGCAGACCTTGGTGGCAAAGTAATCGTTATTGAAAAGACCGGTGCCGTGACGATGTGGGCAGGTGAGATCGGTGCTTTCAACTCCAAGCTCGAGCATGAAAAGTACGGCATCCACTTCACCGATCAAGAGCTCCAGATGATTGCCAATGATATCTGCCGCTATGCCAGCTACGGCACAGACCAGCGTCTGGTTGAGCTGTATGTTAAAAACTCCGGCCGCACCATGGACTGGGTCGTCGATCAGATGGCCACCAAGGGCATCGATTTCGAGTGCGAGATCGATATGAAGGATACCCTGTACACCACTCTGCCCTCTCAGCACTGCGCTGTTGTCAAGGGAACCTTCACTGAGCTTGGACCCAACCAGCTGGGCAGCCAGATCGCCAACCCGAAGTGGGTCGAACTGATCCAGGATAAGGGCGGCGAGGTCCGCTTCAACACAGAGGCCCTTACGCTCGTTCAGGACGAGTCCGGAAAGGTCACCGGTGTTACCGTAAAGAATGCTGACGGCACCTACAGCCAGATCAACGCTACGAAGGGCGTCGT
>JAZRWD010000257.1:0-17407 GCA_045599525.1 Candidatus Limivicinus sp. | reverse complement strand
TTCAAACTGCGGCTTGATCAGGCACATGACCTCCGCCTCATCGTCCAGTAAGGGCACGATAGCAGGAAGGATCAGCTTGATGGAGATGAACGAGACATCCATGACCGCAAGCTTTATGACATCGGGGATCTGCTCTCTGGTGACATAGCGTAGATTCGTTCGCTCAAGGTTTACCACGCGCTCGTCATTGCGCAGCTTCCAGGCCAGTTGGCCGTACCCGACATCGACAGAGTAAACCTTTGCCGCACCATGTTGTATAAGGACATCCGTAAAACCACCTGTGGACGCTCCGCAATCCAAGCAGATTAAGCCTTCCGGCTGAATAGGAAACACCTTTAACGCTTTGTCTAACTTCCAGCCACCGCGACTGACAAACGGAAGCGGATTCCCCTTTACTTCAATTTCCACATCACGGGAAACCTGCATCCCCGGCTTATCCGCGCGCTGCCCGTTGACAAATACAGAGCCGGCCATGATGGTCGTCTTAGCCCGTTCCTTGCTTTCCGTCAGACCAAGGTCAAAGACTAGCTGGTCCAGGCGAATTTTACTCATGTTTTAAAACCTCCTGCACAGCCGTGCAGATGGAGGAAGCATCCAGCCCGCAATCCTGATAGAGCTGCTGAACTGTCCCCTGCCCTATGAGCCCGTCTCCAAGATTGATCAGCTTACAGGCATGGAACGGCACCGCTTTTTCGGCAAGCACTGCAGCCAGTGTGTTTCCTAAACATCCGTTACGGATCACTTCTTCAATAACAATACAATTCTTTGTCTTCTGTATAGATTCCCGAACCGCCGTAAAATCACAGGGCAGGATCTGGCCCAATTTTACGACTTCTGCCGAAATCCCTTTTTCCTTCAGCAGGTCCGCAGCAGAGAGTACCTCGTTTACGATCGTACCGTAGGTAACCAGGGTAATATCCGCGCCTTCCCGCAGAACCTGCTCGCCAATCGCATGACAACCGTTATACTTCCCTTCTCCCCCACGCGGGTAGCGAATGGCCACAGGGCCATTCACCTCTCGGACGGCATAACGCAAAGCTTCTTCGACTTCGGCAAAGCTTGCCGGACATAGGATCGTCATCCCCGGAACACTGCTTAAATAGGCCACGTCATACAGGCCGTGATGCGTGACACCGTCATTGCCGACAAGACCGGCACGGTCAACCGCCAGAATGAGATGTAAATGCTGAAGAGCTGCATCCTGAATCAGCATATCATAGCCACGCTGCAAAAAACTGGAGTAGACAGCAAATACGGGAACGAGCCCTTGTTTTGCCATCGCGGCCCCCATGGTAACGGCATGACCTTCCGCTATGCCGACGTCAAAGAACCGTTCGGGGTAGGTTTCGGCAAAGGTACTTAAGCCGGTGCCGGAGGCCATGGCCGCCGTTATGGCAGAGACTCGTTTGTCCTCTGCAGCGAGAGCACACAGGGCGTTGCCGAATTGCGCAGAAAAGTCCGGTTTGGTGCTTTTCTGAACACCGGTCTTCAGATCGAACGGCCCGACACCATGGTAGGTCTCCGGGTCGGCCTCTGCAAAGGCATAGCCCTTCCCCTTTTTGGTAAGCACGTGGATAACCGTTGGTACACGCTGGTCACGCGCCCAACGGATCACAGTCTCCAGGGTCTTAACATCGTGCCCGTCAACGGGCCCAAGATAGTAAAAGCCGAGGTCGGTAAACATGTCCGTGGGTAAAAGATTAGCCTTGACCTTCTCTTTCAGCTTATGGATCGCCTGATAGACGGAGGGAAGCTTTCCGATACTGGCACGGTAAAGCTTTTTAAAGCGGATATAGCCGGAACGATAGCGCAGGCTCTGCAGAGCCCGGCTCAGCCCACCGACATTATTGCCGATGGACATATTATTGTCGTTCAGAACGATGACGACAGGCTCACCACTGGAAGCCGCATCCGCGAGCCCCTCCATGGCAAGGCCGCCGGTCAATGCCCCATCACCGATTACAGCGACGACATCATAATTCTCCTGCAACAGGGTTCGGGCACGCGCCATACCGATTGCCAGCGAAACCGATTCGGACGAATGGCCGGCCGTAAAGGCATCGTCAATGGCTTCGTTTGGCTTGGGAAAGCCGGAGATACCCCCATATTGGCGGATCTGATCCATGGCGTCCAGTCGTCCGGACAGCATTTTATGGGTATAGCATTGATGCCCGACATCAAAGAGAATACGGTCTGTTTTGCTGTCATACACACGGTGCAGAGCGACAGAAAGTTCAACGGTTCCCAAATTTGAAGCCAGATGACCGCCGTTCTTCGAAACGACCTGGAGAAGCCTGCTGCGGATCTCCCCGCAGAGCTGTTGAACCTCAGAGTTATTCAGTTTCTTTACGTCTTCAGATGACGTAATCTGTTCAAGAATACGCAAGATAAGCTCCTTGTGTCCTGTTCCCCCGGTGGAATCCTGATGGGTTTTGGGGTGTTTAGCTTAATTTGTTCGCACGGCCATAGAATCAGCCAGGGCGAGCAGGAACCCCGTCTCCGGAAAAGCTCCGGCAATGGCTGCTTTCGCTTCGGCCGTTAATTGCTCAATTAACGCGGCACACCGTTCTTCGCCCAGGAGGACCATATACGTGTTTTTCTGTTCTTCTGCATCAGAGCCCACATTTTTACCGAGTTCTTCGTTTGTACTGAGAACATCCAGCATATCGTCACGGATCTGGAAGGCTCGCCCGAGTGCGGTGCCATATTTTTCGGCAGCGGTGATCTGCTCCGCAGAACCCCCGGCCGCCTGAACGCCCATTACGCAAGCAGCCGCCAGCAGTGCACCGGTTTTGCGGCTATTGATCTGGTCAAGTTCTTCTGTGGTCAGGTTTTTGCCTTCCCAGACCATATCCAGATATTGCCCGCCACACATACCGTTGGTGGCAACTGCTTCGGCAAGTGTTCGGGCACAATCCATACGGTAATTCGCCGGAAGGTCTGCACGCAGGATGGAGAGGAACGCCTCTGCCTGCATGCTGTCACCGGCCAGAGTAGCCTGCCACTCGCCAAAGACAACATGGTTCGTCGGTTTACCCCGCCGAAGGGTATCATTATCAAAGGTGGGCAGATCGTCGTGGATCAGGCTGTAGGTATGCAGCATTTCCACGCCACAGGCAACCGGCATGGCGTTTGTGATATTGCCTCCGGTAATACGGCAGAACTCCAATACGAGGATTGGACGAATCCGTTTACCGCCGGCCAGAAGACTGTAGCGCATTGCCTCGGCCAGAGGCTGAACCGGAAGCTTTTCGTATTCGCTGTAACAAAGCTTCAGGGCCGCTTCGATCTTAGCCTGATATTCTTTCACCGAAATAACATTCTTCATATATTTTCTTCCTTGAAATCGACCGTGGCCGGTGTGCCATCAAGCTCACGGCGCAGCAACAGAACCTTCTGTTCTGCGGCATCCAGTTTTTTCATACAGTCGGCAACCAGACCGGTCCCTTCTTCAAAAAGCTTCATGGAATCCTCAAGGCTTAATTCTCCGCTTTCTAATTTGGCGACAAGCTCTTCCAGGCGATTGATGGATTTTTCAAATGAATTTTTCGTAGCCATATTATACCTGCTCAACGGTTTCTATTACTTTACAGATTGCCTTACCATCGTGTAAGTACAGGGCGAGTTTATCGCCCTCAGCAGTTTCCTTCACACTGCGAAGAATATGCCCGTCGGCTTTTTCAGCAAAGGCATAGCCGCGTATCAATACACTCAGGGGGCTAAGTGCTTCCAGCGATGCGGAAAGCTGACGAAGCCTGCCTGATTTTTGGCTCAGCAAAGAATTCTGCGCGGACAGCAGCCTTCCGGACAGACTGTCCAGGCGCAAACGTGTATGATCGATCTCACGCTGGGGTGAGTGCGCAGCCAGTACGCTGTCAAGCTTTCGCAGCTGCAATGAGGCAGTGGTCAATCTGCGGGCTTCTGCTTTTGCCAGACGGACTGACAGCTGCTGCAGATAACGAAGCTGCTCTGCACGATCCTTCACAACAAGCTCTGCTGCATTGGACGGTGTAGAAGCACGGACATCCGCGACATAATCTGCTATCGTAATGTCCGGCTCATGGCCGACCGCAGAAATAACGGGCAGAGCAGAGGCATATATCGCCCGGGCGACGATCTCCTCGTTGAAGGCCCAGAGGTCCTCCAGGGAACCGCCACCTCGCCCGGTAATGATCACATCTGCAAGCTTGTGCCGGTTGACATAGGTAATGGCGGCGGCGATCTCTTCCGCTGCGCCTTCCCCCTGCACCTTCACCGGAACGACAAGGATCTGAACCATCGGCCATCGGGAGCGAATGATGCGGATGATATCGTGCACTGCAGCACCGGCCGGTGATGTAATAACCGCAATTGTATCCGGGAAGGCGGGCAGGCTTTTTTTATGGGCTGCATCGTAGAGCCCTTCCTGCTCAAGCTTTTTCTTGATCTGCTCAAAAGCCAGATTCAGATCACCCATTCCAAAGGGCGACAATGAATTGCAATAGAGCTGATAGACACCATCCCGGGGATATACGGAGATCTTCCCCGCGGCAAGAACCTTCTGCCCGTTGTCCGGGCGAAAACGAAGATGATCCGCCGCGCTGCGAAACATCACACATTTTAAACAGCTGTCATTATCCTTAAGGGTAAAATAATGGTGCCCGGAGGGATAACGTTTGTAGTTGGATATTTCACCGGAAACGCAAATATTAGAAAAAGTTGGAACGCAATCGATCAACTCCCGAAGCATGGTATTAACTTCGGAAACGCTGAATACGGGGGCTTTCATTTATTCTGCGTCAGCAGAAGCATTCTTGGCAATTGAGCCAAGAACACCGTTAATGAAGGAAGCCGTCTCTTCCCCGTCAAACTTTTTTGCGAGCTCTACCGCTTCGTTGATAGAAACGCCCTGCGGAATCGCGGCCATATATTTCATTTCGCAGACGGCGCATTTAAGAATTGCGCGGGCTGTACGGGAAATACGGCTCAGTTTCCAGCCGTGCATATTCTGTTCCAGCAGAGCGTCGATTTCTTCGGAGTGAGCACTTACGCTGTCCCAGATCTCGCGGATATACTTTTTCTGCGAATCGGACGGGGTGCTGCCAAACAGCTCGTCTTCCTCCGCAAAACGGGCAAAAGCTTCTTCGTTAAGAAGCTCATCAAGCGTGTCCGTATCGGCAAACAGGAAGCGCACTGCAATTTCTCTAGCTTCAGATTTTGTCATGGTTTGTTCTCCTGAATCGTCTGCAGGTTTATTCTTTGTTAAAGGTGATGCCGGAAACGTGAACGTTTACAACCGCGCTGCACTGCGGCAGGGTTTCAAGCTCGTTCAAAACGTTTTCCTGAACCTTCTTTGCGGTTTCGACAATGCTTTTGCCATAGACCACCGTGATCACCACATCGACCGTGATGCCTGTCTCGGTAAACTGGACCTTTACGCCTTTGGAAGAGCTGCGAATGCTTAACAGCTCTGCAATTTCAGCACCAACGGTATTGCTGAGGCTGGCATCTTCTGAATCATCGACCGCATTTTTTACGAGAGAAACGATCACTTCCTCGGAAATATGAATACTGCCGTTATTTAATGAGGCTGTATAATACGTGTTTTCTGCCATAATACCCTCCGTTTATGTATAAGACACACTTATCCAAATTTATCAGATTATATCATAATCTATTTTATTCTATCATACTCCGCAGTAAAAAGGAAGTAGAATATACATTGTTTGGCCGTGAATATTCATTTTTCACCGATTCTTAAAGGGTTGTTCCGACCATCGAAAAGTCTGTTGCTGAATTCTGTCACGTGTGGTATATTATAATAAATCGTTTTTAGGAGAGCAAACCCTGCATGGAGATGAAAATCCTGTATGCCGGCCTTTTCTTTTTTATCGGATGGTGCTGGTTTTATCTGTTTGTCCGTCAGTTTCTGTATAATTTTCTTGTTGCATTTCCTCTGATCCGTCAGATCCGTTCCATACAGCAGGACCTGATGTCCCCCAATGCCCTGAAATATACAACCGTGTCTGTGATCGCCTGTACGGTTTTTTCTGCGATCGTTTGTGCGATTATTTTTCTGTTATGCAAGTCCTATCTGATTTACAGCTTTCTTGCCGGAGCAGTTATCGCATTCATTATGGTTATTCGCAAATTAAAACCCACAAATCCGGATATGTTTGATGCATTCTGTATTTCCTATTACCGTTTTATTCCGGATGATGAGCTCCGCACCGCAACCTATAACAAGGATACGCATCGTATGAAGCTTCGCCTGAATGCCATGCACTTATCCTACGATTTTATTCCCAGGTATCAAAAGTAAATAGTAACCAAGTAGTAAAGGGATTGCTGTTTTGTCTGCAATCCCTTTTCATTATCTTTCGTACGGATCTTTCGCGTTAGTTCGTTTCAAATTCCCAGAATTCGTCGGTGTCCTGCCAGCCGTACAATAAGGTCGTACCGTAGGGATCATCGTATCCGATCTGCTCCCGCAGCAAGCTGTAACGAGGGGTAATTACACCGTGTTCGTAGCGCCAGTCCGATTCGTAGGTATTATTTTCCACGTTGACCCGGCACTCCGGATGCAGCGCCGAAAACGCATCCAGTTGCTCCTGCGGAACAGCACCGTAATTATTTCGCAGGTCGATCCGTTCCAGATCCAGGCCAAACAGTGGTGTGATATCCTGCAGTGCCGGCATTCCGCTCAGATTTAAATGTCTGAGCTCGGTAAGACCGGCCAAAGGCGTAAGGTCTGTTACCAGGGATTCGTAAATTTCAAAATACTCCAGCTTCTTACATTCTGCAACCGCCGAAACATCCGCAACATCGGTTATGGCAATAATAAACACCTCAAGGTTCGGCATATTCCGGACAAAGTCGATGTTCGTAATAGCATTATGGCCAAGGTCAAGATAGCGGACCTTCGTGCAGTATTGGAGGGCATCGGTCATCTCATCGTTTAACTCCCCGATTGCCCAGATTTTTTCTGCATTTGTCAGACAGCTGAATCGCCCGAAATACACGCGCCATACGATCTCTGGCTGCGGCAGGCGGTCACGGAGCTGCGCCAGTGCCTCATTGCTCAGACCGCAACGGTCAAAGCAGACGTAGTTCAGCTTTGGCAGGCAAGAGAAAACTGTTTCCAGTTGCAGTAAGTCTTCTTCTTTCATTGGCGTAAGTCGGAATTTCAGGCGCTCCGTTTCGGCCGTCAGTTCTTTCCCGTAAAGGGTAAGGGAAAAGGTATATTCGATATCCGGCCTGGCCTGATATAAGCCGACATATATTTCCGGATCAATGCCTTCCCCGAGCGTAACAGCTTTCACAAGTGGCAATTTTGTGAGGAGTTCTGCCGTATCTGCTATCAAATCCCGGTCGAGAAATGCCAGGTCCAGGTTTTTCACGCCGGAACTGTACCAGGTCTTGCCGAAGAGCACAAAATATTTGAGCTTTGCGTCCGGAAATGCGTAGCGGACAGCGTCCAGCTCTTCGGCCGTCAGAGCCGTCCGGCCCAGGTCAATCAGCTTGAGATTCTTCAGCGCATGCGCATAGCGAATAAGCCCATTTACTTCTTTCCCCGACCAGTCCAGTATCTCCGCATTTCGATTAATCCTTACGCCGTCGATCACCACATAAGCAGCAATACCGGTTTCGTTTTCACTACGGTCTGCTGCTGAGGCCGTCGGAGAAAGAATCCCGCAAAGAAGGAAAACCAGAAGAAGCATGCAGACGGGTTGAACATAGGCAAACAACGAAGCTGTATTCTTTTTCATTCTGTTCCCTTTCCCAAAATCCCCGTTTGATGATTATCCCGCTCACAGTATTGCAATCAGGGAAGCCGATGTCAGCATCATGCCCTGAAATAACACGGCGGTGACCAATGCGCCATATACACGGTTCTGTAAAGCCCTTTTCACATATTCGCCCATCGGCACAAACAGGATATACATCAGCACGACATTGATCAGCTGCTGCACCAGGCCGGAATAGCTGCGGATCATCAGATAAAAACCGATAAACAAAAACAACGGTACATAGTTGATCACTTCATAACAAACGCGAGCCGTTCGCGTAGCCCCGGCCTTTTCCAGCATGTCCCGCTCTACCCCGGAGACATAAAAGCCGATGCTCATCAAAACGCTTGCAAACACGAGCCACGGGATCCGGAAATTCAGCGGGAAAAGACGACAGACGGTTACCCGGAGGGTCAGCCAACCTGCCAGGCTGATTCCACCGGTAATCAGTAAGGATAGCATCTGTGGCTTTCCCGGGTTTTCCAAACAGAACACCGGTTTCGGCAGCTTCCCATTTGTACCGTAAAAATGCCCCTTACGGTAGCAGGGCAACATCAGAAGCCCGTAGCCGGCGATAAAGCAAAGATACGGTACATTCATTACAGGGCTTCCCCAGGGTGAAAGAACACATAAGCAGCATACGGCAAACGCTGTAACAGCCCCTGGTATCCAAAGGAGCAGTTTGGCTACGAGAAACCGCTTTACCTGAAGAAGGTCCGGCACAGCATCGCCAGCCTCCCAACGAAGCTTCCTGCTCAGAGTAAAAACGACGGCAGAAGCCCCCAAACAGGTCAGAATCCAGCTGGCGTAGATCAGGCCAAAGCGCGCCGCATTATAATTTGCCTGTTGCCCGGTTATATCGGCACACGCAGCATTCAGCAGTTCAGCAAACTTTACGGTAAAGAATTGAAATGAGTGCAGAACGCCGGGTACGACCTCGGCAGTGATTTTTGCGCCGTAGGAATTCACTGTGACAGCGTTCCCTACACCGGAACGCTGCTCCGTTTCTCCTCCGAGATGCCGGAAGATCTCCCAAATATCCCCCGAGGAAACGATATCATCGCCTGTAGAACCATAGAGATAGATTTGGGTGCCTTCTGAATAACTTGCGTTGTACGATTGCCAGGGCTCCTCTTCTGCATCGCTGGTCCCGGCAAAAAGGCTTGCCTGGGCACTGTATTCATAGTTCACTTCCGGCGCCACTAAAACGGCGAACCCGATGGGACGCTTCGGAACGACGGTCTCTGCCGACGGATCATGATAATCGTAAAGCAGGCGAAGGATGGCACGGCCCCCCATGGAATGCCCGACCAGGATCATCCGTTCGTACGGTATGCTGGAAAGCGCATGAAACTCTTCAATGGCATCTGCAATCTCCTCGGAAATGGCATCGGATCTCGCGTTGTCAAAGCCGATGGTCCCGCTCGATGAGCCCTGCCCGGCATAGTCAAAGGAAAACACAGCCATGCCATTGCTACGAAACAGGGAGGCCACTGCGTTCAGCTTTTGCCTGTCGCAGGAATACCCCGGGCAGAGCAGGACACCGTATTCCGCATCTTCGTTTGCATAATAGCTGCCGGCAAGCGTAACGGGATGCCCTTTATACAAAGAGGAAAAAGAGACCGTTTGCTCACCTGTTAGCGGAAGATAAAGCAGAAAGCTCATGAATAAGGAAATAAGCATCATTACTGAGCCGCAAATCACGGGCAATCGTTTTTTCATAAAGATAAACCTCATTTTCCTTTTTGAAATACTTTTCATTACCAAAAAACTGTGCAGATACCGGACTCAGCTTTGCTTCAGCCCGGCCGCAGTTTATAATCGAGTACGGTGTCCCCGATCACACAGGTCAGGATAATGGCTGCTCCGGCTATTCCTTTCAGGCTGAGACGTTCCTTCAGGATCAGGAAGGAAAAGAAGGCCGTCATAATCGGCCCGAGGCTCTGCACAAGGGCAATTACAAACGAAGGAGCCCTGGCAAGGGCTGTATTTTGCAGCAGATATCCTGCGATCGTGCAAAGTACTGCCAGATAAAGGATCACCAGCCAGACAGAAGGGCTGACCTGCGTAAGGGAGAACGTACCGCCTCCCAGGGCCAGCCCGGCAAACGCCATGAGCATGGATGCCGCCGTCTGCAATGCCGACAGGGAAACCGAATCAATAAAGTCCAGCGACCGTTCACCGAAAACCAGCGCTCCTGCAAGACAAGCGGCACAGAGCAGGGCGTACAGTTCACCGATACCGAACGTCTGAATCCCATTCGTGCAGCAAAGCAGGTACAGGCCGACAAGGACCATCAGCTGAAACGGAATATGAAAAGCGCGATACTTTTTGCGATACGCCAGATAGGCCAGTATCGGTGCAAGAATTGAAGGCAGAGAACGAATAAAGGCAACAACGGTCGCTTCTGTGTATTTGAGGGCGATATTTCCGGCAATATACCCGCCTGCCATGCAGAGCACCGGGGCAAGCCAGTACCGGGCCGGGGTATGCGTTACTGCCCTGACGATCCGTTTACCCCAGAACAGCAGCATCAATCCCAGGGCCAGGGTATATCGCAGTGAGAGAAGAAAATAGACCGGCACGGTTTCATAGGCCGCTTTGGAGATTGGATCTCCGATACCGTATAATATACATTGAATCAGTATCAGCACAACTGCTGTAAAACGTTTTCCTGTATTCTGTTGCATGGGCTCTGTGCTCCTTAAACGCAAATGTGCCCGAGAAAAAGAACTGCTTTCTGCCCGTGCAGTCCGGCCCCCGGGTTAAAATACCAGACGCATCTGAAACCAGACTGTATTTCCGTGGACGGAAGCCGAAACGCCTTCATTGACGAAGCCGAGAGCCGCATAAAACGGGATCAGCTTCTCCTTGCAGGTCAAAACCAGGCCCTTCCTCCCCTGCTCCCTGGCATCGGCAATTGCACAACACAGAAGCATGGATGCAAGGCCCTGACGCCGGTACGCGGGGAGTGTGTTCACGCCAAAGATCATCTGCCACGCCCCGTTCTCATTGTGCAGAGAGGCATCGGCATACATCTCGTCTGTCAGATCCGGAAGGTCTGTCACGAAGCCGTCCACAAAGGAAAGCAACTCAGATTCCTCGAACAGCAGCCAGAAATGGTTGCCGTAATAGGCTACCCGGTCAGAAAACTCTTCCGCCGTTGCCGCTTCCGCTGCCGGAAAACAGGCGGCTTCTACTGCCGCGATTGCATCGAGATCGCCCTTTGCCGCATGCCGGATGATCCGCTTCGTTTCTTTGGATTCCATGTTTCTTTCCCTCACATTCATCCTCTTTTCTTCGTTTCCGCAACCGGCCGTGAAATTTTTCTGCCTCTGTTATGACATTTATCACACACAGAGAAGGCAAAATTCCAGGGTAAGGCCGCACCACAGCTCCGGCATTTTTTGCTTTCCAGCTTGGCTTTAGCCAATTTCTGCATGATTATGCCTGAAATCTCGGCTTTTCGTTGCAGTATCGGCTGTAAATAGTCCGGATAATTGCTGGTATCTGCGTAATGATACAACAGGTCACAGATCTTAAAATCTTCTTCCAGCTGCGCCAGTTCGTTGTTACGGTCCGCTTCCGGCAGATAATCTCTCAGGCGGAAGCGCTCCCGGTGAAGCTCGATCTTAAAAAGCTTTTTCCATAAGTCCTTGATCCGGGTGTTTTTTTCATCAAAAGGAGTCATAACAAAACGGAAAATCAACTCCTTGTCCTCGGATAGGCGTTCCAATTCCTCGCTCAGCTGAATCTGGACCGTCAGGTTTGCCGAGGCAAAGCCCGGTTTTGGCTCAATGTCACACCATTTCCGCATCAACTCGGACAATTTTCCGGGAATCCCGACCATAGACGTGGGAAACCCGATCACAGCGCCCGTTAATTCCTCCGGAAGACTCTCCAGGGCTTCCTTCACGAGACATTCTTCCGTATCGGATAGAGCAAAGCCTTCTTCGAACATGCCGAAGCGACCGGCGCGGCCGGCAATCTGCCGGATCTCGCCCGGTAGTAAGGGCCGCATATCTTCCCCGTCGAATTTGACCGTTTTTAAAAAGATCACCCGGCGTATAGGCAGATTCAAGCCCATGCCAATGGCATCTGTGGCGACAACAACATCGGTTTCCCCGTTGATATAGCGCTTGACTTCGTTTCTTCGGACATCGTAGGGCAGGTTCCCGTAAATCATGCTGCAGCGGCAGCCGGCATCCTGTAAAGCGGCTGCACAGGCGTGAACATCCCGGCGGGAGAATACAATAAACGCATCACCCCGCTGCGCGCGCCGAGGAAAGACTTCCCTGGCCGGTTTACTATACGTCAGCGGTACAAGCCGTTCATGCCGCACGATCTCAAAGCTATCCTCGCAGGCTCGGATGATCTCGGTAACGATCTGCTCGGCCTCCGGCGCAAGGCAAAGATGGACCAGCGGGCAGCGTATGCCGAGCAGTGCCATGGTCCATGCGCTTCCCCGCTGGGCATCGGCCAGCATCTGCACTTCATCAATGACGGCCAGGTCATATTCCCGGGAAAAATCCAGAATCTCGATCGTCGAGCTTTGCACCCGGGCACCTTCGACGTAGATCTTCTCCTCACCGGTCTTCAATGTGCAGGGGACGCCGGCTTCGTTAAGCTCTTCATATTTCTCATAGGCCAGAAGGCGGAGCGGGGCCAGATAGATGCCACAGCTTGCTTCCCTGAGTGCTTCAAGGGAAGAATAGCTCTTGCCGCTGTTGGTTGGACCAACATGCAGGATAAAGTGGCGGTGAAGCTGTCGTGCAAGCGGAAACAGTTCCGGGTATGTCTCCGGTATAGCGTCCAGAAGGCCCCTTCGCAGGCGTTCATCGGCTTCGATCTTACTGTCATAGGCAGAAAAAATGCGTTCGTAATTTACATTACAGCGCAAAAGCTTGACCACATTGGTGCGGTCATATTCCCGAAGCGTCTCCTGAAAAACAGCGTTCAGGGCAGCGTTTTCCGCCAGAAGGTCGATCAGCTTCTGTTTCAATGACCAGTACCGCATTTCCCCGGCAAGCCGTTCTGCCGTCTTCAGCAGAGCAAAGCCCTGTTCCCCGGCATAATCGATCAGACAGTTGGACACAGGGTCGTACCTGCTGTAGCCAAGAATCTCCATGGCCTTTTGTTCAGGCAGGAATCCATCCCGCTCGGAAAGAAAACTTTGAATAAACTCCGGGAGGTTCTCCGCAGTAAGCATCCGGCAGTTTTTTCTGCGGAAACGTTTTCTGTAGTGATAGAACTCTTCATTTCCCTCCGGGAGCCAGTCGATATCCAGGGAAAGGAAATACCGGTCAAGTTTTGTTTCCAGGTGGCTGCGGAAGCCTTCGGCCAAAGGGCGGAAGGCATCTTCCTGTTCACAGGCGACAAGCAGATCATCGCCAAGCCCCTCCGCACGGACGCGTAAAGCAGTTTTCGCTGTTTCAAACGAGGAGCGGAAGGTTTTCATCTGCAGACGGAGAAACTCTGCCGCGTCCTTTTCGTTCAGGTCCGCAACGCATACAGCGGAATTCAGGCGCAGCCAACGGCTGTCACCCGCCAGGGCTTTTGCATATCGGGCCTGAAACTCCTCTGTTTCACGGACAGCAGCAGCAAGCTCCTTCTTCGGCATGTGGCCACCACTGAGTTCTATGATCGTCTCCTGTTCCAGCTTTGCACGCAGACGCAGCTTGCGCTCCTCAAGGTACTTTGCCAGTCCTTCCCTGCTTTCCGGTGTGCATCCGTCACGACAGGCGGCTTCATACGCTTTTCGTTCTGCGTTTTCCTTTTCGCCGTATTCATCCCAGTCATCAAGGAGCGTATTCAATTCATGTATAATCGCAGGACTCTGCATGCCGTGTCTCTCTTTCTATGGTTCATCTAAAATCCATTGCTGCACAGATGTTGTAAGCCCGGGCAGGAAATGGTATACTTAAAAAAATAGGATCGTTTCTTTGGTCCGATTCACTGCTAACCTTTTTATTATACATGATTTTCAAGGAGTGTGGAATATGTACCGCTATTTTTTCTTTGATCTGGATGGTACGCTTACTGACCCCGGCATCGGGATCACCAATGCTGTCATGTTTGCGCTGAGAAAATTCGATATTACGCCTCCGCCACGGAAGGAGCTGTATTGTTTTATCGGCCCTCCGCTGCATGATTCCTTCCAAAACTATTATGGTATGACCGCACAGCAGGCGGAAACTGCTGTTGCCGCCTTCCGTGAATACTACCGCCCGATCGGCATTCAAGAAAACGAGCTGTATCCGGCCATTCCGGAGCTGCTGGAAGAATTACGGTCCCGTGGGATAAAGCTTGTGCTTGCCACCTCGAAGCCGGAAGAATTTGCTGTTCAGATCCTGAAGCATTTTGATTTGTTTCCATACTTTGATTTCATTGGGGGCGCAACCTTCGATACCAGCCGCACCCGCAAAGCAGACGTGATCGCATATGTACTGCATGAGCTGCAGATCACGGACCGTAACGAAGTCCTCATGATTGGCGACAGAGAGCAGGATATTGCCGGCGCTAAAGCCAACGGTCTTGCCTCTGCCGGTGTACTTTGGGGCTACGGGAGCTTTGAAGAGTTTTCTGCCGCCGGTGCAGACTATATTATCTCCGAGCCGATGGAACTGGTCAAGCTTTGTGGGAATTCCTGAGCGGGAGAAAAACATGAAGCCGGCGAAGCGCGAAGCCTTTTATATCGAAGACCATGCCCTGCTGTATGGACTGTTCGGGAAATATACGGAATTGTATTATGGGCCTGACTGCCTCCGCAAGCTGGAACAGGCAACCATACGCTATTGCCGTGAACGTGGTGCACGCATGGCAGCACGTTGCCGCAGAGATGGGCGCGACCTCTCTATGCAGAGTTTTCTTCTGTATGCGGAATATGCCGATACTCGGCGGCTCAGCCGCAGCGAAACTCGCTGCCTGATTCCGCAATACCTCAATATCGTAACAGCCTGCGCCTGGAATGATGTATGGCAGAAATACGGACTCGGGAAGTACGGAGCAATCTATTGTTCCGTGTGCGATGCTAACGTTCTGTACGGCTTTTCGCCGCTTTTGCAGGTAAAGCTCAGCAGTGTGTTGTCGCATGGGGATGACTGCTGCAGTTTTACCTGGTGCGATGCCAATTTTGCAAGCGAAGAGGAATTCAAGGCACTTATGACCCGCAAGTATACCAATGCAGCACATAACATGCGGGACTTTCTCTACCATTCTGCGCACCTTCTTTCTACGATGCGATCCGAACTGAGAAATGAACCCGGGCCGCAGGCAGAAGCTGTTATTTCGTCCGTTCTGGAAGAATACACATCGATCATGGGCGAAGACAAATACGCTGCGCTGCAGGCAGAAGCCCAAAAAGATTTTACGGAGATAGACACATGATCAACGCAACAACGGTGGATCGGATTCATGCACTGGCATCCGACATCCGGGTTGAAATGATAAACCTTAGTTCTGCGATATGGCATCACCCGGAACTGGCCTTTCATGAGCACTTTGCTTCTGCGCAGCTGAGCAGTTGGCTGCAGGGTAAGGGCTTTTCGGTGGAACACGGAACCGGCGGCCTCGAAACTGCATTTATCGCCAACTGGGGTTCCGGTTCTCCGGTGATTGCTTTTCTCGGCGAGTATGACGCCCTGCCCGATCTGAGTCAGGCATCGGGTATCGCCGAGGATTGCGTCCCGGAGCCCGGGGCTCCCGGTCACGGATGCGGGCATAACCTCCTCGGCGCAGGCACGGCCGGTGCAGCAGTCTGTCTTACCCGCCTGATGGAAGAGCAGAAGCTCTCAGGAACCGTCCGCTATTACGGCTGTCCGGCAGAAGAAAGCGGCGGAGGCAAGGAAATCCTTTGCAATGCCGGCGTTTTTTCCGATGTGGATGCTGCAATCACATGGCATCCGGATAAGGTAAACCGCGTTGTTACCGAGTCCTGTCTGGCAAACAGTATTATCAGAGCAGACTTTCGTGGAATCGCGGCGCATGCAGCAACCGCGGCCTTTCGTGGCCGCAGTGCGCTCGATGCCTGCGAATTAATGAATGTCGGTGCAAATTATCTTCGGGAGCATGTCCAACCGGAGACCCGTTTCCACTATGCCTACACAAACAGCGGCAATCCGTTGCCGAACGTGGTATCGGAGTCTGCCGGGCTTTTGTACTATATTCGTGCACCAAAGGCCACGGAAGCAGAGGAAGTTCTTCAACGCATCGAAAAGATCGCTCAGGGCGCCGCTCTTATGACGGAAACCACGCTAAGCTTTTCACACATCAGTACCCTGCGCGAATACCGGCCCAACCGTACCCTGGCTAGCCTTGGCCAATCTGCATTTGAAGCGCTTGGCTGCCCTGTCTTTACGGAAGAAGAGCAACAGCTTGCTGCCGGGTTCGTCGATTGTTCCGGCCCCGCTCTGCGCACTGCGCTGGATCCGCTGGGGCCGGAAGGCATTTGCCTGCCATATTCCACCGATGTGGGCAACGTGTCACAGCTTCTGCCTACCCTTCAGTTCTACACGGTATGTGCGGCCAGAAAGACAGCCTTCCATACAAGAAAGCTCGTTGCTCAAGCCGATCTCCCCGCTGCTCACAAAGGGATGCTTACAGCAACAAAGGTAATGACACTTACAGCGTACCTGCTTTTACAACAGCCTGAAAAGCTTAAACAAGCCTGGGCTGAACATGCCAATGGCTAAAAATGGCTGCCGGACATACAAACCTGTCTGGCAGCCGTTTTCCGATATTCATTTGTAAAGTTAAACAGCAAAAACAGAACACAATAATTCTTTGCCGGAAGATGTCCGGAATAAAGATTCCTTCGCCGCCAGAACTGCCTGTACAGAATACGCACTTTCAACAGCATTTGTAATATAATCTGCTTCCAAAAGAATCTGATAATCTATTCCAATGACATTTGAATATGTGTGATGATGCCCAACCAGGTAAACTACTCTTTTCAGCATTTCTTCCGATAACCCACAATCCGCAAGAAAAGCCTGTGTGAGTATCATGCCCTCTGCTTCCTGATATTTGGCTATAGTATTTCCGTATTTTTGCCGGCACAGCGGACAGGCAATATCATGCAAAATTGCCGCCATTTCCAATATATACTGTGTTGCCGGATCTAGGCACTCAAGCTCACCGATTACTTTAGCATATCCCCAGACATGCATAAAGTGACTAATATCTTTCTTTGTCTGAGCGGGATCGCTCATCAGTTTTTTTAAAGCTTCTGCAATCGTAATTCTGCTCATCATGCCCTCTGTAAAGGGGATAATATCAGCCTGGAATTCTATGTTCCCGACTACCCCTTTTATAGAATACCGCCCTTCTGTCGGTTCGTCAAGACCACCCTGAATAGAAAAAAGTGGCTATTTCTGTTCGGAATAACCACTCTCTACTTATTCATTTACATCAGAGATAATCCTGCAGAACCTCAAGGATACGATCAGCTGCATCTTCCTCATCCGCGCCTTCCACCTGAATAGTAAGGCAGTCACCCGTTTTTGCACCGAGCGTCATCAAAGAAAAAATTTTGCGGGCATCAGCGCGGGCTCCATCGCGAATAACAGCTATATCGGAAGAATACTGTTTAGCAACAGACACAATTCTCTCCGCAGGTCTCGCATGAATACCAATAGGGT
>JAZRWD010000256.1:0-3475 GCA_045599525.1 Candidatus Limivicinus sp. | reverse complement strand
GTTCTGAATGCCTCCGGTCTGGGGGATTATGGCCCCTTCTGCAATTATATCACCTATGCTCCGTCACTGATGTCGGTTGCCGGTATGATGGGTGTTTACGGGTATGAAGGCGCTGCAACGCCGGAAATGCCTACGGAGCTGGCCGACTATACCGGATGCCTTGTGCTGGCCAATTATATGATGGCGGCGATCGAGTACCGCCGTCGTACCGGTAAGGGTCAGTTTGTCGATGTCAGCCAGTGTGAAGGCGCGGATGCTTTCCTTGGCCCGGCAATCCTGCACTGCCAGGCGAATCAGACGAGCTGCGGACGGATCGGAAACCGCGACTGGGGCGGCAATGCTGCTCCGCACAACACCTTTGCCTGCCGTGAGCCGGACACCTGGTGTGTGATTTCGGCAGCCTCAGAAGAGGAATGGCAGAAACTAACCGCAGTGATCGACCCGCAGCAGACCTGGTCTGCTGACGAACGCTTCTCCACACTGCAGGCCCGCCTGGCTAACCTGGAGGAACTTGACCGCAATATCGAAGCCTGGACAAAGCAGCACACCCCGCAGGATGTGGGAGAACTGCTGCAGGCTGCCGGAGTATCCGCAGCTCCGGTCCAGACAAACTGGGAACTGCTCAACCGGGACCGCCATATGGCAGAACGCGGCTACTTCGTCCCGGTGGATCTGGAGCCGGAAGGAAAGTATCCGGAAACGTTCCGCATATGCAACACGATCGGAATCATGTCCAACGCAGACTATCCGACCGCTTTCCACCGTGCACCGGCCTGGGGTGAACACACCGAATATGTGCTGAAGGAGATCCTGGGCAAAACACAGGAATGGATCGACGCGAACCCGATCCTGTGATTCCGGTAAACCTTTTCCGTAACGTAACTTAAGCCTATCCGCTCCGTTTGCCCGGGGCAGAAAGAAATAAAAACAATCCGGAGGATATTAAAATGGGCAATGCTCTATCCTTAGTACCGCCGATTCTGGCGATCGTACTCTGCTTCGCAACCAAAAATGTTCTGATTTCGCTTTTCGCTGCAATTGTTCTCGGTTCCGTGATCAGCAACGGTCTGAATTTTATCCCGCCGATTATTGACGCCTATATGGTAAACGGTATTAAGAGTAATACCAGTGTCATTGTCGGTATGATTATGCTCGGCATTATGCTGTCGTTCATCAAGCGGGCCGGCGGCTACAAGGGCTTTGCTGCGTTCTGCCAGAAGCAGCTCAACAGTGAGCGCAAAACGCTCGTGGCTACCTTCTTCTTTTCCTGCTGCCTGTTCATCAGCGGCTATCTTGCCAACCTTTGCCTGCCCCGCGTGATGAAGGTACCTGCACGGGAAAACAAGACTCCGATCATCAAGGTGCCGATGATCATTTCCTCTGTATGCTCTGCGGTTTCCACGATGACCCCAATCACCATGTACATTCTCTTCTTCTCCGGCCTGATCGTTTCTGCTGTGGAAGGCTATGATGGAATGAGCCTGTATATCTCCGCGATTCCCTTCATGTTCTATGCCATCGTTTCGCTAGCTTTTGCTGCCCTGTATTCCTTTGGCGTGATCCCCGATATCGGACCGGTCCGCAAGCTCGCTCCGAGAGTAAAATCCGGTGAGCTGGACATCTACGGCAGTCCGGCCGGCAAGGGTGCAGAAGCAGAGATCGACCTGAACATGTTTGGTGGTCCGGAAATTGCAACGGACGTCTGGGCTCTGTTTGCGCCCATCCTTGGCATGGTTGCCGGCATCGTGATCCTGTCCCTGGTGAAGGGCTCCATCGTTGTCAACCCAAGCTTCCTTGTTGGTGCAGTCGTAGCTGTCTGCTATGCACTGGCCAAAAAACGTATCTCCTTTAAGGAAATTTCCGGCCAGATCATTAGCGGTGTAAAGGACCAGGCCGGTCTTCTCTGCATCCTGATCTTCGCCTACGCTTTCGGCCAGGTCGTTTCTGAGCTGGGCTTCAACGCTTTTGTCGTAAACGTTGTGGGTAATAACTTCTCCGCACAGGTCGTGCCTCTGATTGCATTCCTGATCTGCTGCGTCATCTCCTATGGCACCGGTTCTCTGTCTGCTGCTGCGGTCATCGTATTCCCGATGGCTGTTCCTCTGGCCCTAGCCACCGGAGCACCGATTGCGCTGACCATCGGCGCCTGCGTCAGCGGTTCCCATTTCGGCGATCTGTCCTCCCCGGTTTCTGACAACATCATTATGCCGGCAGAAGCCGCCGGTATTTCCGCTGTCGAGCTTTCCCGCGCACTGCTGCCGCACCGTCTGATCCAGGCCGGCATCTGCTGCGTTGCTTTCCTTATCGCCGGTTTCGTCATGATGTAAAACACATTTCCCTCTGTGACAGGATAGTTCTTTTCTCACTGTCACAGAGGGACTCTTTTTGGAGAATAAAAACGAAAAGCGGTACTGCCGAAAAGGGGCAGTACCGTTTCTTGTTATATCCGATTTTTTGTGGGAAGGCAGAACAGCTGCGCGCGGGCCGCGTTTATTTCTCTTCGGGATGTTCGGAGAGGATGCGGAAGCAGCGATTCAGATAGACGATATGGGAGAGTGCGGTCAGTGCACTGCGCAGCATTTCCTTTTCCAGAGAACAAGACGCACCGACTTCATTGACCGTTTCGCTTATGCCGAAGCGGAAGTACAGGACGTTTTCCAGCTCCTCGCAGAAGTAGTTATACGCGACGGTGTCAGTATAGCCCTCATGGTTACGCTGAAGCTGAAACAGGTTGCTGACGTTTTCCAGCTGTGTGACCTGTTTCAACAGGACAAGCGCGATCAGATGGGCGATTTGATTTGCAGAATACTGCTTGTGGACCGGATTATCAATAAAGCCCAGTTTTACGTAGTTGCGGATCATCGACCCGGTTACATCTTCAAAGCCCAGCGCCTGAATGCTTTGGTTCACATATTTGGTTGTCTGCTCCAGATATAGACCCACATTGGGGATCTCATGGTACCGCGGGAGACGAAAGCCGCGAATGGAGCTCGAAATAGCGTCTGATATTGAATTACTCATGGAAACAATATACTGCTTCTGCACTAGGCTGTCAATACAAACACTTTCTTAATGTAATAGAAAGCCCTTGACAGAGAGATAAAAACTCTGTAAAATATCCAAAGGTTTTTTAATAGCCTGTTAGAGAATAATTAGAATCAAAAAAAGGAAAAGGTGGCCAGTATATGATCAAAAGAAAAATCGTTGCGGATTCCTCCGCAAACCTGATGGAGCTTCCGTCGGTTGCGTTCAGTTCTGCTCCACTGAAAGTGATCACGGCAGATAAAGAGTTTGTCGATGATGCGAAGCTGGACCTGGAATCCATGATCGACTATTTCACCACATACAAGGGAAAATCTCAGACCTCCTGCCCAAATACGGAGGACTGGCTTTCTGCCTTTGGCGATGCAGAAGAAGTGTTCTGTATAACGATTACCAGCGGTCTGTCCGGCAGCTACAACGCTGCCTGTGCCGC
>JAZRWD010000255.1:0-15499 GCA_045599525.1 Candidatus Limivicinus sp. | reverse complement strand
TTGCACCTTCGGCACCCATTTAAGGGATTCTCCAGAGTTTCCTCCATCACCGGTTTACCCGGAGACTTCATCGGTAGTGCAGATAATATACTATAACACTTTCTGCATTGCAAGTCTTTTTTCCAATAAATCTGAATTTTTTATACTGAAAATGGCAATTATTTCTTCTCTACATGATTTGTCTGATTGATTTATGACCACAAACCTGTCTACTGCAGCAGGATAAACGTCAGTTTCTCCTCGCCAGTGCATCCGTTTGCCTCTCACGATATGGAAATGCGTTCGGTAGGGCTGTCCCTGCCGAACGCATTCTCTTTTTCTATTCTGTTTCAGTCGTTACGTTCGTCGCCCCAGAAAAACAGAGCAACAGTTCCCGGACCGGTATGCGCACCAATTGTGGTACCGATGCTTGTAATCTGCACCGTTCCGTTCAGCGAGGGGAATTTCTCCTCGACAAGGGCCGCAACCTGCTTTGCATCCTCCAGGCAGGCTGAATGGGTAATAAAACATTTTCCGGAATAGTTTCGCCCGTTCTCGGCGTGCTCTACCATCTTTTCAACGATAGCCGGTATAACCTTTTTCTTTGTGCGGACCTTTTCCCGCGGAATCAGCCTTCCCTGAAAGTCAACGTTCATCAGCGGGCAGATATGCAGCGCACCACCGAACACGCCTGCTGCCTTGGATATCCGCCCGCCACGGACGAAGCTGGTCAGATCCGTTGAGAAGAACCAGTGATGGAGCTTCCGTTTATTGGTCTCAAGCCAATCCGCCAGTTCGGCTGCGCTCATCCCGCTGTCGCGAAGGTCCGCAGCCTTATCAACCAGAAGGCCGAAACCACCGGAGGCTGCCAGAGAATCGATCACATAGATGTGGCGCTCAGGATAGCGTTCCTGCAGGAGCTCCGCCGCATTCTTTGCAGAATTCGCCGATCCGGATATACCGGAAGACAGGGAAAGATGAACGATATCCTTTCCTTCATCCCGCAGTACAGGCTCAAAATAATCTACATATTCGGAAATATTGACCTGTGAGGTCTTTGCCACACCGCCGGCGGCAATATCCGCATAAAAACGGTCAAAGGGATAGCTCTCCCCCAAATCATCCGGGTAGTCCTTACCGTTCATGATAAAATGGAAACAGACATAACGGATGTCTCTTTTTTGAAAATGTTCCTTCGTCAGATCCGCTGTACTGCAGCAGCTCAGAATATAATCCGCCATAAAATCTCCTTATCCGATTTACTATTGGTTTTGTGTCAGCTCTGGTGTTTTGCCCGGAACTTTTCCGGGTCAATAATAAAGCGTTGGTGCATGCCTTTGCCAATCAGCTGCTCACCACAGTATACGCTCACCTGGAAGGTCAGCTTGCGGCGGTCGATCTCCGTCAGTTCGCTCTCTGCATAGACCGTCTTCCCAATGGGTGTGGCTGCCAGATGGTCGGCTTCAATATGTGTGCCCACGGAGGACAGGCCATTCTCCAGATGAGGTTCGATTGCTGCGCAGGATGCCTCTTCCATCAGGGCAATCATTGCCGGTGTTGCGTAAACCTCTTCTTTTCCGCTGCCATAGGCAGCTGCCGTGTTTTCATGCACGACCAGAACCTCTGCGGTTCCCTTCAATCCGATCTCCAGCATTTTTGTCTCCTTTTATGATAATTCATCTATAAAACATATTTTATCATAGGCCCTGTTGCTTGTAAACGCCGCATTCCATCCGGAAGCGCTTGAAAGCTAGGCAAAATCCGCTTATAATACAATTCTCAAAGGAAGAAGAATCATTTTTTTCTTCGGCAGCAATGTCGAACACAGAAGGAGCAGCCATGGACCGTGCCATTTTTCTCCCCTGGGGAGCCGAAGCCCTTGCCCGTGCAAAGGCAGAAAACAAACCTGTCTTTCTCAGTATCACCACCTCCGGCAGTCATAGCAGCCGGCTTTTTCAGGAACTCATCCGCGCAGACGGAGGCATTACCGATCTTCTGCAGAGCCGCTTTATCTCCGTCCGGGAAGAACGTGAACACCGGCCCGACCTGGCCTCTGTATGCCTGCAGTTCTGCCGCACCATCGGCAGCAGAGCCGGATGGCCACTTTTGGCCTTCCTTCTGCCGGATGGCCGTCCTTTTTTTGCTGTATGCGCTCCTTCTCCGGAGGACCCGAAGGCTATCCGTCGGATACTGGAGGCTATCCTGCAGAAATGGGAGCAGAGCCCAAAGGAATTAAAAAAGGCTGCCGCCGATGCCGCTGAGACCGTACGCCGTCCTGCTGTGCTGCACACGCAAAAGGATCCGGAGCAGCTTTGCGCCGAAGCCGCAGCACAGCTGTCCGATTCCTACGACGGGGAATACGGCGGCTTTGGGCATGCTCCAAAGTATCCTTCCCCACAAAACCTTCTGTTTCTGCTGCGCCATGCTGCAGTAAACGAAGACAGATCCGCCAAAGGAATCGCCCTACACACCCTTCAGCAGATGTTCCGCGGTGGCCTGTACGATCACTTTGGTGGCGGCTTCGCCCATTACTCTGCGGACCGTGAATGGCTGGTCCCCCATTATGAACATTATCTGAGTGACAACGCACTGCTGGCGATGACCTTCATTGAAGCCTGGCAGCACGGGCACTTTGCTCTTTACCGCAGTATCGCCGAAGAAACACTGGAGTCATGCATGCGGGAGCTGAAGTCCGTGCAGGGCGGGTATTATCTGGGAACAGCCTCCGATGCTGCCGGTGCAGAAGGCGACGGAATCCTCTTCACCCCCGAAGAGGTCACGCACCTTTTGGGGGAAGAAGCGGGTAAGCATTTTGCTGATTGCTACGACATTTCCGCGGAAACCAACTTCAACGGGAAATGCATCCCCAACCTTCTGCTGAATAACCGCTGGAACATGCTTCCGGAAGGATATGCCGAATACCGCAAAACACTGCTCGCATACCGTCGGCAAAGAACACCAGCGATTATCCTTCCCGCCCGTACAGCAGAGGCAAACGCACTGATGCTGTCCGCTCTGGCGCAGGCCTGTCGTGCCTTTGGTAACTATCGCTACCTGCAGGAGGCCCTGCATCAGGAAGCCTTCCTGGAGGAGCTTTATGCGGATGGCCGGCTCGCTGCAGAACCGGGCAGTGATCGTTGTGCCGGATTGCGGGGCTACACTTCCTATGCACTTGCCCTGTTGGATCTGTATACGGTCGACTTTGCACCGGAACACCTGCTGCGGGCAGAAGAATTGGCTAACGCCCTGCTGTTCCGCTTTGCGGACGCCCACGGCGGCTATTATGACGCCGTTGACCCCTGTGACGTTCCCCTTATCCGTCCAAAAGAGGTATATGATGACGAACTTCCTTCCGGCAATGGCCTTGCCGCTCAGCTGTTTGGACGGTTGGCTCGGCTAAGCGGGAAAAATCTCTGGAAGGATGCCTTCACGGCGCAGATGTCTTTCCTTGCCGCTGCGTCAGGCCCCTTCCCTGCCGGCTGTACCTCGGCACTCTGTGAGCAGGTCATCCACAACGTCGGGCAAACGGTAGTGTGCGTGAGCGACGAAGATGCCGTGCCCGAGCAGCTGGATGTTCTGACAGCAAAATACGCACCGGGCACAGAGGTTCTGCTGAAAACTCCCTCCAACGCCGATGCGCTTTCTGCCGCAGCTCCCTTTACCACGGAAATGCACACGGTGGAAGGGAAAACCACATATTATATTTTTGCCGGCGAACGCCTCACCGGCCCGCTGACAATGTGACGGGGATTTATTCCCCGTCCATTATTTTTTCCAGTTCTTCAATCAGTTCGCCGAACAGGCTGAGTGCGGCATTCACGGGCTCAGGAGAGCTCATATCCACACCGGCAATCTTCAGCAGAGAGATTGGGTCGGTGCTGCAACCGCCGGACAGGAATTTCCTATAGTCTGCCACAGCGGGCTCACCCTCGGTCAGAATACGGTTTGCCAGAGCAACCGCCGCAGAATAGCCTGTTGCATACTGGAAAACATAATAGTTGTAGAAGAAATGCGGAATACGTGCCCATTCCAGCGAAATCTCCTCATCAGAAACCATATCCGGGCCAAAATATAGCTTGTTCAGCTCCAAATACTTCGCACTGAGGGCATCGGCAGTCAGTGCCTCACCGTTCTCGCACATCCGCCCCATTTCCAGTTCAAACTCTGCGAACATGGTCTGGCGGTAGACGGTGCCCTTGAAGGCATCCAGAAAATGGTTGATGAGGTACGCCCGTTCCCGGCGGTCCTCCGTCCGGCTGAGCAGGTATTTCATCAGCAGGACCTCATTACAGGTAGATGCCACCTCAGCAACAAAAATCACGTAATCACTGGTGCTGACTGGCTGGTACTTCGTGCTGTGCCAGCTATGGAGGGCATGTCCCATCTCGTGGGCAATGGTGAACATACTGTCCAGCGTATCCTTCTGGTTCAGGAGCACATAGGGGTGCGGGCGGCTGGTACCTGAAGAATATGCACCGCCCCGCTTGTTCTCGTTTTCATAGACGTCGATCCATCGTTGGGAGAAGCCTTCCTCCAGCAGAGCGATATAGTCCTCGCCCATAACACGCAGGGCATCCAGCACGGTTTTTTTCGCCTCTTCATAGGGGATCTTAACTGCCGCATCTGCCACAATAGGGGTGTACACATCATACATGTGCAGTTCTTCCACTGCCAACACCTTTTTCCGCAGAGCAACATAACGGTACATTTTATCCAGGTTGGCATGGACCGCTTCGATCAGGTTGGTGTAAACCTCCAGCGGAACCTCCGTACGGTCGAGTGAGGCCTCAATCGTGCTGGCATATTTTCTTGCGTTGGCAAAGAACTTCAGTTGCTTGAACTGTGCGTCCAGGATGGCAGCAACTGTGTTCCGGGATTCGCCAAGGCGTTTATAATAGGTGCGGTAGGTATTCTCCCGCAGGACACGGTCGCTGCTCTCCAGAAGCGGAACAAAGGAACTCCCAGTTAGCGGGTGCAGGTTTCCGGCAGCATCCGCCACATCCGGGAACTTCAGATCCGCATCCCGGAACACACTGCCGATTGCGTCCGGGCTGTCCGCCATCTCCCCGGCTGCTGCCAGCAACTTTTCCTCTGCCGGCGACAGAATATGGGCCGCACGGCGGCGGAGCTGATACAGCGCACGACGGTATTCCTCCAGCCCCGGCTGTGCAATATAGAAGAGGTTCAGTTTGTCCTCGTCAATCGCCATGATCTCCGGAGTTGAGAAGGCCAGGGCGCCCGAAACAGCCACCATGGTCCCAAGAGCCTTGCTGCGCATATCCGCATAAAAGCTGTTTCCGGTATCCTGGTCACTTTTGCAGTTGGCATAGCTGTACAGCTTGCTCAGGCGGACCTCCAGCTCATCTTCCCTGCGCAGGAAAAGCAGCAGATCTTCTGCACTGCGGCCAAGCGTGCCGGCGAGTCCGGCGAGCTCTTCGCATTCTGCATTCAGTGCAGCCTGTTCTGCCTGCCATGCTTCATCATCCGCAAACATTCCTGTCAGGTCCCAGGTATATTCCTCCGGTATCTCTTCCCTTTTGGGAACTCTGTTTTCAGCCATTTCTTCATGCCTCCGATTCGGTGTTTTTCTGTTGGGAATTATAGCACATCTGCCAAAGCCTTGCAAACGTCGGTTCCTGCCGCGGATTTTTTGCGGAGTACTTGCATTTCCAAACATGAATGGTAAAATAAGAAGATAAACCCTTAATGGAGCGCAGAAACACTATGAAAAACTGTAAATCCTTCATCGGCCTGTTGCTGGCCGTTTGTATGATTCTCTGTGCCCTTCCGGCTGCCTTTGCCGATGAAGGGGACGAAACGGCATCCCGTTTTGCCGGGAAAAGCTGGGAGGATGTCATTTCCGAATTTCTCTCAGAAAACGATCTGGACGAGAACACCGTAACCATGGGCTACTGTGACCTGACTACCGGGGAGCAGCACTTCTTTAACGGTGACAAATACATGGTATCGGGAAGTGTGTATAAGGTCCCGCTGAACATGATTTTTGCCGAAAAGATCGCTAATGGCGAAATGGATCTGACCACAGAGATTGGCGGCTTCCAATACAGCTATGCGCTGGAGACCACCATCATTGACTCCAACAACGATGTCGCCAAAGCCCTGTGGGACAGTCTCGGAAGCTATCGGAACTACCGACGGGCGATTGCCCCATACTGCGGTGAAGATCCGGACACCGTTGACGCAAAGTTTTATGAAAACAACTTTTTTACCGCCCGCCAGGTCATCCACTATCTGACCCTGCTGTACAATAACCCGGACCGCTTCCCGTATATTATCGATACCATGAAGCGGGCTGAACCGAAGCGCTACTTTGCCCGTGACGAGCACCGTTTCGAAATTGCCCACAAGTACGGCTATTATGACGAAAACTGGCACTTCTACCTGAACGACAGCGGCATTATCTATACCGACGAGCCCATAGCTCTCGTTATGTTCACCGACAACGCCAACACCCCCTATAATGCCCTTGCAAAATACTGCACGCTGATGTGCGATTATACACAGTACATTGCCGGTATCCATGCGCAGCAACGTGCTGAAGAAGAAGCCGCTGCACAGGCGAAGGCCGAAGCCCAGGCTCTGGAGGAAGCCCAACGCCAGGCCCGACTTGAGCTTGGTCTCGCTATGGAGACTCCCGCCCCCATTACTGCAGTCCCCGCTGAAGGGGACGAGCTTCCGTTTCCGGTCGAAGCAAGCAATTCCCTGATGACTCCGGCTGCCAAAAGCCTGCTTACCCCCCTGCGTGTCATCCTCTGTATCGTTATTTTCCTTGCCTGCTTTGTCATTATGGTTGGTGTCGTTCTCTCCCATGTACGCCACCACAGATTCAGCGCGATCCTCCTGGCATTGCTGGCCAACGTCCTTGTGCTTGGCATTGTGTTTGCCTTTGGGCTTTCCCATGCAGCAGCCGCCCCGGAGGAAGATCCACAGAAAACAGTCAAGGCCTTTTTCTCCTCCATTTCCCGCGGTGACTATGATACCGCCTATGCGCAGCTGACCAATTACAGCGACCTGAATCTGGATGAAATGCCTAACAGTCTCAGCGCCCAGACGGTGCTCGACGCCCTGCACAGCAGTTGGGATTGTGAGCTTCGCGGAGATTGTATCATCAGCGGAAAGACTGCTATTCAACCGGTCAAGGTCACCTGGCTTTCCGTTAAAAAGCTGGAAAATGCCCTTATTGATGTGTCCGTCATCAATGATCCGACAGATCAACGAACTGCCGGCCAGAAGTATACCGACTTTCTGAATAACCTCGAAACCCTGCTGGAGGACCCCTCCGGCTTTCTGGATTCCACCACCGTCAATATTATGCTGTATTATTCCAACGGTGTCTGGAAAATGGGTCTGAACGATACCCTGCTCACTATGCTGAGCGGCGGGCTTTACAAGGAGGGCTGAAATGAGCAAAGATGCATTTGATCTGGACTCCATCCTTGCCGATTTTCACAACGATCTGTTTTCTTCTGACGATTCTGCTTCCCTCGGCGAGGAAGAACCGCAGGATGCGGTTACAGTAGGCAGTGAATCGTTTACTGTCCCGTCCGCTTATTCGGACGCTCAGCAGCCTGGGGAAGCCTATCCGGAAACTGAAGTGTCTTTCGATGAACCGGAGACCTACAACGAAGAGCCCCAACAGGATAGTGCAGAAAACATTGAAGAGGAAGAGCTCCGTCCGATACGGCGCCGCAGGATGAAGAAACGTACAAAGCGGGCGCTGACTACCGCAGTGCTGTGTGCCCTTGTCCTGCTGATTGCTTCGGTGCTTCTGTGGGGTGTGCTGAATATTGGAACATCAAAGCAGCCCTCCGGCTCCGCTGTCGCTGCTGACCTCTCCGCTCCCGTTATTGAGTCTGTGCTGAAACTGGAAGACGTGGTCACCGGAAGTGCCGAAAGCTAACGTACCCGCCACGATACAGCCATACAAGAATACTGAAATGATAAAATCCCGCAGTCTTTCGAACTGCGGGATTTTTGCATAGTCATTATATTCTGCTTATTTTGCGTAATCGATGACCTTGGTCTCACGGAGAACATGGACCTTGATCTGGCCGGGATAGGTCAGCTCGTCTTCGATCTTCTTGGCAATCTCACGTGCCAGGAGGACCATTCTGTCTTCGCTGACTTCATCAGGCTTAACCATTACGCGGATCTCACGACCGGCCTGAATAGCAAAGGAGGCTTCAATACCCGGGAAACTCTTGGAGACTTCCTCTAGCTTTTCCAAACGCTTAACATAATTTTCAATGTTTTCGCGACGGGCGCCGGGGCGGGCTGCAGAAATTGCATCGGCTGCCTGAACCAAGCAGGCTTCGACCGTGTGGGCCTCGACATCACCATGGTGGGCCTCGATACAGTGAATAACAGCTTCGGATTCCTTGTATTTGCGGGCAATGTCTACGCCGATCGTAACATGGCTGCCTTCAACTTCATGGTCGATGGACTTGCCAATATCATGCAGCAGACCTGCGCGCTTGGCCGTTGCAACATCAACACCAAGCTCTGCCGCCATAAGGCCGGCAATATGGGAGACCTCAATGGAGTGCTGCAGTACGTTCTGACCGTAGCTGGTACGGTACTTCATGCGGCCGAGCATTTTGATGAGTTCGGGGTGAAGGTTGTGGATGTTGGTCTCAAAGGCAGCGCGTTCGCCTTCTGCCTTGATAACGGCATTGACTTCACGCTGGGCCTTGGCAACCATTTCCTCGATACGGGTGGGATGGATGCGGCCATCCTGCACAAGTTTTTCGAGAGCCAGTCTTGCCACCTCGCGGCGTACAGGGTCAAAGCTGGAAACCGTGATTGCTTCAGGGGTATCATCAATGATCAGGTCGCAGCCGGTCAGCGTTTCAATGCTTCGGATATTGCGGCCCTCGCGGCCGATAATACGGCCCTTCATCTCATCGCTGGGGAGAGGAACGACGGATACGGTAATCTCGCTGGCATGGTCGGATGCGCAGCGCTGAATGGCAGTGGCGATGATATCGCGGGCACGCTCATCTGCTTCATCCTTCATACGGGCTTCCACTTCCTTGACCTTCACGGCCATCTCATGGGTAACCTCATCACGGATGCTGGAAATCAGATAGTTCTTTGCTTCATCAACAGAAAAGCCCGAGATTTTCTCCAGCATCTCCAGCTGGCTCTTTTTAATCAGGGCGATTTCCTGCTGCTGCTCTTCAGCTGCGGCGATCTTGCTGTTTAAGCTCTCACTCTTTTTTTCTACAGCATCGGTCTTGCGGTCAAGAGCTTCTTCTTTCTGCTGCAAGCGGCGTTCCTGCTTCTGCAGTTCTGCACGGCGGTTCTTTTCTTCGCGCTCATATTCCGAGCGGCTTTTGTGTATTTCTTCCTTTGCTTCCACCAAAGCCTCGCGCTTTTTGCCTTCGGCACTCTTGATGGCTTCGTTAATGATTCTCGTTGCTTCCTGTTCTGCGCTGGCGATTTCACGTTCGCCAACCTTTTTCCGGTAAATAATACCTGCGGCAAAGCCGGCTGCGACGCCGACAATAATCAGGACAATTGCTAAAATTAACGGCATAGTAAGTAAACACACCTCCATTCTTTCAAAATTTGCGGTGGTTTATCACTGCTTTTACGTATAATAAGTAATATGTCAAAGCAAGACGGGCTTGCGGCCCGCCAAAAATGATTAACGGTAAACCTGAACAGCATTCTCCCCAGACTACTGTCAGATACTAGCAGTTTATTTTATCCTTAAGGCCAAATTCTGTCAAGCGAAACGCAGAATTAATTTTTTACACTAAATAGAAAACGTAAAATTAGCTTCAGCTAACCGTCGCTTCTCTCATTCTATCGTTGATTTTCGGGAAAGATATGCTACAATTACCTCACAAAGGCTACCCAGCGTGCATAACGCGTAGCTGAGAAAATAATAATACGGAGGAAAGTATAATGTTTGTTATCTCTGACGACTGCCTGTCCTGCGGCGCATGCGCAGCTCAGTGCCCGGCCGAAGCCATCGATATGGGCGATGTCCACTACGAAATCAACCAGGATGTCTGCCTGCAGTGCGGCGCATGCGCAGCTCAGTGCCCGGCTGAAGCCATCAACGAGCAGTAATCTGACCATCTGTTTCTGACAGATCATGCTCAGGGAGCGGTAGCACTACCGCTCCCTGTTTCTATTTCCAGCGATTTTCTGTTTCCGCAGAAGCGGAATGCTCCGTATTCTTTATTCTTTCGTCCTAGTCTGCAGCCTGTCATTCCTCTGCTTCGCATGACAGGCCTCCATACTTCTCTGAGAATTTCTGGTGCGAAGCAGCGAACATTTCTACTATGGCTGATTTTGAATTTCTATGGCCCGGCGGTCCGCTGTTTGCTCAGGCTACGCATTTCCGCCTCAGCACAGACAGTGTATTGCTGGCTGATTTTGTACCCATTCGCGGGAAAAAGCGCATGCTGGACCTCGGCTGTGCCTCCGGTATTCTCCCCCTGCTTCTTCTTTCAAAAGCCCCCGGGCTGACTGCTGAAGGCATTGAATTGCAGGAAGAGGCCGCACAGCTGGCCTCTGAGAATCTGCGAATCAATGGCTTTTCGGACCGTGGAAAAATCCTTTGCGGCGATTTGCGGGATCACCGCCGACTGTTTTCCGCCGGATCCTTTGATATCGTTACCGCCAATCCGCCATATTTCCCGATGGGAAGCGGCTTCATCTCGCCGGATGCCGGTCGGGCCAGCGCGCGTAGCGAGCTCACCTGCACCCTGGATGACCTGTGCACAGCTGCTTCCTTTCTGCTGAAGACCGGCGGGCGTTTCTTTCTGGTCCATAAGCCGGAGCGGCTTTCCGAGCTTTGCTGCAGCTTGAGCCGCCACGGGCTGGAACCCAAGCGCCTGCGCTTTGTCAGCAAGCAGGCCGGGCTGGCTCCATCGCTTCTGCTTCTGGAAGCTGCACGGGGCGGAAGCCCCGGCTTGAGGATCGAAGCGCCTCTTCTGCTGCAAAAGTCGGACGGCAGCGAAAGTGATGAATATAAGCGCATATATCACCGAATATAGTAATATAAAAGAAACGGGACGCAGAGGATCTCTCCTTTGTGTCCCGTTTCTTTATGCCTGCTTCAGCTGTTCAACGCACGCCTTGCAGACATATTTTCCGCCAAACTCGACCACCGTATCGCCTGAGCCACAAAAGATGCAGGCTGCACCACTCTTTTTCAAAATGATGCGGTCGTCTTCCACGAAGATCTCAATGGGGTCCTTTTCATCAATGGACATTCCACGGCGAATTTCAATGGGTATGACGATGCGGCCAAGTTCATCGACCTTTCTTACGATTCCTGTCGCTTTCATTCCTTACCTCCCCCGGTTTTACGGCCAAATAAATGTCTCCAGAAGTCTGGTTTTCTCCCTCACCAGACGGCAGAGACAGTGTAAAGGATGTAAGCGTTGAGTGTCAACCTTTAGCAATTGTATGAATGAATTGTTAACAACTCATTCTTGAAAATAGTAAAAGTTTGCGTTAATTTAACTATTTTTGATAGTTTATTCCAGTTTTTTCCTTTCGTTTCCAGAGTCCCTTTTCTCATCTCTCTGCAAGGCTTCCCTGCTTATCTTCCGGCAGCAGGCTGCTGACAGGCTCCGCCACACAGGCAAAGCTATACTCTTTTTTCAACGCCCCTGCCGCACGTTCCGCCTTCTCCTGATCGGTAAAAATGCCAAACACCGCAGAGCCCGTTCCTGTCATAATGGCGCCATGTGCACCGCAGTCCAGCAGGCGGCTTTTGATCTGGCTTACCGTACGCAGTCGGCGGTCGCCGCAATCCTCAAAAACATTGTACATCCTGCGGCAAATCTGCTGCAGATTCCCCTCCTGAATCGCTTTCAGCATCCCGAGGGTATCCGGGTGGCAACGCATTCCGCTCTTATCCAGCTGTCGGAACAGGTCCGGCGTAGAGATAGAGAAGGACGGCTTGCAAACCGCGAACCAGCAGGCAGGCAGTTCTTCCAGAGCCGTCATCCGTTCGCCCCTTCCCTCAGCAAGTTTTGTACCGCCCACAAGGCAGAACGGGACATCGGAACCCACGCCGGCGGCAAGCTCCAACAGCTCCGTGGTGCTCAGACGGTCTTCAAAAAGACGATTCATTCCCCGAAGCACTGCGGCAGCATCCGCAGAACCGCCGGCCATACCTGCACCGACCGGGATGCGCTTGTGAATTACAAGCTTAGCCCCGCAGCTTTCGCCAACCGCTTTCAGATACGCTCTGGCAGCCTTCACCGCCAGGTTTTGCTCATCGGAAGGAATATAAGAGACATTCGTTGAAGCAGAAACCGCACCGCTGTCATTCAGCGCGATCTCCAGCTCGTCGGAGAGGGATATCGTCTGCATGACCATGACCATATTGTGAAAACCATCGGGCCTTCGCTCTGTCACATCCAGAGAAATATTCAGCTTGGCATACGCCTTCTCCATTGTTTTTTTCATTTCATTCAAAGCGATAAACCCTCATTTCATATGGTCTTGTCGTAAAGCCGTTGGTGATAGACGGGCAAAAATCATAATTGGCAAAGAGCAACTGTCCGTTCTCCAGGTTATACCCCGCCGGTGCATCAAATCGCACCGGCTGATTGGTAAAGCAGCAGATGACCAGCAGGCGCTGTGTTTCCAGGCAGCGTTCATACACATAAAATTCCCTGCTCTTTGGCAGCATCTCATGATAGCTGCCGTGCAAAACAATGCTGCTCTCCTTTCGGAATTTTAACAGCGTACGGTAGAAGTTCAGAAGGGAATCCGGGTCCTGCTCCTCTCGCGCCACGTTGATTGTCTGATAATTTTCGTTAACCGAGGACCAGGGCTTCACCGCAGAAAAGCCCGCGTTTTCCTCAGCAGTCCACTGCATGGGAGTGCGGGCACCATTGCTCGCCGGCTCCTGTACCGAGGCATTCACATACTTTCCCGGCAGGAACCTCGCTGCAAGGGCTGATGCGCTCCTAACGGCAATTTCCCGATACCTATCCGATTCCTGTGCGGCAGAATCCAGCATGCCGATCTCCTGCCCCTGGTAGATATAGGGGTTCCCTTTTAGGAGGAGGTACATCGCAGCCAGCATTTTCCCGCTTTCCGTCCGGTAGACCTCACTCCCATAGCGGCTGATTACCCGGGGATAGTCGCGGTTTTCCAGATACAGCACATTCCATACCTTATCTCCCGCCTTCGTCTGCCAGGCCGTCAGGGCCTTTTTCAGCTTCCGCAGACGAAACGGCAGATGTACATCGGATGTCAGAAAACGGTCTGCACTCATGTAGTCATCGGTGATAACTGCATCCAGAACCTGCTGCGGCCCCTCTTCTATATAATACCGTGCAGCCTCCGGAGACAGCATTGCGCATTCCCCGATGGTGCAGCAATCGTAACCATCCAGCACATCCCGCTTGAACTCTGCCAGATAGTCATGAACACGGGGCAAATTAGCAAAATGCTTCAGCCCGTTGGCTATAGGCAGCTTCGGCCAGGCATCCGGGAGCCCGGGTGCTTTTGCAATAAAACTGACTGCGGCCTCGTGGAAGCCGTCAACTCCCAGCTCCAGCCAAAAGCGCATGATTTTTTTGATCTCGTTCCGGACCTTTGGATTCTCTAAATTCAGGTCCGGCTGTTTTTGGGAAAAAAGGTGCAGGTAATACTCGTCCAGGTTTTCGTCATATTCCCATGCCTCGCCTTTCCGCAAACCGGTCCAGTTGTTTGGAGGCTGTTTTTCCCCTCGGATGTTCTTCCCTTCGCGCCAGAGATAATAATCATGATAGACGTTATCCCTGCTCTTCCGGCTTTCCATAAACCAGGGGTGTTCGTCTGACGTATGGTTCAACGCCAGCTCCATGAACACACGCAAGCCCCGTTTATGAGCCTCTTCCAGAACCTCACGAAAGGTATCCAACGTGCCATAATCCGGATGGATGTCCATATAATTCGACACATCGCAATCGAATTCCGCATTGGGTGAGGGAAAAAGCGGGCCGAACCGGATTGCATCCACCTGGAGGCTCTGTATATAATCCAACTTCTGCAGCACGCCGTAAAGGTCTCCTATCCCGTCTCCATTCCCGTCATAAAAACTGCGGGGCCAGATCTGATAGACAGCCATTTCCCTGTGCCAGCTTTTACCCATGTTTTCACCTCCCTCGGCCGATGTGTATAAAAATTATGGTATATTCTATCACAATCCTCCCGCCCGCACAAGAAAATTGTTAAAATTCATTTGCATTTCAGGCGTTTTTATTGCAAACCGTTGACAATTCGCAATCAAAGTGTTATATTTCTGCTGTATATTTAGCGAAAGTCCTATTTTTCTTATTGTTTTACCAATCAAAAAGGATTTCCTATGAAAAAATTTGTTCTGCTTTTGGCTGCCATGCTGCTCCTGGCCTTTGTTCCGGGAAACGCAGCAAGCGCAGACTACTGGCTGAATTTAGGCACCTGGAATGCCGGCAACGAGATTTTCTGCTCTCTCTCAGAGAATGACTACGGTCTGTCCGTTCCGGTTTCCTGTGAGGGCTTTGTCCCTTCGGGCTGTGCCGTCGGCCTCTCCCCTGTGGGAGACAGCTCCGGTCTCCTCATGATGTCCGGCTTTGCGTCTGACCCGGGCGAGTATTTCTTTACCCTTACGGCCGGCGAGGACGTTTACCATTGCAGTTTCTCGGTCAGCCCCGCGGTTCCCGTTGTCAGTATCTCCACCGACAGCAACTATTGTCTTTCCGGCAGTTATGTCGAGCTGACCGCCACCGCCTCTGCCGCAGACGGCGGCCTGCTGACCTATCAGTGGTATCAGAATGGCCATGCGGTTCCGGATGGGAACTGGCCAACTCTGACAGCTGATACCTCGCTTCCCGGCATCTGCAGCTATTATTGTATCGTGACCAATACGCGCAACGGCGTGTCTTCCTCGGTCGTTTCCGATGCCCTGGAAATCACTATCGAAGCTACCCAGACGGATCCGACGCCCGAACCTGAGCTGGAAGCCATCAGCGTTTCTGCCTTCCCCGATAAGACTCACTACTATGTCGATGAGCAATTTGATGCCACCGGTCTGCAGCTTGAAGCCAGGTATTCCAACGGGATGACCGAACCAATCTATTCCGGTTTTATCATATCCTCCGTTCCCTTCAGCGCTCCCGGCCCGAAAACGATTGCGGTAACCTATGGAGGCCTTCTTACCACCTTTGAGGTGAATGTCGATGAACCGGTAAAGACGCTGGAGATTCAGGCCCTGCCCTATAAAACCGAATATGCCGTTGGCGACTGGGTCAATACTTCCGGTATGCAGTTGCTGTATATCAATGGTCACATCGTATCCGTCATCAGTACGGGCTTCACCACCTCACCATCCCGTATTACCGAAGAAACCGGAGAGATCTTCGTCACCTATGATGGGCTCACTGTTTCATACCCGATTTCTGTCTCCGCGCGGGATGAAGTACGCCTTGCGGTAAAGGCCTTACCCACCCGCCTGCAATATCAAACGGGTGACCGGCTGGACATCTCCGGCCTGGTT
>JAZRWD010000254.1:0-8918 GCA_045599525.1 Candidatus Limivicinus sp. | reverse complement strand
TTTGCTAACCGAAGTTAGCAAAATGGCCGCATAAAACCATGCCTTTGTCAAGCCTTTTTTTGGATTTATTACGAAAAAATATCCCCCTACATCTCATTTCCTGAGTGTAGGGGGATGCGTCATCTTAACTTAATGACATTGTGCCATCGGCAGAGAAGCTTTTTCTTGTTGGTGTTAGAATAGGATGTTTCTCTTCAGTCTTTTTCAAGTACCGTACGGCGGTAACGTTCATATACTAGGAAGGAGACCGCGGCGACGATACTGTCTGCGGTAAGCTGGGACCATGCCACGCCGTACATTCCAAAAAGCGCGTTCAGAAGCAGCAGCATTGGGATATTGCACACCGCCCAACGGAACACAACCAGAAACAATGCCTTGCTTCCCTTACCCACAGCATTAAACATATGCACGTAGATGAAGCACAGAAACATCAGAATCGTGGCCAGTGCACGGATGCGCAGGAACTGTGTGCCCAACATTACGGTTCCAGGGTCGGCAATGAAAAAGCGCAGGATTTGCGGGGCAAAGAACTCATATAGAGCAATACTCACCACCGACACCGTCACGCCGACGCGGCGGGTAAACACTACGCTTTCCTTCATCCGCGCCAGGTTCCCGGCGGAAAAGTTGTAGCCTGCAATGGGCGTCATACCCAGGCAAAGCCCGATGCCGATATTCAAGGGCAGTCGTTCGGCCTTCAGCACAATACCGATTGCTGCCAGAGCCGTGTCACTATATTGGCTCATCAGCTTGTCGATGACCACGTAATCCAGGTCAAACAGCAGCGTACCCATGGCGGCAGGAATACCCACGGAAAAAATGGAACGTAGTTCTTCCCTGTCCGGCAGGCCGATGCGGGGGGAGAAGCGCAGGACCGTTTCTTTTCGGCGCCGATAAATCACCACTAAAAAATACAGGCAGGAGATTGCATTCGAGATGCAGGTAGCGAGACCGGCCCCCATCGTTTCATTGCCCCGTGGAAGCAGCACAAACATGAACAGTGGATCCAGGATTATGTTAATGACCGCCCCCATAGAAGCACCAAACCCGGACTGTTTCGCACAGCCGGTGCTTCGCAGCAAATTTCCCAAGGTCATGGACAGGATTGTCGGAATCCCGCCCAGTACGATCACACAGAACGTGTACTGACGTGCGTAGTTATAGGTCGCATCACTGGCCCCGAGAAGAGTCAGCAACGGGTGCATACACATGGCAGTCCCTATTGCGAAAAAGCCCGCTACACTGACAGAAAACCAGATACTGAAGGCACTGACCCGGGCAGAATTCTCCGGCTTTCCTGCGCCAAGCAGGCGGGAGATCAGGGTTCCGCCTCCGGTACCGGATATACAGGCCAGAGCAATCGTAAGGTTGTAGATTGGCAGAATCAAGGATGCCCCAGCCACCATGTAGGGGTTGTTCGCACGGCCAAGGAAAAAGGTGTCTGCCATGTTATAAATAAGAATCAGCAGCTGAGCGACCACCGTCGGCAAGGCCATTGTCGCCACAGCCCGCGGAATCGGGAGCTCCTCAAAAATGATGCGGTTCTTTTCTCTTTCTGTCATAGTGTCTTCCTTATTATTTTCTATACTCAGAGATTCGCTCTCCGAGTATGCTTTTCTCACAGCGTAGTAACAAACAGAGCATATAATACCAAATCGGTCTGCATATTTCCACAGGAAAAACATCTTGTTTGTCAAAAAGCTTTTGGGAATCCTGTCTCAGCGTAAAAAAAGACGGTGCCCTCAGTCGAGCACCGCCCAGTTTTCTTTTTCGAATAGATTCAGTCCCGCAGTTTCCCGCGTCCTCAGCAACAATCGACAGAACGGATTATCCATCCGCAGAGCTCTATCAACCCCAGCCGTTTTCCGGGTCGAAGTCGCTGCGTGAGTCGTACAGTCTTCCGTTCCAGGTAAAGTTCTCCGTGTCATACAGCATAACCTGAGGTGAGGGCACAGACCACACCTCACAGTCCATAAAGTTCACCATATCGGAAGAAGTCAGATTTACCGCGCCCCAGCTGCATTCATAAATGCAGGTATTCTGCACGTTCAGATTTTTCACCCGCATTCCCTGAATGCCGATTATTCCACAGCCGTACAGATTGCAACAGTCTACCAGAATATTGCTGCTATCCCGCAGATACAGCACGCCGCCCGAGCATTCGCCCGGTTCCGGTGAATGGCCCAGTGTCAGCCCCTGCAGGGAAACATTCCCACAGCCCATGAAACTCAGCACATCCGCGTAACGGGGCTGTGTCACGATCTCCGTGCCGTCCCCGGCACCCACCAGGTGCAGATTCGTCACATTGCCGATTTCCAGCTCATAGCCGTCGTATACGTTCACCCAACGGTAGTAGCTGTTCTCGTAATCGCCAATCGTAGATTCCGGCCACTCCTCCAGGGCACTTTCGCCGTAGTCAGAAGCCTCTGTCAGGTCCAACCGCTCACAGTCGATATAGATTGTCGTATCGGGGGCAATGGCCTTCAGCAACTCGTCCGCTGTACTCACGTGCACTTCTGTGGTACCGGAATAATCCGCTTCCTGCTTTTCCACATAGACTGTACCCAAACCCGCAGAGGCCAGCTGTTCACCCCAGGCTGCGTCCAGGTCCTCTTCATACCACTTCTCGCCGTTGAGACAGATCAGGTAGTTCAGGTATTCTGTACCACTGGCCCAGGGGCTGCCAAACCACTGGCCAATCACATTGTTCTCCGGCTGCACATCAAGCACAATTTCGCTGCCGGTATATTCGAACATCGAGTCCACATGGGAACCGGTCACCTTCAGGCCGGTGACGGACACGGTGTTCACGTTCCAACCATGGTACAGATAAGTCGCACGGCAGTCGGAAACCTGACAGTCGCGAATCGTTACCCCCTTTGTATCGAACAGGCCGAAGACAGCCCAGGCACCATAATCGTCCTCCGTACCGATCTCGTAAATGCGGCAGTCCTGCATCAGCAGGCCAGAAGTATTCATCACATCAATGGCAGACTGGGAGCAGTGATAAATGTCGCAGTCCTCCAGCTTCAGGTCTCGGGACTCATAAGCCCAGATGCCCGTCGTACCGCAGCCAAACAAGCGGCAGTGCGCAAAGCTGATCTCCCGGCAATCCTCCAGATGCACCACCGGTCCCTGGCATGCCTCTGCAGTAACCGTATGGCCAAAGGTAATACCGTCAAAAGAGACACGGTAGCAGTCCCGCATACGGAGCACCGCAGGGTCGCGAGGTACAGTCACAATCTCTCCCTCGCCATAAATGGTCAGGTTCGACACAGAGGTCAGTACCAGCTCATAGCTGTCGCTCATGATTGGGCCCCAGTAGTATGCCGCAGAGCCGCCCTTACCGTAGTTCTTTGCCTCCATCAGATTATACACACCCTTATTCAGGTGAATCACGGTATCTGAGGACAGTGCCGCCAACAGTTCGTCCACGTTGTGGACTTCAACGGCTCCACTATTTGCCGGCTCTGCCGTAGAAACAGGATTCTCCGTTGCCACGGGTGCAGTGGGCAGTGTATCGGTGGCAGTCTGCGCTGTGCAGCCGCTCAGCAGCCCAAGCACCATGGCCGCCAGCAGAAACAGGCTCAGCGTTTTCTTCATTTTCATGTTTGCTCCTCCTTGTACGGAATCGTTTATCAAACAACTGTTGTTCCTTCGCAGACAGGTCGTTGTGCTCCTGTTGCGGATGCGTTGTACGCGTACCGCTTTCTGCTATTTTCATTTTACGAGCTGATATACTGCTCTGCAAGCAAATTCTTTGTAAAGCTTTTGTGGGCTCCTGCTGATGCGATGTTCATGCAGTTATGCACTTGACAATAGCATTGGCGGTCTGCTGCAGCTGGTCTTCTGCCGTAATGGTCGGCGTACCGTCCCCCTTCTGTGCGCCGTAGGCACCGAAGTTTGCGTGGTTTCCTCCCGCCATGATATACTCTGAAAAGCTTTCGGGCAGGTTGCTACGGTAACGGTTATAAGCTTCCCGGTCCAGCAGACCGTCCTCCGTGCCAAGGATTGTCAGGACCTTCAGGCCGCTGTCCCGCAGGTCAGCCGCAGACCATGTCGCCAACAGGATCAGCCCTCGGTACTGATCTGCATGCCCGGCGATATAGTCTGCAGCAGCCTGCCCGCCCATGCCGTGACCGGCCAGATACCAGTCAGCAACCTGAGGATACTGTGCCGGCAGATTCTCTGCCGCATCCGGCTTTAGTGCGGCCATGTTGGACGGCATATGCACCAAAATGCACAGGACCCCTTGCTGCGCACATTTTCGCATCAGCGGAGCGTAGGCTTCGTATTGCACCCTCTCGCCGGGGTAAAAAATCAGCCCGGCTACCGGCTCCTCCGGTGCAAAGACAAGGTAACCCCTTTCCTTTGTCACCCGTATGCTGCTGCCTACGCCTTTTCCGGCGGCGATACGCAGAGCCTCGTTTTCTGCCGGGGTGTAATCTGCCATCCAGGCAGCATACAAGAGACAACCCAACAGCACCAGCAGCATCGTTACCGATAGGATCCATTTCCATCGGAACCGCTTTTTCTTTACCGCATCTCCATTTCTAAGCTCAGCGGTTTTTCCTCCGGAAGGGGCTTTGTTGCTTTTTCTGTCCGTTTTTTTACCGATATCATCGTGACGGACTCTTTTCCCGTGCCCTTCATCGTGTTCCCCTTCGGAACCATAGTGACCGAAAAGGGAATAGCGTACACGCTTCTGTTGACTGTCCCCGAGAGTATACTCCCCGAACCAGGAATACCGACGGCATGCCGTTTTCCGGTCTCTGCAATTGGGAGTAGCTCCTCCTTTACCAGGCTTTGGTTTTATTATGTCTGCTGCCCTTTTTCCCTCATTCGCTTTCTCGGTTTTTCTTGCCTTCGTTTTGCCTGGCGTTTTGCGAAAGGAGCCTGTTCTTGCTTTGTCACCCTTCTGTTTTGCTTTATCTCGGTTCTCTTTGCCGTCTTTTCCGGCCCGAATCCACACAGGCTTCCAGGGTTCGCCACCGATGCCACTAACCCCGCCGCCCCTCGCCTTCTGGGGCTGTATGGGCTCACCTTTCGGTAGCTCGGGCTTTTCCGGCTCGGACCGCAGTATTTTCAGGGGATAGCCGAACGTTTGTCGGAGCGTCCTGACCGCTTCTTTGATTTTTCGGATTATTTTCATAGGCGTTTTCCTGTATAAAAGGACCAAAAAACAGGACGCAAATTGCGTCCCAACAGCATTATCATAAGGGTGTATACTGTGAAAGTCAATCTATCGTTTCCATTATTCCGGTTTTTCAGCGGAATTGCCAGTTTTTACAGCAACTTTTCGTACACATCCGCTCTTGTATTCTTTGCACAGTTCTGATATGATAATGACAACAAAAGAAAAGGTGCAATCGATGTTGCCAAAGAAGTAAGTCGATTGATTTTTCGGACTGCCTGAGCGGTTTGTGGCCAGAAGGCCCGTTGCCAGGGGGATCGGGCAGCCCAATCCACAGAAAGAGAGGTATACCAAAGATGCTAGAGATTGAAAAGTTCATGAAGTGACCCTTGCTGTAGTGTCATAACGAGAGCAGGGGTCACTTCTTTTTTGCCTTTTGTCCCGCACCAGGCGGCTGTTCTAAACAATCACCCTTCGCCCAAAGGTGTGTTTTTTATCCTCCGGCTTTTCCCTTTTCGCTTCAGCAGTCTGCCGCAATGGCACGCGAATAGGCGCGGAAGGCGGCACTGCCAAAGGCCGCCCACTCAATGAGGTCAAAATCTTCCGGATGCTCTGCTACATAGCTCCGCACAGCCTGAACTGCTGTCTCTGCAGCTTTTTCCAACGGATAACGGTACACACCCGTCGAAATGGAAGGGAACGCAATTGTTCGGCAGCCATGCTCTGCAGCAACACGCAGGGAGTTGGTATAGCAAGCCGCCAGAAGCGCAGGCTCACCCTTACTGCCTCCGTGCCACACCGGCCCAGGAGTGTGCACCACGTACTTAGCAGGCAGACGGTAGCCCTTCGTGATCTTTGCCTCACCGGTAAGACAACCGTTCAGGGTGCGGCACTCCCGCAGCAACTCTGGCCCTGCGGCGCGATGAATGGCCCCATCGACCCCACCGCCGCCCAGCAGGCTGCAGTTTGCTGCGTTCACAATTGCGTCCATTGCCAAAGTAGTAATATCGGCTTCAATGACCCGAATCTCTGTCATGTTCGTTTCCTCCGTCTATCTATCAACTTCCTATATTGTATCACAAAAGGCTTTTTCCGTCTATCCGATTCCCGAGGTGCCGAAGTGCAACCAACGGCGCAAATCCGCTCTCTGCGTTTCGTAACATTTTGTTCATGATAAATAGTTGCATTTCAGTTACAATATCATGAAGGAATTGTTTACAGGAGAGTCTCCCCCATGAGCAAAACGATCGGTATAGATCTCGGCACGACCAATAGCTGTGTTTCCGTAGTAGAAGGCGGACGGCCGGTTATCATTCCCAACGAGAACGGCGGACGAACCACCCCCAGCATTGTTGCCTTCACCCCCAACGGTGAGCGTCTGGTCGGTGCTGCCGCTGCCCGTCAACTGGCAGTAAACCCGGACCGCACCATCTGCTCCATTAAGCGGAGCATGGGTACCGGCTGGCGCAGGTCCATTGACACTCACAGCTACACACCGCAGGAAATCAGCAGCATGATTCTTGCCAAGCTGAAAAAAGACGCTGAAGCATATCTGGGCGAGACTGTCACCGATGCGGTCATCACCGTCCCGGCGTATTTTAACGACACCCAGCGTCAAGCCACGAAGGACGCCGGGCGCATTGCCGGACTAAACGTGAAACGCATTATCAACGAGCCCACCAGTGCCGCATTAGCCTACGGGCTTGACCATGGTGTCCACCAGCGGATTCTGGTGTATGACCTGGGTGGAGGCACCTTTGACGTCTCTGTCATTGAAATAGGAGACGGGGTCATTGAGGTCCTGTCCACCGCCGGCAACAACCACTTGGGTGGGGATGATTTTGATCATGAGATTGTAGAGTGGATGGCCGCAGAGTTTAAGCGTAGCCAAGGCGTCGACCTGCACAAAGACACCATGGCCATGGCCCGCCTTCGTGAGGCAGCCGAACAAGCCAAAAAAGAGCTTTCCGGTGCAGACCGGGCTGAGATCACGCTCCCCTATCTGGTGCAGGCCAAACAGGGGCCCGTCCATCTGGAGGCCACGCTGACCCGCACCCAGTTCAACCGGCTAACCGACCACCTGGTTCAGGCCACCGCCGGTCCGGTGCAGCACGCCCTGCAGGATGCCGGCATCAGTGCCCGTGATCTCGGTATGGTTCTGCTGGTAGGCGGCTCCACCCGAATCCCTGCCGTGCAGGATATGGTCCGCCGCCTGACCGGGCACGAGCCCTCCCGCAGCATCAACCCGGATGAATGTGTGGCTCAAGGTGCCGCCATTCAAGGTGAGACCCTTTCCGGCAGTCCGCTGAGCTCCACTCAGGGAGCCGGGACAGGGATACTCCTACTGGACGTCACACCAATGAGCTTGTCCATTGAAACAGTCGGCGGCGTAGCTACTCGGTTGATTGCCCGCAACGCCACACTGCCCGTCAAATATTCACAGGTCTTCTCGACCGCCGCACCTTTCCAGCGTCAGGTAGAGATCAACGTTCTCCAGGGTGAACGCCCCATGGCCGTCGACAATAAGTCCATCGGCCGTTTCCGCCTTACCGGCATTAAGCCTGCCCCCGCCGGAGTTCCGCAGATTGAGGTCACCTTTGCTATCGATACCAATGGTATTCTTCAGGTCTCTGCCAGAGATATGGATACAGGCCGCTCCCAGTCCATCACCATCAGCGGAGATACCCGCATGTCCGATGCAGAAGTTCGTGAGGCCATACGCAACGCAGAAATGTACGCTGCGGAGGACCGGCTTCGCACGCAGGCTATCGCCGCGGTGAATGATGCAACACGACTTTTGAACCGCTGTGACCGCGCCCTAAGTGTTGCCGGCAAACAGATAGATAAAGCCGAATCAAAACAGATCCGTGCCGAAATGAAGGCCCTGCAGAAGATTCTGGGCAAAAAGCAGGCCGCCCGAATGACCGATGCAGAGATTAGCGCCGTCAAAGAGGCAATCGCACACCTGGACCTGGCTACCGCACACCTGTTCGACGTCACAGGCATCTGAAGGATGCATACAACGCCCTGCCGGCAAGGCAGGGCGTCTTCATATTATGTGTATCGGAGGCCTCCGGTCTGTCGCGAAAACTGCGCACCGCAGCAGACAGGCTGGGAATAATCTCCTTGCTTTTTGATCCCAAAGGGATATAATGCATGGGCTGTTTATCTTTATTCGCGTATTTATGCGATTTTGGGAGCTATTATGAAGGACAAGACCATGAATTATACGTTCCGGTACAGCTTGGTTCAGGCGACATACTGGACCTGCTTTGTATTTGTGCCCGGATATGTTGGTGTTTATCTGTTGAATCGCGGACTGACCAACTCACAGATTGGGCTGACCATCGCAGCCGGATGCCTTACCGCTGCCCTGTTTCAGCCTCTGCTGGGCAGTTATGCAGACCGGCCGGATGCTCTCAGCCTGAAGACGCTGATGGCAATTCTCGCCGGACTTTCGACGCTCTGTGGCGCCGCACTGCTGATTTGTCACGGTATCTCGCCTTTACTGAGCTGCGTTCTCTACGGATGCTGCTTTGCGCTGCTGCAGTTTATGATGCCCTTTGTCAACTCGCTTGGCTCGGTAATGCTCGGGCGGGGTGCTGCACTGAACTGGGGCGTATCCCGGGCGATGGGCTCACTGGCCTATGCAGCAATCTCCTACGTGTTTGGTTTTGTCTCAGCGAAGGCGGGAATTTTGTCTGTCCCCGCGGCGATTACCTTGGGCTTCGGCACATTGCTGATTGCCGTGCTTGCCTATCCTTTCCCAAAGAAGGACAGGCCG
>JAZRWD010000253.1:0-12754 GCA_045599525.1 Candidatus Limivicinus sp. | reverse complement strand
AACATGGAGAGGAACAAGCCGTCGATGATGTTGCCAACAGACTCCTGTGCCGCAAGAGACAGGCCAAGGGCAATAATACCGCTGGAAGCCAGCACCGTGTTGATGGCCTTGTCAAACCCGGAAAACTGTGAGCCGATCGTTGCCACCGCAACAAGAATAATAAAGAGACGGACGATGTTATAAATAAACTTGATATGGATCTTTGCACCAAAGGCCTTCTCCTGTTGCTCCAGCCCCTTTTCCAGAGCTTTCAGCAGAAGAACTGCCCCCGTGACAGTTGCGGCGATCAAAAGCGCCGTCCAGCCGATTTCTGACCAGTCCAGATTCTGCATCTGTCTTCTTCTCCTTTCTCAGGGATTGATTTCCATTCCGGCTATTCCCACTGCCTATTGTACCACAGTTGCTACCCTCGTGCAGGAAAAAACACCGCTTCTTCACAAAAAGTTTGAAAAGTACGGGGCTTCGCTTTTTCGCTGGACAGCAGCTTTGCCGGAATGCTATAATGATTTATTCTGTTTCAGTTTCTTTCCCGGGCTGAAACTACCGTTTCGCATGAAGGGAGGAAAACCGCATTCTTTCTGCTTCCAGTATCACAACGAATATCTTCGTTTCCCTCTGCGTGGCAGCATTGGTCATCCTGCTGCCCTTCTTTGACCGCTGGGTCTGTTATTACTTTGATGTTCAGCCGGAGCACCATATCGGCGATTCGCCCAGGGAACAGTATTTTTTGAACCTTCGCAGGCTGGTCCTGCTGCTGATCTTCGCCCTGTACTGCGCAGCCAACGTATACCTGGTCTTTTTCTCCCGCTCAGCCTCTCAGGAATACATGATTCATGTCGCCCCGCTGGACGACCTGCGCAAATCCGTGAAAATCGACTCCGGCATTCTCGGCACGCTGGCAGCAATCTACACTCAAGGCCTCTCAGAGGGTTTTTCCCGCATTCACATCGAAAAGCCCCAGGATATCGCCCAGGTCTACATGAACATCATGCTCTATGTTCCCATGGGCTATCTTCTCCCCTATACCTTTGACTGGTGCCGGGCACGGATGCGTTCCCGCCCTGTACTGGTATCGTTTCTGCTGTCCTTTCTCACTGAGAACATGCAGCTGATCTTCAAACGCGGCTTTTACGATATTGACGACCTTCTGGCTAACACGTTTGGTGCATTCATCGGTCAGCTGCTCTTTATCTCCGTAGGCTATGTGGTCACCCACCCCAACTGGCGTGCGGACCTCAAAGACCTCTCCCGCTGGCGCAGGCTGGCCCGTCATTCGCTGCTCGGCTGCCTATCTAAAAAGGGCACCATGCGCGTCACTCTGATTGTGTCCAGCGTTTCCATTGTCAACAAGTTTTTTGCCGGCACCCTGGGCTTCCGCCCGGTGGAACACTACAAATATCCGGAAAGCGGCGTGGTAGAATATCTCGTTCAGGCGGGCTCACTGCAGCTTATCCTGCTGACCGGTGAGGAGCCACCGCGCAGGCAGTTTTTAAGTCTTCCGGTGCAAAACATCGACAAGGTCGCCCGCCGTCTGCAGCGTCTGGGCTACCGGTATGGCAAACCGTACTGTGACCCGTTCACCGGCACACGCATGCTGCAGATTGAAATCGAAGAACGTGACAGGGATAAAAAGCCCCACACCTTTGTAATCTCCTTTATCGAGAGCTAACCCCGTTCACATCCGCTTCACCAGACATCATATTGGCATATGTTATGACCTGCTGCCCAAGTCGCAGCAGGTCTTTTGCTTTATATCTGTTCCAAATCCGCCTCCAGGGTGAAGCAGTTCATCGGTAAGACCGCGCAGACTCTATCTTTGCCTCGACCTCTGCCCGGTCCGGCATCGCCGGAATGGCTCCATAGCGGCTCGTGGTAAGGGACGCCGCCTGATTGGCGTAGGCGATTGCCTCCTCCAGTTCTGACAGTGGCAGGTCCTGCAGGTTCTTTCTCGTGCAGCCTGCCTGGCTTAGCCGGCTCAGCAGGGCACCGAAAAAGGTGTCACCTGCACCATTCGTATCCCCAACCGTGCAGGGCACACCGGGGACTATACCTATTGCCCCGTGAAAGCGGTAAAAGGCACCGTCCGGTCCCAGGGTCACCAGGACCAGGGAAATGCCCAGCTCCGCCAGCCTTGCGCTGCCCTCCTCGCAGTCCGCCGTACCGGCCAGCAGTGGCAGTTCCTCATCTGAAATTTTCAGAATGTCTACCAGCGGCAGAGGGGATTTCATGGCCTCACAGGCCATTACTTCGTTCGTCCACAGTGCGGCACGATAGTTGGGGTCATAGGTGATGATCGCTCCTGCTGCCTTTGCCGCCGCCACCCCCTGCAGCGTTGCAGGGCGGGAAGGCTCTGCCGTCAGGCTGACTGACCCAAAATGGAAAAAGCGTGTATCCTGCAGAAGGGCCTTTGGAAGTTCTTCCGGTGAAAGCATTACATCCGCCGTACGGTCACGGTAAAAGCTGAAGCTACGCTCCCCTTCGCCGTTGACACTGACCACCGCCAGAGTAGTGGGATGCGCCGCATCCAGATGCAAGCCTTCGATGTTTACTCCGTTGTCCTTCAGCGTTTGGCGCAGGAAACGGCCATAGGCATCTGCCCCGGCCTTTCCGATAAAGGCAGTATCCGCACCAAGCTTTGCCGCAGCAACGGCAAGGTTGGCCGGAGCTCCGCCCGGGTTTGCCGCAAACAGCGGGACTCCTGCCCCGTTTTCTCCGGTCTGGGTCAGGTCAATCAGAATTTCACCGATAGCAACAATATCTTTCATCCTGTTCTCCTTCCGCCGGTCGGTTCATCCAAACGCCGGCACTTTTTTCTCATTATGGCAGGGAACAGCCCGGAAAGTCAAGAGTTCCGGAACATAAACAAATTTAAATACAGAAAGTGCCAAAAGGCAAAACACCGGGAGGGGCAAGCCCCTCCCGGCAGTGTTTACAGAAATTGTATGGTGATTTTTTGGTTTAGGCTCTTTACCTGTTTTTACCCTTGCCTTACAGGTGCAGCACACGGTCGCGGATTTCCTGGGTACGGCCCTGATTCCAGAACTGGGTACCGATATACCCGCAGGTGCGGCGGGCAACGTTCATCTTATTCTGGTCAGTATTTCCGCACTGGGGGCAACGCCAGACGAGCTTACCCTCGTTCTCGACGATTTCGATTTCACCGTCCCAGCCGCAGACCTGGCAATAGTCGCTCTTGGTGTTGAGCTCGGCATAGATGATGTTGTCGTAAATGAACTGCATCACCTTCAGCACGGCCTCCAGGTTGCTCTGCATATCCGGTACCTCAACATAGCTGATGGCACCGCCGGGAGACAGGGCCTGGAACTGCGCCTCAAAAGCCAGCTTGTCAAAGGCGTTGATTTCCTCCTGAACATGGACATGGTAGCTGTTGGTTATGTAGCCCTTGTCGGTGATTCCCTCAATAATGCCGAAGCGACGCTGCAGGCTCTTAGCGAACTTATAGGTGGTAGACTCCAACGGTGTGCCATACAGGGAGAAATCGATATTGTGCTTTGCCTTCCACTCGCGGCAGGCTGCGTTCAGATGCTCCATAACCGTCAGGGCAAAAGGAGTGGCATGGGGGTCGGTGTGGCTGGCGCCGGTCATATACTTCACGCACTCGTAGAGGCCGGCATAACCCAGGGAAATGGTGGAGTAACCACCAAAGAGAAGCTTGTCGATCGTCTCCCCTTTTTCCAGACGGGCAATGGCACCATACTGCCATAAAATGGGCGCAACATCAGAAGGGGTGCCCAGCAGGCGCTCATGACGGCACAGCAGTGCGCGGTAGCAGAGGTCCAGACGCTCATCCAGAATGGTCCAGAATTTATCCATATTGCCGCCGGAAGACAGTGCCACGTCCGGCAGGTTAATGGTGACCACACCCTGGTTGAAGCGGCCGTAATACTTCGGTTCGTGTGTGTCGGGGGTAACATAGGTCGTCAGGAAGGAGCGGCAGCCCATGCAGGGATAGCAGTGGCCTTCGCCGTTTTGGTCTACCTTCAGCTCGAGCATCTTCTTTTCCGAGATGTAATCGGGTACCATGCGGCGGGCCGTGCACTTGGCCGCCAGACGGGTCAGATACCAGAAACGGCTGTCCTCGGTAATATTGTCTTCTTCCAGAACATAAATCAGCTTCGGGAATGCAGGGGTAACCCATACCCCGGACTCATTCTTCACGCCCTCATAGCGCTGGAGCAGTGTTTCCTCAATGATCAGGGCAAGGTCCTTCTTTTCCTGCTCGTTTCGAGCCTCGTTCAGGTACATAAACACCGTTACGAAGGGGGCCTGGCCGTTGGTGGTCAACAGCGTAACAACCTGATACTGAATGGTCTGCACGCCGCGGCGGATTTCATCACGCAGACGTTCTTCCACGATTTTGGAAATCTTCTCCTCCGGAGCGGAAACACCCAGCTCTGCCAGTTCGCGCTCGACACCCACACGGATCTTTTTGCGGCTGACATCTACGAAGGGCGCCAGATGGGTCAGGCTGATGGACTGCCCGCCGTACTGATTGGAAGCCACCTGGGCAATAATCTGCGTCGCAATGTTGCAGGCTGTGGAGAAACTGTGCGGCCGTTCGATCAACGTGCCGGTAATGACGGTGCCGTTCTGCAGCATATCGTCCAGGTTCACCAGGCAGCAGTTGTACATATGCTGCGCAAAATAGTCTGTGTCGTGGAAGTGGATGATGCCCTCACGGTGCGCATCGACAATATCCTGCGGCAGAAGGATACGCTCGGAAATATCCCGAGACACCTCACCGGCCATATAGTCACGCTGTGTGGAGTTCACCACCGGATTTTTATTGGAGTTTTCCTGTTTGGCTTCTTCGTTGCAGCATTCGATCAAAGAAAGGATTTTCCCGTCGGTCGTGTTGCTCTGGCGGATCAGAGAACGGTTGTACCGGTAGGTAATATAGTTCTTGGCAATCTCATAGGCACCATGGGCCATAATCTGGTGCTCTACTATATCCTGTATCTCCTCTACTGACGGTGCGCGGTTCATCCGCATGCAGGAGAGTTCAACAAACTCAGCGATACGCAGAATCTGCATAGGAGTCAGGCGGTTAGCCTCTTCCACGCTTTCACTGGCTTTGGTTACAGCAGAAATGATCTTCTGGATGTCAAATGTAACTTCCTCGCCACTTCTCTTTATTACGTTCATAGAATTACCTCGGTCGCTGTAATCTTTTTGTTAATATCATCATACCACTATATCTTGTTATCGGATGCATATTAAAGCACAAAATCTTCGGCTTGTCTACCAAAATTTTCAGAGAAAAAACCGATTATTTTTTGTATACTCTGTCAATTGTCAGAAGCCCGCGGTTTGTGCTATGGCGGACTAGTGCATCGCTGTTTCGTCGGAAATGATTGAAAATCAAGGGTTTTTCCCTCTGTTCTTTTCTGCTGCCGTTTCTTTTTGGGGACTGATGTCCGTAGGAACAGGAATCATTTTCCCGAAAGAGGACCGGAACACACTTGAGCAGAACCCGGTTTTTGCTGAACGCCCACCACAAGATATAGTGGTCGACACAGAAAGGCGCCACCCTATCCTCACGGACAGAATGGCGTCAGATTTTCCTTTTTCATGTGGGCTTTCTTCAGCTTTGTGCAAAGCATACAGGGACTTTTCCCGCTGCAGGCTTATTTCATCACGTGCACAATGGCAGCCAGACCGGGGCCGGTGTGTGCCCCGATGATCGGGCTGAGCATAACGCAGCGCACACTCAGCTCCGGATACAAGGCAGAGATTCCTTTCTTCAGGAGCTCCGCAAGGTCGGGTGCATCCGCATGAATAACATAGACAGGGGCACCGCACTTTGGATCCAGGGTCTTGCTGAAATTGTCAAGGAGCGACTGCGCGGCAGCTTTATTGCCCCGCATCTTATCAATGGTATCCAGGCGGCCCTCAGCATTAATCAGAAGGATAGGTTTGATATTCAACATTGTACCGACCACTGCCGTTGCCGCACTGACGCGACCGCCGCGCTTGAGGTAGTTCAGATCCTGTACCAGGAAGCGGGCCGAAATTTTGCCGCGGAGGGCCGTAAGGTCTTCCACATTTTTCTCCAGACTCATGCCTGCCGCGCGGTTGCGTACCGCACGCTCTACCAGTACATTCACTCCACCGGTCGCCGAAAGGGTATCAAAAGGAACAAAGTCTACCTCCGGGTAATCTTCCTTCAGCGTTGCCTTTGCGGACAGCGCCGACTGGTACGTGGAGGAAAGGCCGCTGGATAGGGCAAGGTAAAGCACAGACTTTCCCTCAGCAAGGACCGATGCAACAGCTTCTTCATAAGCAAAGGGCGAAATCAGCGTGGTCTTGGTCAGGTCACCCTTCCGCTGGCCGTCATAAAAGCGCTTCATAAAGGCTTCATCCTCGGGGGCAACACTGGTGCGCATTTCATCCCCCACAGAGTATTCCATGGGAATAAAACGCAATGCATTCTCCGGCAGGACAGAGACATCAATATCACAGGACATATCGGTAAAAATAAGGTAGTCCATTGTTATACTCCTTAACAGGCGGGACCGACACCGCAGGACCTATACCCACAGCAGACAGCAGACTGCGAAAGCCATTACCTTGCAAATCCGCAACCCCGGTATTATACTGTGTAAGAAGATACCATATTCCTGTGTGCTTTGTAAAGTACTTCAGAAATTCAAATTTATTACGGTCTGCGCCCCATGCCTTCGGCTCGCAGCCCATGCAGGAGGTATTCCCCATGAAGCTTGCCCTGATTCAAAATCCCATCTCTACTGACAAAGAAGCCAACCTTGCCCTGGCCGAGCGCAGCATCGCTGCAGCCGCCGCCCAGGGGGCGGAGATTGTCTCCCTGCCGGAAATGTTTGCCTGCCCTTATAGCAACAAGTGGTTTACCCGCTTTGCCGAGGGAACTGAAGGGCCGACCATAGCCATGCTCTCCCGCGCGGCCCGTAAAAATCACGTGGGTCTCATCGGCGGCTCTTTCCCGGAGCTGGACGGCGGGAAATACTACAACACCTGCTTCGTTTTTGATCCTGACGGGCAACAGATTGCCCGCCACCGCAAGGTCCATCTCTTCGACATCGATGTGAAGGGCCGCCAGACCTTCCGGGAATCCGACACCTTTTCTGCCGGAGATGAAATCACGCTCTTCACGCTTTTCGGGCATACCTTCGGTCTGGCCATCTGCTTTGATATCCGCTTCCCGGAACAGTTCCGCGCCATGGCACTGCGGGGTGCTGAAGCGGTGTTTGTCCCGGCATCGTTTAATATGACCACCGGACCGATGCACTGGGAGCTGGTCTACCGCGCCCGTGCCGTTGACAACCAGTATTTCATGATTGGTTCCGCACCCGCTCGTCAGGAAGACGGCCACTATGTCTCCTACGGCAACTCGATCGTTGTCGACCCCTGGGGAACCGTACTTGCCCGCGTGGGCGGAGAACAGACCATCCTCACCTGTGACATTGACCTCGGTGAGGTGGGCCGTGTACGCGAACAGCTGCCTTTCCTGCAGCAACGCCGGCCAGAGGTTTACGGTTGTACCTGTCCTTCCTTAGCGTCAGCAAAAGACTGCAGTTGACCGCCGGTCGAGCTGCCCGTCTCGCAGCAACGACGGAAGCGCTCAAAGTATTTCACCGCCTCTGCCGCGTCCGGATTGTCCAGATAAACATAACAAAAATCATGCCGTGTGCGGGTATCCCTCAGTTGGAAGCTGGCCAGCCGGGGGTTACCCGATTTTACTGCCTCATAGGCAAATGTCACGCCGCAATGGTGAGCCACCAGCCCGGTCAGCAGACCAAAGTTGCTGATACAGGTGACCCTGGGGAAATAATTCGGTGCCAGATTATACTGCCGCAGGATATCCTCGAATATGATCCGCGTACCAGAGCCCTCCTCACGCAACAGAAGTGGTTCCCGCAGCAGTTCCTCCACACTGACATCTCTGCCCGCAAAGGGGTGATCAGCTGCGCACAGGCCAACGAATGGCTCGCTGCGGTAGACGCGGGAAGAAAACCGGGTCCGGTCAAAGTTTCCCTCAATCAGGGCAAAATCCAGTTCGCCGCCGCTAAGCCGCTCCAGCAGCACTGCCGTGTTGTCCACATCCACAGTGATGCGGTTACAGGGCTCCTTCAGGAAGGAGGCAATGTCGGCCCCAATGACATACTCGCCAATTGTCTTCGTTGCTCCGATATGCAGCTCCCGTATATTGCGTTCCCGTATGCTCTCCAGCAGACGCCGTTCCTGATAGAGCATGTTTTCCGCCGTTAGGCGCAGCAGCTCAGCCTCTCGGGTCATGCGCAGTTCCCGATGGTCATAGGTGAACAGCCGGCAACCGTAGTACTCCTCCAGGCTGTGGATATGCTGCGTTACAGCGGGCTGGGTCATATTCAGTTCTTCCGCAGTCTTGCGGTAATTCATCTGTCGGCAGAGCACCAGAAAAGTCTGCATGCGATAATCAACCATGCCAAGCTCCTTAATTAATTTTTCTTATCATCTCATCATGTTTGATTATTGGATTTTATCACCGTGGAACACTATAATACAAGCTGCAAAAACTGATCCGCGCGAATATTTCTGTTTTACTGGAGTAGCAACACATGAATAAGATCCTTAAACTTATCCCCGGCACAGCCCTGGCGCTGCTTGTCGCAACAGTAGCCTGGTTTCTGGCCAAGATCCCTGTCGGCGTTGTCAATACCGATGGTAGTGTAAACACGGTCGGTTCCTATATCGGTTCCTCGGTCATTGCCCTGTTTATCGGCATGGTGCTGAACCATTTTCTGGGCGTTCCCGCCAATATGGCCGCAGGCTTTAAGTTTACCTCCAAAAAGGTCCTGAAATTTGCGATTATCCTGCTTGGCTCTTCGATGTCCATCGCAACGGTACTGAAGGTCGGTTCTGTCTCCCTTGAGGTTATGTTCTTCACCCTGCTGACCTGCTTCGGCGGTGGTTACTTTATCGGTCGTGCTCTGGGTCTGGACTGGAAGCTTAGCAACCTCATCAGCGCCGGCACCGGAATCTGCGGCGGTTCCGCAATTGCGGCCATCGCTCCAGTCATCGAAGCCAAAGACAGTGACATTGCCTACGCCCTCAGCGCCACTTTTCTTTTCGACATGGCCATGATCGTTCTCTTCCCTCTCATGGGCAAATGGCTCGGCCTGAGTGACCAGGTCTACGGTCTCTGGTCCGGCACAGCGGTAAATGATACCTCCAGCGTGGTTGCTGCCGGCTATGCCTTCTCAGAGACTGCCGGTGACTTCGCCACCATGGTCAAACTTACCCGCACACTGGCCATCATCCCTACCGTGCTTGTTTTTGCCCTGGTTGAGGTAAATATCAAGCGCAAGGAGGCACTGGCAGCCGGTACAACTTCCGAAGCTAAGGCCGACGTCCGCTTCACCAAGCTCTTCCCCTGGTTCATCCTTGGGTTTGTTGCCCTGGCCGTTGTCAATTCCACCGGCATCATCCCGGCAACTGTTTCCCACGGGGCGAAATCCGTCAGTAAATTCCTCATGGTCGCCGCGCTTTCTGCCATTGGCCTGAACACATCCTTCCGTGAGATGTCCAAGAGCGGTATCCGTCCCATGTTCCACGGTTTTATTATTTCGGCCCTGGTTGTAGTCGTTGCCATCACTGTTGAATACTTCATTGGGTTTGACCTGATCACTGCTGTCGGTTCTACCGTTGGCTGATACCGATTCCAGAGGACCCATTTTCAATACGCAAGTCAATAATTGGGCAGCTGCCTTGGGAAACGAATCGAAATGATCGTTCCCCACAACAGCTGCTCGTTTTTTGTATGCATAACGTAATCTATGCCGTGAAGTCATACCGGATTCCGGCAATTTCTGTTAAGGACGGCAGGCTTCCCCTTCGGGAGGCCTGCCGTCCTTCCAGCTGTTCAGTTTATCCGGCAAAAATCATACCGTCAAAAATTTCCTCAACGTCAACACCGTTGATTGTGTAGGGCCACTCCTGACGATTGACCTCCACACGCATTGACGAACCATCGCCCAGCAACAGGTCCGCGGTAGAAGCACCGTTGGTTCGAATCCAATATAGCTTCTGTCCTGCCGGGACAGATACGATTGCATCTCCGGTCTCCATCGTCTGTGGGTTCACCACACGGCCTTCGAGAGGGCGTTTCAGCATCAGTTCCAGTGCCGGGGTAATAGTAAACTGGCTGTCTGCCGTATCCAGCCGACCGTCCTCATCAATCGTGTAGGACTTCTCGCCGGACACCGTCCCCAGCAGCCAGATGCGGCTTACCAGGGCAAAGGCCTTGCTGCCGGTAGGTAGTACCTTCATGTACTGCACCGAGCCTGCCGGATCTTTCTCACAGACAAAGCCTCCGTTCAGGCAACCGGTATCCTGCACCGCATCGATGCCCAGCATAAAGCTGTGCAGCTCATGGTAATCGTTTTCCTGCAGATTTTCGACACAGAGCACATTCTGTCCCCTGCCGGTATGAATCAGCACCGGCAGCAGGCTGAAGGCAAAATTGTCCTCCTCAATGCACCGGTCATTGATTACGATATCCAGCCCGTTGTAGCTGCCCCACTCGTCGGCCCAACTCTGCAGGATCACACAATCCTGCTGCCCGTCACTGTCCAGATCGGTGTAGTAGGGCACAGAGAGCTGCATGCCGACTGTATAGCTCTCCGGAATCCGATTCCACCCTGGCTGAAACAGATCTTCATTTCCGGCAAAGGGGATCGTCACAATCTGCGAGCCTTCCGCATAAGGTGCCAGATCATAAGCACCGAAATACAGGGTCAGACCTTCCGGGTCCAGCGTCCAATTGTGCAGAATATCGTCCAGGTCTGCAAAATAGCCTTCCATCGGGTTTTCCGCAAAAAAGCTCGTCCCGCTGTACCATTGGTCCAGCTGCGCCTGTGCACGCTGCTCCAGAAGCTTAGCATCGGTGACGATATCGCTCAGGCTGAGTCGACGCCCTGTGTGGCTATCAAAGTTCGCACAGGAATAATACGGCGTGCCGTGAGCCCCGCCGCTATACGAATACCCGGAGCATAGCAGGCTGACCACGGTCGAATCTGCCCGGCGTACAGCAATGCTCTCGTTTAATATGTATGGCCCGTAGAAAGGTCCGTTTTCCACATCAGCACGTGCCGTACCTACCAGCTGCGCATAGCCCTCATAGGCACCATTAGCCCCGGCTTCGCTGTAATTTGAGACGGACGTGGCCAACTCGGGATACTTTTCCTTTGCCGCATTGGTCAGTTCCACCGTGCCAAAGGTCAGTGTTGCCAGCTGAATATCCTCCTGCCATTCATGCGCACCCCATGTGCCGATTTTCATCTCGACCGCCTCAACAGGCAGTTCTTCCACTGCAGCAGCACCCAACGGCAACACCCGCAGCGCCGCCAACAGGCCTGCAGCCACTTTCATCAAACGCTTCATCCGAGAATCATCCTTTCCGCCGCGACACATCCGTGCGGCTCAGTATATACTTGTATTATATCGAACACTGACCGGAAATACAAGGGAAGTCCCTTTTTATTCACAGGCGGTACACAAAAGCAGCCCGACAATCCCGAAGAGCCGCCCGTTCTGCCGGGCGGCTCTTCCAATCCTCTGTAGGCCTTTTTTGTGTTCGTTGTCATAGATGGCTGACGTGCTGCGCACAGCGGTCTATCCCCTACAGCCGGAAAACCAGTTTGATGAAAAACAGCACAAGTACCACCAGCATCACTGGCCGTACGGACTTTGCTCCGGTTTTGGTGAAATAGGCAGCTCCGATGTAATTTCCCGCCATGTTAAACAGCCCCGCCGTCAGTCCCAGCAGGATCATCGCCTTTCCGTTCAGCAGGAACACGGCCAGTGCAGCATAGTTGGTGGAAAGGTTTATGGCCTTAGTAGTGCCGTTTGCCCGGGTCAGCGGCAGGTGAGCCACACCTGTCAGCAGCAGAATCAGGAAGGTGCCGGTCCCCGGTCCGTAAAAGCCGTCGTAGACACCGATTACCAACGCAATGCAGGCGCTGAAGACCATGGTCTTCCCTTCAGGAAAAGGCTGCTTGGTCTCGTCAAAATGCTTGCTCCGCAGCACATAAAAAGCAATCACCGGCAAAGCCAGCATCATAATAATACGGAAATACTCGTCACTGACCTGCAGCGCAAGTCTTGCCCCACAGGAGGAGCCCAGCATTGCTGTCACCACGCAGGGGATCACCTGTCTGAGCTGAATGAAGCCGTTACGGGCATATTTCCAGGTGGCCATGGTTGTACCCATGCTGGAGCAAAGCTTGTTAGTTGCGATAGCATTATGCACCGGCAGACCGGCAAACATAAAACCCGGCAGGGAGATCAGGCCGCCGCCGCCGGCAATGGAATCGACCAGGCCGGCCAGAAAGACCATGGGGTATACAATCAGGTAGCTTAACGACATAAATAAAGCCTCCGCATGTCAGAGGGGCACTGTGCAGCAGTGTGTCAAAACGCCCAAGCGGCAAAGCTGCACGGCAAAAGATAAAGCCGACCCCAGTAAAAATATGTCAGTAGAGTATATGCCAACGCCGCTTGGAAGGCAAGGGGAAAATGCAGAAAGGTGGTGCCCGGATATCCGGAACGGCAGAGATTTTTCCGACTTGGGTCTTTACCCAATGTCACTTAGTTAAGAGCTAAGCAAGAAAGACAAAGCACAAGAGGAAGCGTGTACAGCAATGTGTAAGCAAGCTGTGCACGGTTTTCAGGTAAAAAGGGTATGACAAGTAAGCGGATGGGAAAATCCGCTAAAAAA
>JAZRWD010000252.1:0-5957 GCA_045599525.1 Candidatus Limivicinus sp. | reverse complement strand
CTCCGGGCAGAGAGCTATATGACCGTAGACGGGACCTGCCTGGCAACCGGTGAGCAGAGGCCTGTGGAAGGCACTCCGTTTGACTTCCGCCGTTTTGCACGCATTGGTGACAAGGTGGACTTTTCCGACGAGCAGGTGAAGCTGGCCAAGGGATATGACCATGCATTCGTGCTGGAGGGGCAGCAGGAGCAGATCTGCCTGCGTCATCCGGCCAGCGGCCGTCAGCTGACGGTCAGCACCGACATGCCAATGGTGCACCTGTATACAGGCAACTATCTTGCCGATGGGGCTATCGGTAAGCATGGCGAACACTACAAAGACTGGACCGGAGTAGCTTTGGAAACAGAGTTTTGCCCGGACTCGATTCATGTGGAGAAGGAACCGAAGGTTATCCTTCGCAAGGGAGAAACCTTCCATTCAAGATCGAGCTATACTTTTGAAACGAAATAATAATACTAATAATGAAGAAAGTGGTTGCAACCAATCCGGAAGCAACCACTTTTTTGTTTACTTGAGCAATGGATACAGCTTTTCGGCCAGCAGCCGGTGACCGGGAATGTCGAGGTGCATGTAATCGACCTCATTGCAGGTGCATTCACGGGCATCCAGGAAACGGCAGCCGGTAAGCTCGGCAGCAGTGCGGTACACGTCGGCCAGCGCTTCGGATTTCGCAACGCAGTCTGCACCCATCTCGCCGGCGACATACGAGTGATAAACGCCTTCACGAACCGGTGTGGGAGCGACGACGATGATGTCGGGCTCGTTCTTCCAGACATAAATACCCTGTGCCTTTGCCGCGCGGACCAGAAGAGTCAGGCCATCGGCAATGTTCTTGGGCGTTGCCGAAAAACGGATTTTGCAGTCGTTAGTCCCCAGCATCAGAACCATGGTGTCAAAGGGGCCCTGGCTGCCGAGACAGGGGATCAGGTACGTCATGCCGTTCATGCCGACATTGATCGGGTCGTCGAAAACAGTCGTGCGGCCGCAGAGCCCTTCTTCGATGATCTCGTAATCCGGCCCGAGCATTTTGGCGAGCAGTCTGGTCCAGCGGTGGTCCTCATCAAAACGGGTGTTCGTGTCTCCATCCCAGCCCCAGGTGTTCGAATCACCGTAGCATAATATACGCTTCATTCCTGTTTTCTCCTTATCCCTTAACAGCGCCCATCGCAAGGCCCTGTACAAAATCCTTCTGCGCGATCCACACAACAATGAGGATCGGGATCAGCGTGACCAGCGCGGTTGCTGCCATCGGGCCCCATTCCAGGCCTTTGTCTGTGATGAAGCCGGCAATCACAACGGGCAGCGTTTTGGATTTATTGATGCTGAGAATAACGGCAAACAGGAATTCGTTCCAGGAACCGACGAAGGCCAGTATCGCAGAGGCAATAATGCCGGGCTTCGTGACCGGGAAGACGATGCGGAAGAAGCGCTCGACAAAACCGGCACCGTCAATTTTAGCGGATTCCTCCAGTTCGTAGGGGACCTGCTCAAAGAAGCCCATCATCAGCCAGATTACCAGGGGCAGATTAAAGCTTGTGTTCATAATGATCAATGCCGTCAGCGTGTCGATCAGGTGGAGCTTACGCATGACCAGATAAACCGGAATCGCTGTTGCGATAGCGGGATACATTTTCTGAATCATGAACCACATGCCGAAGGCGTTCCGTATGGCTTTGCTGAACTTTCCGCGAACGGTGGAATAAGCGGCCATGGAACCGAAAACAACGGAAATTGCCGTAGAGACGCCGGCAACGATCAGGGTGTTCATAAACTGGGAAACAATACCGTCTTTACCCAGTACATTGGCGAAATTGTCCATGGTAATGCGTGTGGGCCATAGGATTGGGGGCTTGGCTAAATAGTCGGCTTTCACTTTCAGTGCGCTTGAGCCCAACCAGTATAGCGGGAAGAGAATGAGTAGCATGGTAACAACAATAATCAGGATTCGTACCGGCTTACCGGCAAAATTGCCGATCACCCGTTCGCTTGGGGGATCCAGTGCACGGATTTTTTTCTTTTTCATTGTACATGCTCCTCCACTTTTTTACGCAGCCACAGGAAGAAAAGCGTGAATACGGTCATAATCAGTACGAAGGCAATCGCCAGGGCGGCGGTGTATCCAACGTCGAAATATTTCAGACCCTGCTTATAAATGAAATTCGGCAGCATTTCGGTTGCCGTGCCCGGACCGCCGTTTGTCATGGTGTAGACGGTGTCAAAAACCTTGAAGGCATCGACGAAACGCAGCATGTAGACAATGACCAGGAGCGGGCTGATCATGGGGAGAACGATACGAAGGAAGATCTGGCGGTTGCTGGCACCATCCACCAGTGCGGCTTCCATGCATTCACCCGGAAGAGCCTTCAGACCAGCTGCCATAATAATACAGACCCATGGCACCAACTGCCATATGTTGACAAACATGACCGCAAACATGGCATATTTCGGATTGCTCAGCCAGACGATATTCTCAATACCCAGGAAACTGAGCAGGTAGTTAATAATGCCGGTGGAACCGTCAAACATCATGCGCCAGAGTGTACCGATGGCAACAGGTGCCATGATCATCGGGACCAGGATGATGGACGTGCACAGGCGAGCCCATTTTTTATCTGAACAAAAAGCCATCGCAACAAGAAGGCCAATGATAACTTCCAAGGTTACGGTAACAAATGCGAACAGGATGGTGTTCTTTGTGCTGATCAGGAGTGTTCTGTCAGAGAACATACGGATATAGTTCTTCAGCCCAAAGAAGACAGGATGTGCATTTGCCTGATTCAGTTTATAACGGAAAAAGCTGATATAAACGGAGTACAGCAGCGGAATAAGCGCTGTAATAGCAAGGAAGATCGTTGTTGGGGTAATGAAAGCCCAACTCCACGCCAGGTCTCCTCTATCCCTTTTGTGGTATTTTTTCTGTTCCAAGATTAAGGTCCTCCTTTCGGAAACGGATAATCAAAAAGGAGCTTGCCTGCCAGATGCAGGCAAGCTCCGGGGAAATACTATGCTTGAATAATGCCGGGGTGCGCAGACATTAATGGTTGAAGTTTACGATGCCTTCGTCAACCGGGTTGTATTCGAGAGCCATCTCAATGCCATAGACCATGTTGGAAATAGTGGTTTCCAGATCCTGCATGCCGGAGATGTAAGCGGATACTTCGGTGTTCAGCATGGTGTCGACCTCAGTGGAAGCGGGAACTCTCCACCACATGTTGGCCGTATCCAGTGCGGCGCGGACAGTGTCCATGTAGGTGCCCTGGATGCCGTCCTGGGTCCAGAATGCCTCACGCGGAGAGAGAATGCCGAAGTCGTTGTAGAAACGGCACTGATTCTCAAAGCTGGTGTACATCTTGATCCACTCCCAGGCCAGATCCTTGTTCTGTGCGCTTGCCGGGATAGCAACGTCCCATGCGGAGAGGAGGGTAATGCCGGTTTCTTCATAGGGGATAACGCTCAGTGCCCAATTACCAACAACCTTGGACTGCTCGGGATCGTCAGCTGCCTGGACAAGGCCCAGGGTCGGCCAGGTTTCGCAAACGGCGGAGTCGCCGCGCAGGAAGGCCTGGATGGATTCGTCAGTGCCCCAGTTGAGCCAGTTCGGGTCGATGATGCCCTCGTCGTTGAGAGCCTTCAGATGCTCGAGAGCAGCACGTGCTTCTGCACTGTCGATAGCGACATTCCAATCCTGGTCTGCCCAGTTGCCGCCCATGGACCACAGAACGTAGTCAAACACGCCGCCGAGCTGACCGGTGATACCGGAGATGTTTGCACCGTAGAAGCCGTTTGCAGCGTCAGTCACTGCTGCGAGCTGTTCACGGTAGCCTGCCCAGGTGTTTGCCAGGCCGTCAGGAAGAACGTCGGTGCGATAAGCAAAGAGCTGAGGAGTGGAGGCATTGGGGATGCCGTAGAACTCACCCTGCCAGATGCCGCAGTTGTCCAGAACGTTTGCAATGAACACAGAGGTGTCATAGCTGTCCTTTGCGATGTATTCGCCAAGGTTGGTCATGAAGGGGGCGAATTCGCCGTCCCACTGGGAGGCAACGTCGACCACGTCATAGGTGCCGGCACCGGAGGTTGCATCAAGAAGGATCTTCTCATGCAGTTCGGTGTAAGGCATGTCAACGATGGTAACGGTGGCGCCGGTGGCTTCTTCAAACTCTGCCTTCATTGCTTTGGCAGCGTCTGCGTATACGCCGGACATGTAGAGAACCGTAATGGACTGGCCTTCAAAAGGCTTGCCATCAGCGGATGCAACTGCGCACAGAGAAAGAACCATGCACAATGCGAGAGCGATTGCGAGAATCTTTTTCATTTTTGAAATCTCCTTTGTTGATGATTTGCCCGTTTGAGCTTGAAATAATATTACATGTTATACAAAAAGAAGTCAATAGATATCCGATATACACCTGACCAAATTAGTGAATCTGACAAAAATCGAACCTGCTTTTTGCAAAATTTGATAAAGATAGACACGGAAAAAATCTGCGGTGAAATACTTGGAAAAAAGACCAAAACAGCGCCTGTATTTTCCGTGTGAAGAAAAACAGACGCTGTTGCTCAGCTCATATGCAGTTGAACTAACACGCAGATTTTGCGTGGCCCTATACGAAGAATGGCGTAATACTATTCGTCGATGTCTTCCATACGGTTTTCCAGCTTGGCGACATCCTCTTCGTTCAGGTGTTTTGCAAAATTCTTTTCCATGAACCATGAGCAGACGAGTGCCCAGCCGGTGGGCACAATGAAAATGGGCGACCATTTTTCTATCGTCCATACCCCCATTTCCAGGGTCAGCATGACCAGGATAATGCTGGAGGGCAGGTGGTACAATGTCAGGGAAAAGGCGGTATGGAACAGATCCCGTAAGCCCAGCTCAAAGCGGCCCATCAGCGGGAAAAGGTAACACAGCGTGCCCAGAGGGATGAGCAGCGCGATGTAATACACCATATACATGACCACACCCAGCGGGGTGTCAATGTGGGCTTTCATTACCGAATAGCCATAGGCGAGCATCAGGCACAGGGCAAGACAGATCAGTGTTGCCGGTATGCCCTTACGGCAGTTTTCCCGGAAACTGCGCCACATCGTGGTAAACGTGGTGCTGTCTCCCTGACGGAATGCTTTGACCACGGTGTAATACAGTGCCGCAGTGGCCGGGCCGATGGTGATCACCGGCAGACTCAGCGCGGCCCAGAAGAGGCTCAGGCCGATAAAATCCACCATTCGGCTGATCATGCGCCAGAACAGACTTTCAGGGTTGAACATGGAAACCTCCTAATGGAATTGCACACGAATGGCATTACGCAAAACCGCTGCTCTGCCCCGCGGAGCAGAACAGCGGCAGAATTGCAGAGGGTTACTGCTTGGCCTCGATCTCCTCCATCATCTTGTCGAGGTAGATCAGGCAGCGGGGGACATGGAAGGGGCCTTTGAAGGTGCTGCCCTTGCAGGCAGGCTGAGTAGGATTGCCGTCGCGGCGGAGATAGCCGTACCATTCACCGAAGGCAGGATCGGCAAAATGCTTCTTGCAGTAGTCGGCAGTCTTAAAGAACCAGTCGAGGAAGTATTCATCGCCGGTGTCGCGGTAGAACATGGCGGAAGCAATCAGGATCTCGTTGTGGGTCCACCACAGCTTCATGTCGTGCTCATATGCCTCAGGAGGCCAGCCCAGTGCGTCGATAAAGTAGAGCAGTCCGCCATATTCCTCGTCCCAGCCGGCTTCGATCGCCCAGCGGAACATCTGCTGGGCCTGTGCGCTCAGCTCGGCATTGTTCTCGTAAACGGCCTGCTGCTGAACAAACCAGGAGCCTTCGATGTCGTGACCGGGGTTGACGACGCGGCCGGCGACGGTGTCGGTCTGCAGCTCGCCGTTGGGGCCGACGGTTTCCAGGGTGCACTTGAGCTCGGGACGGACGTGATACTGGAAAATATCGCTGCAGCATTCCTTTGCCCGTTCA
>JAZRWD010000251.1:0-2655 GCA_045599525.1 Candidatus Limivicinus sp. | reverse complement strand
TCCCCTGTGCCTGGCCCTGACGGTGCTCATCGGCTTCCTCGTGGAGCGCGTGGCGTATAAGCCCCTTCGCACTGCACCCCGTATGTCGGTAATGATCTCGGCTATCGGTGTCAGCTACCTGCTGCAGAACCTGGTTGCTTATCTTACCGGCGGCCTGACGAAGCAGTATGTCAGCATCGCCTGGATCTCCGACACGGTCACCCTGTTCGGTGCCAGCACGAAGCGTGTTACGGTTATCACCCCGATTCTGACGATTGCTTTGGTTTTCGGCCTGGTATGGCTGATCAACCACACCAAGGTTGGTATGGCAATGCGTGCCGTGTCCAAGGATTTTGAGACCAGCCAGCTGATGGGCATTAAGATCAATAACGTTATTTCGATGACGTTTATCATCGGCTCCTTCCTGGCGGCTGTGGGCTCTGTACTTTACTTCTCCAACTACACCGGTGTTACCTACACCTCCGGTGCAATGCCCGGCCTGAAGGCCTTCGTTGCTGCGGTATTTGGCGGTATCGGCTCGATTCCCGGAGCGGTAATCGGTGCCTTTATTATCGGTATCTGCGAGACCCTGATTAAAGGCGCTGGACTTTCGGCGTTCTCCGACGCGTTTACCTTTGCTCTTCTTATTGTTATCCTGATTTTTAAACCCACCGGCCTGTTTGGCGAGAAGCTGACAGAGAAAGTCTGAGGTGTGTGATGTTACAGCAGAAAAAAGGCATCTCCTCGGATGCGATTATTTCCGCCCTCTGCGTGCTGGCTCTGTACGCGTTGGTTATTGTCCTGGACAATGTCAAGGGCGTTCCCGTCATGCTGATGACCGTTCTCAAAAAGGGCGTAATTTACTCTCTGGTTGCCGTTTCCATGAACCTGCTGAACGGATTTACCGGCCTCTTCTCTTTGGGCCAGGCAGGCTTCATGCTCATCGGTGCTTACACCTACGCAACGCTGAATATTTCCGCTAAAATGAAGCCAATCGTTTACCAGTATTATGAACCGCTGGTCGGCTTTTCCATTACCGAAAGCCTGCAGAAGGTTCTGGGAACAAGTGCCGGACAGGTGGCGGGCATTGCCGTCTCCCTGATTATCGCCGGCCTAGTTGCTGCGTTTTTTGCTTACCTGATCGGCTTGCCGGTCCTGAAACTGAAGAGCGACTATCTGGCCATCGCTACTCTCGGCTTTGCTGAGATTATCCGCGCCATGCTTCAGCTTGAGGCTGTTGCTCCGCTCACGAATGGCTCGCAGCTACTGCGCGGCTATCCGTACTTCAAGGGTATTACCGCTCCGTTTATTATTGTCGGTATCTGCATTGCTGTTATCGTTTTACTGATCAACTCGACCTATGGCCGGGCATTCAAGGCAATTCGCGATGACGAGATTGCGGCAGAGGCGATGGGGATCAACCTGGCCCACCACAAGCGTATGGCATTTATTATCAGCTGCTTCTTTGCCGGAATTTCCGGTGCGCTGCTGGCAATGTATCAGACCTCTGTACAGGCGAACACTTTCAAGAGTGCCATGACCTATGAGATTCTTCTGATTGTGGTTATCGGCGGTATCGGATCCATCTCCGGTTCCTGCCTTGGCTCCTTCCTGTTTATTGCCTGCTCCGAGTGGTTCCTCCGCTTCCTGGATGACCCCTCCAATAACATTCTGGGAATGAATCTGCTTCGCCAGGGCTTCCGTATGGTTGTCTTCTCAGTGATTATTATGATCGTTGTTCTGTTCTTCAGCCGTGGTATCATGGGTGATAAGGAGCTGTCGGTCAAACGGATTCGACTTTGGTTCCAAAAGCGGAAAGCAAAGAATACTGTGACGAAGGAGGGAACAAAATGAGCACGAATGTCCTCCGTCTGGATCATGTGACCATGCAGTTCGGCGGTGTTGTGGCTGTCGATGACCTCAGCATGGAAGTGAACGAGGGCGAGATCGTTGCCCTGATCGGACCGAACGGTGCCGGCAAGACTACTGCCTTTAACGTCATCACCGGTGTGTACGCACCCACGAACGGTGCGGTTCATTTCTACGGGGAAAAGGTAGTTGAGAATTTCCCGAAGGGAAAGATGAAGAAGCTGTATAAAGGTGGCCATGCAGGGGAGTATACCTCCACACTGGAGCCGACGCCTGATAAGCTGACAAAGCGCGGCATGGTGCGTACCTTCCAGAATATCCGCCTCTTCAAAACGCAGACCGTTTTTGAGAACGTTCTGATCGCCAAGCATATGCTCCGCACCAGTAATCTGTTTACCGCAACCTTCCACCTGAACGCCAAAGAAGAGAAGCAGAACCGGGAAGAAGTTCTGGAACTGCTGAAGATCGTTGGCCTGGAAGATGTTAAGGATGAAATGGCGACCAGCCTGCCCTACGGCAAGCAGCGCCGCCTGGAGATTGCCCGTGCTCTGGCCACCCACCCGAAGCTTCTGCTTTTGGACGAGCCGGCTGCCGGCATGAACCCGCAGGAAACGATTGAGCTGACACAATTTATCGGTGAGATCAGAAAAAAATTCAACGTGACCATCTTACTCATTGAGCACCATATGAGTCTGGTCATGGATATTTCGGACCGTATTTATGTTCTGGATTTCGGTAAAATGATTGCCACCGGTACACCGGCTGAGATCCAGGCAAATGAGCGTGTTATTGACGCATATCTGGGGG
>JAZRWD010000250.1:0-2918 GCA_045599525.1 Candidatus Limivicinus sp. | reverse complement strand
GCCTCCCGGCTGACCCCAAGGACGGCCTGCACCAGCGCCGAGCCCCAACCGCAGCGGTCCTTTCCCAGGGTGCAGTGCCACAGCACGGCGCCGTCTTCCGTGTCCAGAATCTCCTGCAGAAACTCCGCGTATTTTGCGCGGGAAAACGCTGTACGGACAAAGTTCCGGTATACTTCGCACATCTGCTTTGCCCCGGCGTCCGGGTCGTTTTCTACCGCCTTCGCCTGCTGGATGCTCTGCTCGGACCGCTTGCTTTCCCAGCTGACAACGGTAGACTCGTCGATGATGGAAAGGTTCTGATAAACGCACTCTCCGATGGGCGGGTCCGGCTTCTCGGAGGCCTCTTTCGGGTTGCGGAAATCAAAGATCCTGCGCAGCGGTAATGCGGCAAGCATTGCTTTGTCCTTTTCGGAAGCATTAAACAGCTGTTCGCTGCGGATCAGAAGCCCGCAGCGGATCTTCTTCCCATCGGCGCCTTCCATGCCGCCCAGGTCACGCAGATTCGGGACTTTTTCATTTGGTATCGGTTTGCTGATGATCATTGTTCTTCTCCGTTGTATAGAATAAAAAGACCTCGAAGCAAATGGATTGCCCGGGGTCTTTATTCCGGTTTATGCTTTGTATACGATCTCGCCGTCAACGATGGTGCACACGAGGTTGGCTGTGCCGACCTCTTCCAGATCATCGGTCAGGAAGTTCTTGTCATATACAGACATGTTGGCGATCTTGCCGATTTCGAGTGTTCCGAGACGATTCTCTTCATGCCACATGTAGGCAACATTCTTCGTGAGGCCTGCGACCGCCTGATAACGGGTGATGAACTCGTCGGCTTCTCTTGTGCAGGACGGATCACTTCCGGCGTTTCTGCGCTTTACGGCCGTGTAGATGGTATTCGGAATACTTACATTTCTGGATACCGGGAAGTCGGTGTGGAAGGCAATGTTGGCACCTGCTGCGGCAAAGGAACGGATCGGATAAGCATTTTCTGCACGCTCCTTGCCGACATATTCAATCTCCTGCAGGAAATAGTCAGGGTGCTTCGGCGTCCACAGCGGAGCGACAACGGCCATAACGTTCAGGTCAGCAAAACGCTGGATATCCTCTTTTTGGACCTGCTGCAGATGTGCGAGCGCATTGCGCTGATCCAAGAGGCCCGTATTGGCTGCGGCGACTTCCATCGCGTCAAGGTTGCAGCGAATTGCACCGTCACCAACGGTATGCACGTGTACGTTCATATGATGAAGTGCAGCGCTTGTATAGAGCTGAACCAGCTTGTCGTGATCGGTCAGACGGGAAACTCCCTTGTAACCGGGCTGGTCATTATAATCGTCGATCAGCAGAGCCGTATGCCCCTCAATTACACCATCCGAGAACGTTTTCACGCCGATGATCTTGAAGTATTCGTTGTTGTATTCTGCCTGCAGCTCGGTGATGTGCTCTACGGCCGCGTCGATATCTTCGCAGAATTCATCGATGAGACTTCCGGCGTATGTGCGGAGCTTGTACTTTCCGCCGGCAACAGAAGCGGCATAGATTTCCGGTGCGGTCTTTTCGGTAAGCTCCATTCCGGCATCGTAGATTGCCGTATAACCCTTGCTGAAGAAGAAATTCTGTGCAGTCAGAAGGGCGCGAACGCCATCTTCGATGTCTGTCTTCAGTTTTGCGCGGATATCAAATACCGGATTCTCCGAAATATAACCGGTGGGCGTTCCGTCTTCATATACACGGCAGGTAGCCGGACCATAAGCCTTTGCGGCTTCCTTATCCAGACCATAGATCTCCATTGCTTTTGTATTGAGCCACATAGAGTGACCGTCTGTGGTCATCAGCATGACCGGCTTGTCCGCACAGATGGCATCCAGCATAGATGCGACCGGCTTTACATCGCGCTCCATGAAACCATGGCCGGAGTAATTCTTTCTGTCCGGGTGCTTTGCAATGAACTCGGCGAGAATCTTTATGTAGTCCTCCAGCGATTCGCCGGCGGAAACATCGCAAAGTGCTTCGGTGTCCAGAAGCTTGCCGGCTCCCATCGGATGGCAGTGTGCCTCCATGAAACCGGGGTAGATGGTGTTCTTACCCAGGTCAATGACCTCGGTTTTCGCGTCGCAGATGGTGCGGGCGGTTTTCTCACTGCCGACGTACAGGATCTTGCCGTCCTTCACGCACAGCGCTTCTGCGGTCGGTTTGGTTTCATCCATGGTTACGATGTCGCCAAGATATAATTTTTCTGCTTTCATATTATTTCCTTATCTTCCTCAAAATACTTCAATATACGCACTCCGCGAGCGGTATTTACTGAACAGTAAGTGGCAGATACATCCGGGGATACCGGATCCCTTTCCTTCATTGCTGTAATAAGCAAACCCAAGTATATATGACACAGCGAAAAATAGCAATATGATACAGCGCGGAATAGCATACAAAGAATGGTAAAAGTTATACAAAATACAGTGTCCCAAGCAGAAGGCCAACAGATTGGGTTACCTGGGCTCCGGACCGATCTGCGCGGAAAGCCAGGCCTGAACCGAGACGGAGGTTCAGGCCAACTGAGGTGCCAGAGTGCGGAAAAAGCATTGCGTAGTGTATAGCCTGCATGCTATAATCCGAACAAGCTTGATAAAAAACGATATTGGAGAATCCGTATGACTGCTGAAAAACACGAACTGATTGAAATGATCCTGGCTGATCGTTGCTTCATTTATTCCCTGCTCCATAAGCTGATCGGGCGGGCCCCCGATGACGAGATGCTGGACCTTCTTCTTACCGGGCAGACGGCGCAGGCCTTCTCTATCCTGAGTGACGAGGAAGGGGATGTTCTGGGCAAGACCCCGCTCTTTCTCGATGAACTGAAAAACGACCGCGCGAACGACAGCAAATTCCTGGACAAGCTGAAAAGCGAATATACCCGCCTGTTT
>JAZRWD010000249.1:0-2580 GCA_045599525.1 Candidatus Limivicinus sp. | reverse complement strand
GGTGTCGGCCGCAATGTAGTGGAAGATATCGCAAACATTGAGCTGCGTCCTGTTTATGTCAGCATGGTGGATAATAACGCCCAGGGGGCTGAGGTCCTGCAGCGTTTACGCAACCACAAGGTCAATACCGACTATGTGGTGGAGTGCGAGGGTGGCATGGGTCTTTGGCTGGCGGTGTTTGATAACACCGGCGACCTTGCCGGTTCCATTTCCCGCCGCCCGAACTTTGACCCGATCCTCCGCATGCTGGAAGATAAGGGTGACGAGATCTTCAGCAACTGCGACAGCATCATTCTGGAGATCGACCTGGACAAGCAGATCGTCAAGCAGGTCTTCCGTTACGCCGAAAAGTACCACAAGCGGGTCTATGCGGTGGTCTCCAACATGAGCATCGCCACCCAACGGCGTGACTTCCTCCAGCAGATCGACTGCTTTGTGTGCAACCGCCTCGAGGCCGGCATCCTCTTTGCCGAGGATTTTACCGGGCTGAGTATGGACCAATTGATGGATGAGATCTCCTGCCGCGTTATGCGGGCGAATATCCCCTCCATGGTTGTCACCGCCGGGGGCGATGGCAGCGTCTACGCGGATAAATTCGGCCTGAAGGGCACCTGCCCTGCACGCCGTGTGGCCGTGCGCGATACCACCGGGGCCGGAGACGCCTTCTGTGCCGGTGTGGCGATCGGCCTGACCTATGGCAAGCCCCTGGTTGAGGCTGTCGAGATCGGCACCCGTCTGGCAGCTTCCGTAATCACTGTGTCCGATAATGTCTGCCCGCGCTTCCTTCCCGGGGAGCTGGGGCTGGATGTAACGATAGAGGAGTAAGAAACCATGAATGCAAAACGCTTTACCGCACTTGTTCTCAGCGCGATGCTGGCGCTTTCCACGGCGGCCTGCGGCCTGAAGCCCGCAGGTACAGAGCCCGCGACATCGGCCGGTTCTCCGGTGACCGTCGCTGAGCCGACCCCCACGCCGGAACCTACCCCCACCCCTACGCCGGAACCGAAGGGAAACGTATATTACCTGAACGCCGAGCCGGAAAATGACGCTGTCTGGCAGAAGCTTGCCGCCGATTATACGGCACAGACCGGCGTGAATGTCCGCGTGGTGTCAGTTACCGAAAATTATCAGGAGACGATTTCCAACGCGCTGGACTCTGCCGATGCACCCACGATGTTTGCCGTCACCAAAGGTAACCTGCCCCTCTGGCAGGAAAGCTGCCTGGATCTCCGTCCGGCAAAGTTCCTCCAGGGCATCGTATCGGAAGACCTGACCATCAAGGATGAGAACGGCAAAGTTCTTGCCGCCGGCTATGATTTTGACTGCTGGGGCCTTTTGGTGAACAAAAACCTGCTGGAGCAGGCCGGTTATGCAGTTGACCAAATCAAAAATTATGACTCCTTCAGCTTCATCCTGGACCGCATTCAGGAGCGCCGCTATGAGACGGGCGTCGGCGGTGTGGCTTTTGAGCTGACGGAAGACACCTGGCACTATACCGACTGCCTGATGAATGCCCCCCTGTACTATGAGTTCCATGAAGATGGCATCACCAAGGCTCCCGGTTATCTCCGTGGCTCCTATCTTGATCAGCTCCGCTACCTGTGGGACAGCCTGATCGACCACTGCGCTTCTTCTGTGACCCGCTACCATGTCGACACTATCGGGGCAGGTGAGGTCCAGCGTGAGATCGGTGAGAACGAGGCCGTTTTTGCTATCTGCACGAGCAATGAGATCGGCAAGTTTACCGATGAGTTCAGCAACGACCGCAGCAACTTCAGCATGATCCCGCTGTATGGCGGCTTCCCCAATGAGGAAAATGCCGGCCTGAGCTGCGGCAATATCCGTTACTGGTGCGTGAACCGCGAGGCCGATGACCTGGACATCCAGGCAACACTGGACTTCCTGGCATGGCTCACCACAGATGCCTCCGCTGCAGCCGCACTGGTCGAAGCTAACGAGACTCTTCCCTATGTTTCCGCTCCCGAAGGCAAGAACCCCTGCCTCAATGCCGCAAACGCCTACTTTAAGAAGGGCTGCTTCAATGTGTCCTGGTACTATGAGTGGATCCCGGGCGACGAATGGCGCACAGAGGTCCTTCGCTTCCTGAAGAACTATACCCTCGGCCAGAACGCCGGCGAAAATATGTGGTTCAACGTGACCGAGGCCATCCGCAACAACTGGCAGACGGTCTCCCAGATGCACAACAGCTGAGCCACTCCGGTAAGTGACAGGAACCCGCCCAACAAACAACATACGATAAAAAAAGGACCCCGGAGAGATGATCTCCGAGGTCCTTTTTGGCACTCAGGTCAGCTGACGCGCACTTTGGCGGACGTGAGCAGTGCGGCAAATTCCGGCAGGGCGGGGATGTCCTCCAGCTTCACGTCGCTGCCCTTGACCTGCAGAACAGTCAGCAGCAGATAGCTGTTGTCGTCCGCAGGGAAGCACAGGCAGATGCTGTCACCGGTCGTATAGCGGATGCCGGACAGGGAACCATAGACCGCTTCCATGCAGTCGGGATGGTTGTTTTCCGCGTCCTGGCGGACAGAGTCAAACCATTCACCGACATAATAACTGCAG
>JAZRWD010000248.1:0-14574 GCA_045599525.1 Candidatus Limivicinus sp. | reverse complement strand
GATATACCGCTGTCGGAAAAACCGCACTGTCGCTGCCGCACCGTGCCCCATAATGCACTTTGCTGACCAGTTGCCGTTTCGGTGTTATCCTTTTATGCTTTTGCAGCCTTCACATCGACCAGATTCGTATGCTGGGGATTCCCCTTGGAAAGAGGAGTCGGATCCAGCGATGTCAACACATTAATGCATCCTCTCCGGTCGATTCCATCGGAATCGGGACTATACCATGCGCCCTGAGGAATACCGACAACTCCGGCAATTATGCGTTCAGTCACTTTTGCGGTAATCTCAACCGTGCCTCTTGCATTATATACCATCACGCGCTCACCGTCGCATATTCCACGTGCTTCCGCGTCCGCCGGATTTATCCACATGCAGTGCGGTTCTACCTCTTCAAGCCATTCGTTGCGGTCATGAATGGAGTGGCAGCGGCGCTTGGTGTGCCAACCGATCAGCTGCAGCGGATACTTTGCCCGCAGAGAGTCCGCAGGACCCTCGGGACAGGGTACATATTTCGGCAGTGCAGGAATTCGTTCAGGCTCCTCAAAAGCCTCAAGCTGCTGAGAATATATCTCGATTTTCCCTGACGGAGTACCAAACTTGTAATTCTCAGGATCCTTTATCTGCTTTTCGTAGGCAATGAAGGTCTTTGGGTTGCGATAGGTCAAACCGCCCTCCCTGCGGAAGGTTTCAAAGTCCGGCACTTCGGGAATTTGGGTTTGCAGCTGCGCATACAGGGTGCGCAACCAGTCCATCGCGGTGGCATTGCCTTCTGTAAAAGCGTCATAAATGCCAACCCTTGCCGCCAGCTCCGTCATCCATTCATACTCCGAACGCGAGGAGAAAAGCGGCTGGACAACCTTGTTGCAGCTCAGGAGAAAATGTCCTCTTCTGTTTGCACCGACAATGTCATCATACTCCAGGAAGGAGGTTCCGGGCAGCAGGACATCGGCAAATTTCGCACTTGCTGTCATGAACACATCAGAGCAGACGATGCATTCACACTTGCCTGTATCCCGCAGGATACGCGAGGTCTCGTTGATGTCTGAATGCTGATTGATCAGGCAGTTGCCTGCGAGGTTGAATATCATTTTAATATTAGCATCCAGCTTCTCCATACCCTTGATGTGGTCGACTTTGCACGTCATTTCTGTGCCGTGTTCAATAGCCTTCGTCCAGAGGAAACAGGATATGACACCCGGGTAGTTGTTTTTTCCCTGAGGCATCAGCACTCCCGGCTCTTCTATTGCCATGGTCGTGCCTGCGGCTCCGCCGCCGGGTATACCTATGTTGCCGGTAAGACTGGGAAGTACCGCAATACCGCGCACCGTCTGCTCGCCATTGCCGACACGCTGGCTGCCAAGCCCCGGCAGCAGGCACGCAGGCTTGGTGGTAGCGTACTCTATGGCGAGTCTGCGGATGGTTTCTGCCGGGATGCCTGTGATTTCAGATGCCCACTCGGCATTTTTTACGATACCGTCCTGTCCGCCGAACAGATAGTTCCTGTAGCACAGCTCGGGTGCTGTACCCTCAGGCATATGGTCCTCATCAAAGCCCAGACAGTATTTGTCCATAAACTCTTGATTCTGCAGACCTTCCGACCAAATCGTATATGCCATGGCGTCGGCCAGTGCGCCGTCCGTCGAGGGGCGGATGCCTATCCACTCGTCCGCAATGCTGATGGCGCTGTCGCTTTGCCGTGGATCGATGACAATCACGCGCATGCCCTTTTCCTTTGCAAGGGCAGTGTAATAGGCACGCTGAGATCCGGTTATGGTTTCCGTGGGGTTATGCCCCCACAGGATGAGCAGTTTTGTGTTAAGCACATCCTCAACACTGTTTCCGCTGAAAATATCGCCGTAAATATATGGAGTCACATATTGTGTGCAGTGGTTGCTGTATGTGCCGTAATAATCCAGACGGCCACCGTCAACATTCAGCATACGCTTCATCAGATGATCCGGTCTCATCGCGCCCTGCACGCCGGTTGCGTAATTGACATAGCGGGAGCCTACTCCATAGGAATCGCGGATGCGTACCCATTCATCGGCAATGTACTCGACTGCCTCTTCCCAGCTGACACGCCGGAACTTGCCTTCTCCGCGTTCACCAACACGAATCATCGGGTATCTAAGACGGCGGGGATCCATGTATGTCTTTCTGTAGCCTCTGCCGCGGACGCACATTCTGAGCTGCGGATCGCCTTGCTTGAGGGATGGCTCCACTCTGAGAAGGCAGTTTTCCTGAACATCAGCGCTGATTGCGCAGCGTCCACCGCAGTTATTGCAGCCGCATGTAAAGACAGTTTCCGCTTCCTTCAGCTCTCTGCTTTCATTCGGACCTGCAGCAAGCACCTGCTGCCACTCGGGTATGGCAGCAGAAAGCTGCTCTGAGCTTATCTCCGGGAATGGGACAAAAGCATTTTTAAGATCCTGCGCGAAGGCAGCGAAGAGTGCTTCCGGCATATATTCTTCAAGACTGCGAACTACATCCCGTGTTATCGGCAGCAGGAATTTATCCGTAAGCTGCTGAACGCAGTCCATGAAGGAAGCTTTCCCTGTCTGCTCATTCTGATGCAGGCTGCAGGCGCAAAGATACGCTGCAAATCGGAACAGTTGGCCAATATAATCCAGTGGATTTTTATCCATGTCGATGGGTACATAGCCTGTCTTTGCGTACAGCTTCATCACTTCAAGCGTTGTTTCATTGTTCAGGCATCCATCCCCGCCACAGCTTACGCTTGCCCACAAAGGAATGTATATATCTGCATCCGTCCCGCGAAAAAAAGCATCATAGCGCAGTTTTTCCTCTGCTGTGTTCTGAAAAGCGGAGTATGCATTAAGATGCACAGGCGAAAGCTTTTCGGCAGCAGCCCAGCTGTCTGGACCTTCAAAAAACTTCGCAAGCAGCGAAAATTTCAGGCAGCTTCCTGCTGTTGAATTATTATTCATTATGTTACTTCCTTTCTGAAAGCAGGGAGTTCTTCAGATTTTTCACTCTCAGCGACGGTTCGGTCAGACCGAAGTCTGCCAGAAATACCGGTTGTCCGTTGTCCTCGCCCAGTTCTTCAAACTGCAGCGCTCTTGTGGGGCAGGCCTTCACACAGGCGGGGTCACCTCCGCACCGGTCGCACTTCTGAGCCTGACCGGATACCGGATTCATATGTATTGCACCGAAGGGACAGGAAACCGCGCACAGTCCGCATCCAATACATTTGCCCGGGTCATGAATCACGGTGCCGTTTTCATCTATGCTGTAAGCGCCATTCCTGCAGGCTGCGAGGCAGGCAGGATTTTCACAGTGGTTGCAGCTCAGTGAAAGCCTTATCAGCTGTCCGGCGGCCTCAACCGTATCTGCCCTGCGGAAATATAACCCGGCAGGCAGATTGTTATGATCCTTGCATGCCAGCTGACATGCCTTGCAGCCGGTGCAGCGAGCCGCGTTCAGCACAAAGCCTTTTCTGCCATCTGCAGCTGCCGGCACTGCGTTTTGCGGCTTTATGAACTTGCTGCGTTTTGCGGCAAAACCCTCATGCGAATTCAGCATCACCACGCCTGTTATCTCACCATCGGGGGAGAAAGACAGTTTTTCATATGCTCCCGCGCAATAATCGGACTTGTTTATCTTGTAGCTCCCGTCCCCATCCGGCTGCTGCTTGCTGCCGGATGCGGTGTCACCCATGGTATAAATAAAGAGCTTTGCAGAGCTCAAAGCAAGCTCAGCAGGCGGTGCAGAGAAGACTGCCGCTGCTTCTTTACCATTGGCCGTGCTGACCGCCTGAATGCCTGCAATGCGCCCGCTCTCGGAAGCAAAATTCCAAAGGCCGGGGTTTCCGCTGGGCCAGCTTATACAGTCTCCTGCTGCATAGACATCCGGAATATCAGTCTCCATCTTTTCATTAACGCAGATTCCTCTGTTAGATTGCGCACCTGCTTCCACGAGCATATTAATGTTAGGTCTCGTACCGCATGCAAGGAGCACCAACTGAGCCTCTGTTTTTACCGTATCGCCGTTTGAAGTCTGGTATTCAACCGCCGCTGCTCTGCCGCTCGCGTCCGGTAGAATACGGCTGATTTTTACACCCGTGTGGCAGCTCATACCTGCAGCTTCTATGGACTCTTTCAGCTGCTGAGCAGCTTCCTCATCAAGAAAACGAGCCAGAAGTCTGGGCAATCCCTCCAGCACGACAACATTAAGCCCCGCTTCCCTCAGTTCCAGAGCCTGCTCAACGCCGATCACTCCGCCGCCGATGACCACAGCACTTTTTGCACGGAGGCACGCCATACGTATGCTGCGCGCATCTTCTTCAGTTCGCAAGCACAAGACTCCCGAAAGGTCTGCGCCGGGAATGGGCGGTATCGCCGCTGCAGCGCCGGCGGCATAAATCAGCTTATCATAGTGCATGGTCTCACCGTCCGCGAAAAACACAGTCCGCGTCTCCGGCTCAAGCTTCACAGCCGTCATGTTGTTCCTAAGCACTATGTTATGCTGCAGGTACCATTCCGGCTTATGGATGCGCTGCACATCCGTCCGAAGAGACTGTATCCACGTCTTGCTCAGCCGTGGGCGCAGATACGGCGCACTGTCAGTCTGTTCGCAGAGGATTATTTCCGCAGTGGGATCTGCGCTGCGTGCGGATTCTGCTGCTGTCAGTCCGGCAATTCCTCCGCCGATAATCAAAACTCTGTAACTCATCGGTTCTCCTTTCTATATGAGGCAATACGTGTTTATGTTTTCAAATCTGAGGAAGCACCGTATAAATCCATCGACAAGGAGAATCCGGTTTCTTTACAGGCTGTTTTTCTGCGCACATGAAAAAGCCGCCCCGGATGTTCGGTGCGTATAATGAATCTCAAGTCAAAAAACTCGAAAAGGCCCCGTTATAAACGGAGCCTTCTCAAGAAAAAGATTAATCTGCGTTATGCGTTATAGGTATAAATGTTAACAGCTTCATCCAGCGCTTTCTGAGAGAGCTCCTGACCGATGCCGGGTCTGTCGGGGACCGCATAAGCACCGTTTACAGGCTTAATGTCCTCATACATGCCCAGTTCAACCATATCACGCTTGATCGCGCCTTCATGAACTTCATGGATAAGGAAGTTGGGGATAACAGCTTCGACCTGAAGGCTGGCAGCGGTGGAAATAGGTCCGCCGCAGATATGCAGCTGTACTGCAACATCATAAATGTTGGCCATGTCACAAATCTTCTTCGTTTCGGAAATGCCGCCGCAAAGAGTGATATCAGGCTGGGCAACCTGAATGATGTGCTTCTCGAAATATTCGCGGAAATCCCATCTTGTGTAAAGGCGTTCGCCGGTTGCAAGAGGGATGTGGGGCAGAGCCTTGTGAATTTCGAGCATATTCTCTGCATTCAGAGGGTGGCAGGGCTCTTCATAATAATAGATATCCAGCGGTTCAAGGCGCTTGCCGAGCTGGGTGCCGGTAATCATATCGGGATAGGAATGGGTTTCAATAATAATTGCGAGATCGTTTCCGCCTGCCTTGCGGATCGCTTCGGTGCGGCGGTAGCAAGTGTCGAGCATCTGCTCACTGAGCTTGCCGTGCATCTTCCAGTTTGCAATGTTGGGTTCGCGTGCCCAACGGCCGTCACTTGTAACGCCGATGGGATCCACCTTAATGGCATCGTAGCCATCCTTCATTGCATCCTCACAGGCCTTGCCGTAATCGGCAGGATCCGTAAGGAAAAGATGCTCCGGACCCCAGCCGAACTGAATCTGGCTGGCGTATGCTCGGATGGATTCGTTGGTTTTTCCGCCAAGAAGCTGGTATACGGGCATATTATAGGCCTTGCCCATGATATCCCACAGAGCGATATCGATGGCACTCATGCCTGCGTTAATGATTGTGCCGCCGCCCATGCCCCAGAAGGTGGAACGGAACAGCATTTCCCATATTGCCTCAGGCTTCAAAGGATCCATGCCGACTATGCGTGCTGCGAAGTCACGGGCAATGCCTACACCGGCATAATGGGCAGTGCCGTAAGAAACGCCGACTTCACCGTAGCCGTAGATATCCTTGGCATCGGTGTTAATGCGAACGCATACTACGGAACCCATCTTGTTAGGTTTGCATTCAATAACATTTACGCTTGTTATTTTCATGTAATCAAATCACCTCAAAGACAATGATTAAGTGAACGAGTTTAATCACGTGAAGTTTTCATGTTTACTTGTTATACAAGCATATTACTACACTTATTTCAAAAGGTCAAGATAAAAACAAACAATCCTGAAAAAAATCAGGATTGTCCGTAAAATAATTTTTAAGTTGTTTAAGGTTTATTATTCGGAGGTGTAGCCGGAGCGCCCATAGCGTTTTTCGGAAGCCATAAGTGTGTTTATAAAAGCATCCATATCCCGCTGCTCGATTGCATTATACAGGTCGCGGTGGTAATTAATGATCTGTCCTTTGCCGTTCCTTTGAATAGAGAATTCCACATTGCTGCGCATAGACTTACCTATTACCGAGTTGAAAGCATCGAACACATCATAGAGAACCTTATTCTTGCAAAGGCTGCATATGATTTTATGGAACATCTTGTCTGCGTGGTGAAGACCTTCCATATTTTCTTCATCCAAAGCATTTTCCATTGCTTCTACGCAGTCACGGAGACTTTTAAGATCTTCTGCGGTAATAAGATTATATAAGAAAGCAAGTCGAACCGATCCAATTTGAATAATAATTCTGAAATCGTTTATTTCGTTGGGATGGTTGCCCAGAAGTGACATTTTATTAAGCTCAGAGAAATATGTCTGCATGGAAAAATCACGGACAAAGGTGCCCTCTCCGGCTCTTGTTTCCGTAAGCCCCAGAGCGTTGCAGCGCTGGATGCCGTTGCGCAGCGACATGCGGCTTACTCCAAGCTGCTCGGCAAGCACGGTTTCGGAAGGGATTTTCTCACCGGGCTTCCATGTTCCGTTGGTTATTTCGTTTTGAAGATATTCACAGATCTGATCTGTCAGACTGGTTCTCTCTAATTTTGCCATTGCAGTTACCTTTTATTCTCATTTTTTAAAATCCCGGTACAACAGTTGTACCGCTGTTCAGTTGTATAACAATCATACCATGTTGCTCGCAATTAATCAAGTTGATATGTTATTTATTTTTTGTCGAAAAACATTGACAATTGTAGAACTATATGCTTAAATACTTGTACAACAAGTGAACGAGATAATAAGTGGTTGAAAGGAGAGTTGTTTACCTGAATCCCCGGCATTAACTCCACAAGCATTTCAGTTTTTTCAAATTACGCAATAACAAATGAGGTGTTTATATGCTAAGCGAACATTCAAAGGAACTGTTCGAGAAACTAAATATGCCCTACCCCGCAGTAGCCATTAGGTTTCATGTTTGCAAACCCACAGACATCCCTCGTTACGAAGGTGAACCCGTTTCCTTCTGCCAGTATCTTTCAATTGCACAGAATAAAAAGGAAAGCTTTTATATCGGCGTAGAAGATGATGCATGCTATGGCAAGCTGGCAATGGGAATGATTCCGAAACCGCCCGTAACAGCCTTTGGGCAGGCTGGAATGGACTTTGATATTCATCGTCAGAACGGTGGAACCCGAAAGCTCTATCAGGAAATGCCAATAATTGAACCCGGCACCTGTAATTACGTTCAGTATGCACAGATTTCTGAATGCGATTTCAATCCGGATTTAATCATGTGCGTATGCGACATGGAGTCTGCTGATATTCTGATGCGAGCCACAAGCTACATCTCCGGAGATTTCTGGGAATCAAAATCCACCGCTGTAATAAGCTGCAGTTGGATGTACGCCTATCCGGTTATTTCCGGCAAGGTAAACCACGTAACAACAGGATTCTACCATGGACTTAAGCGCCGTAAGATTTATCCTGCAGGTCTCAGAATGATAGCTATTCCCTTCCAGAAAATCGATGAAGTTTGCAAGGCCCTTGAAGAGATGCCCTGGACTCCCATCGCCTTCCGCGAAGACGAAGAAAGCAAGGCTGAGCTTAAGCGCAGAATGAATCACTGGCAGGAAATGGCTGCTGAATTGGACAGCCGCGTTGACCTGCATTGATGCTGCTATGACAGTTTACGGAAGCAACATCTGCCCGGGTACAATGCGATTTATTTCCATTCTTACCGCGAACGGGATTATGCCGAAGTTTGTTAATGTGACCGGCTCTATCGACCATCTTAAAGAATTCATAACCTTCCGCGACATAAGCCCTCTCTATGAAAATGTACGTGGAACGGGCGCAATCGGTTTCCCACTTATCCGTCTTGATGACGGAACCTACACCCGTGACCTTAACGCTCTGCTTGCCGAACTCGGTATTGTAGATCGTATGGAATTCAAGTAAAAAAGAAACAGGAGAAAAAACAATGTTAGTAACAATCATGGGCGTTCTTGTCGTTGTAGCACTTATTGTTCTGCTGCTTACCGAAAAGCTCAGCGTCCCCGTAGCACTCATTTCTCTCCCCGTAATCGGCGCACTCATCCTTGGCTACTCCCTTCCCGAAATCGCATCTTGGACCTCCGATGGTCTTAAGTCCGCTGGTCCCAACACCACCCTTGCAATTCTTGGTATTACCTACTTTGCAATGATGAACGATCTCGGCATGTTTGACCCCATCGTTAACGGAGTTACCAAGCACATCGGTAACAGCGTTATCATGGCTTTTATCATCTGCTGGGTCGTAGCAGTTATCTCCACCCTCGACGGTGCATCCCCCTCCACCATTCTTGTAACCGCTCCTACCATGTATCCCATCTTCAAGAAGATGAAGATCCGTCCTGTAAACCTTGCTTTCATCATCACCGTTGTTGTCGGTGTTTTCCAGTACCTCCCTTACTCCGGCATGACCCTTGCAGCTGCAGTTGCAATGCAGACTGAAGCCGGCGACCTTTGGGCAAACCTCATTCCATGCTTCATCTTTGGTCTCATTCTTTCTTTCGCAGTTACCGTTGGGTTCGCAGTTATCGAAAAGAAGCGCATTGATGCCGGCAAGAACGAGTTCCTTTCTGACCTCGCTGACTCTGTCGAAGCAAAGACTGTTGAGCTCTCCGACTACCACAAGAAGACCCGTATCTTCAACATCATCCTCACCGTTATCCTTCTTGCTGTTCTTCTCTCCAACAAGCTTAACTCCGTCATGGTCTTCTTCATTGCATTCTGCCTTGCTGTTGTTGTTAACTTCCCCAATGTTAAGCAGCAGAGCTCTGTATTCCGCAAGTATGCTCCCATGTGCATGTTCGTTGTTATTACCTACCTCACCGCAGGCGCATACGGCACGATCATGAGCAAGAGTGGAATGATGAACGCAATGGTCGAAGCTCTTCTCTCTATCTTCCCCGAGAGCATCGGTTCTCACGTTCCCTTCATCATGGGTGTATTTGGTGTTCCCCTTGGATTCTTCCTCGGCGGCGCAGCATACTACAACGGCCTTATGCCCGTCCTCGGCGGCATGGCAGCCGGCTATGGCATTTCCAACCTCTCTTACTGCGGCACTATGATGGTCGGCAAGGGCATCGGCATGCTCTGCAGCCCCACCACTCCCAACCTCTACCTCATGACCGACATGTGCAAGGTTTCCGCAAAGGAATACTTCAAGCAGGCATTCGTACCCCTCTGGCTCATCAGCATCGTAGTCCTTATCTTCGGCTGCATCACCGGTTGCTGCGTATTCTGATTAACCCAGTATAAACAGTTATACAAAACTAAAACACAAATGGCCGCCGGATTCCCAGCGGCCACTTTTTGAAAGGAAATATACTATGCCTTATATTCCCTATAAAGTACTTATGAAGCGCCTTCAGGGGGGCGGTTTCGAAGAGCTTCAGGCCTTCCCCGAGCGTTATTATGTGCATCCCGTTGAAATAGTCAAGAACCTTTATTATGTCGGTGACAAGATGGTCTGCATGCATCTTATCGACACCGGCGACGGTCTTATTCTTCTTGATGCAGGCTATCCCACTGGCAGAGCCACACTTATTCAGGCAATCTGGGAATCCGGACACAATCCGGCAGACATCAAGTATGTCGTAATCACCCACGAGCATTATGACCATTTCGGCGCTGCAGAGTTCCTGCGTACGATGTTCGGCTGCAAGATCATCGCTGCAGAGGAAGCACTTGATGTTTTCCAGAATCACCCCGATCGTGCTCTCATCGACAACAACCACACCTTCCTGCAAATCTGTCCCGTTGACATGACCGTTAAGGAAGGCGATGTGCTCGAGCTTGGCAATGTTAAAATCCGCTTCCTGGTAACTCCCGGTCACGGTGAAGGTGTACTCACCATGATTTTTGACATGACCGATTACGACGGAACCGTATATCGCTGCGGACTGCTCGGTGGCGCAACAACCGCTACCATGTATCGTGAACATCTCAAGCTGCACGGCATCCGTTTCTCTATCTGGGAAGACTTTATTTATTCTTTGGATCGTCTTCACAGTGAAAAGGTCGACATCAATCTCGGAAATCACCCGCGTCAGAATAAGACCCTTGAAAAGCTTGCTGCCATGGGTGAGGGTAAGCCCAATCCGTTCATCGATCCCACCGAGTGGGACCGTTTCCTTGACGAAACCAAGGCTATGTTCGAAGAGTTTATGAGAGAAGACCTGGCAGCTGAAGCTGCAGCGGCAAACGAAGAATAAGCTCTTTCAAAACGCAAAGCTTATCTTTTGAATTGCTTTCTTAGTGTCTGCAAACAATCATGAACTGTTGCCCTTCAGGCGAACAACAAAATAAATTACGGAACTATGAGGGGCTGTCTCAAAACAAGAAATTGTTTATGAGACAGCCCCATTTTCATTTGGGCTATGCGTTGGAGGATGACAACACATGCCCGGTACTTTTTCTCTTGCCCATTTCTGCCGATTGTGGGATAATCTCCGGCACGAGGAAAATGAAGGAAAGGAAATGCCACCTGAATGTGTGGCAGCATGCAAAATGTTATGACCGCTGTAATTCTCAAAGCTCTCGCCTATCTCTTTCTGATTGCGATGGGGTATTGTCTGAAAAGGGCAGGGAAGTTCCGCCTGCAGGACAAGGACGCCCTGGGCATCATCCTAATGTATATCACCCTGCCCTGTGCTTTCGTCGCAAATTTTCGTAATTTCCATATGAGCTATGCCCTGATCCTTTTCTTTCTATTCGGTCTGGTGCTAAACGCAGCGTTGGTTTGGCTGGGCAAGCACGCTGCAAAACGCGGCACGTCAGAGGATCGTGCTGAATACATGCTGCAGATATCCGGTCAGAACATTGGGGCCTTTACCACCCCCTTTGTAGGCACTGTGATGGACCCATATGGTACCGTAGTCACAAGTATCTACGATATCGGCCACAGTATCGTGTCTATCGGTCTGGTCTATCCGCTGGCCAAACGTGAGGTTATGCAGGAGGACAGCAGGCGGAGAGACCAGCTCGTTTTTATTCTGAAAAAACTGTTTACCAATGTCCCCTTCGACACCTACCTGTTCATGCTGCTGATTTCCCTGGCCGGGATCCGCCTTCCCTCTGTGGTCAGTGATACTGCCCAGCTTCTGGGCGCCCCGTCCATCATCCTTACCATGATCATGATCGGGATTGCGTTTGAGCCACAGGTCGGCGGTAAAGACCTCTATCACGTTCTTCGGATTCTGCTGCTCCGCTATGGTATTGCCCTGCTTCTGGTCCTGGTGCTGCGCAGCCTCCCCTTTCTGAATGCGGTAGAAGCCAAGGCACTCTGCTATTGCGTCTGCGCCCCTGCCACAAGCATCTCCCCGGCCTACGCTAGCCTTTGCGGCTGTGATGCAAAAGTATACGGTGCCGTCAGTTCCCTTTCCATTGTCATCAGTTTGCTGATGTTTCTGGTACTGACTGCTCTGTAAGATTATGCCCACAAAAAGGACGAAATGGCCCGATAGTTATTACCCCCGGCTGTTATTTGACGCTTGTTAATTGTCTGTAAAGACTTTTTCTTCTTTTTCGCAAAAAGTATTTGCTTTTTGCAAAACAATCAGATATAATCGCGCAGTACTTTCTGGTACAGAAATGACCGCAAAGAATTGCTCAAAGGCTGCGGAATGCCGGGTCACAAACCGAAACTTGTCAAGGCGACAAGAACCGTGTCTAGTGGGATACGGAAGGGTTCCCCCCTTATTGATTGAGCGTAGAGCTCAGTTTTATTGCGTTTGGATAATAAACAAACTGTATGAAACATCAATAAGAGCGATTTTCTGTTACAGAAGAGTGCTTAAAATGAGTTTGTATGACAGGCGTTTATTATCCGCCTGTCATTTTTTATTTTAGGAGGAAAAGAATGAAAAGATTACTCTCCGCATTACTGTGCACTGTTATGATCGTCAGCCTGCTCTCCTGTGGCGTCAGCGCCTCAGCGGAAAACGCAGGCACCAACCTGGAAAGCATTGCTCAGGCTTATGCTGCCGCGAACGCCGAGGAATATGCTTTTGCGGTTTCCCGCACGCTCGCTTATGATGAAAGCCTGCTGACCAACGCTTACGGCTACCGCACCGCCGGCTCTGAAGCCGAGCACGCCGCAGCAGAATGGATTGCCGAAGAAATGGCTGCTATCGGTCTCGTCGAGATTGAAAAGATCCCGGTGAAGGTAGACCTTTTCCAGTTTAACGGTGCTTCCCTCACCATAGAGGGCACCGATATCGACATCTTCCCCGCCAGCTATCAGGTTTCCGGCACTGACGAGGACGGCATCACTGCCGAGATCGTTGACCTGGGCACAGGCTTTGCCGAAGATTACGCCGGCGTTGATGTAGAGGGCAAGATCGTTCTCATTGGTGTTGACCAGTGGAACGAGTCCTGGATCTCCGGCTATATGGCCGAGGCCAACGCTCATGGTGCAGCAGCTGTTGTCAGCTACGATATCGGCGGCTACGGCTCCTTCGATGATGACCAGATTAACGTGCAGGACGTCTGCCAGTTGGACCTTCTTCCCACCGTCGCGATCTCCGTCAACCACTACAAAGCCATCCGTGAGGCCCTGGACAACGGCCACAACATGGCTACCCTGATTGTTGACAACATCTACGCCCCCGAGGAAGGCATCTCCTACGACGTTGCCGGCCGCATCAAGGGCCAGTCCTCCGACCAGCAGATCATCATCTCCGGTCACTATGACATTTACTTCAACGGTTTCCAGGATGACAGCTGCGCCATCGGCCTTACCCTGGGCATTGCCAAGACTATGCTGGACAGTGGTTTCACCCCTGCCAACGACATTGTTTTCGTTGCTCATGGCTCCGAAGAATGGGGCGCAGAGGGCACCGAGTTTGACTGGACGACCGGCGCATGGGAGCTCATTAACAACGTCAAGCCCGAGTGGGCCGCCAGCACCATTGCCCTGATCAACTTTGAGCTTCCTGCTCTGTATGACGGCGCTGCCCAGGACGGCATCCGCTGCGTTCCCGAATACGCCAACGTGGTCTATGACCTGGTACACTCCGGACTGCTGCCCGAAGTCTCCAACGGCATTTTCCCTGAAGGCTATAGCGATGAGGCAGTCTTTGTCACCACCATGGAAGACGGTATTTCCTACCGTTTTGCCGGCGTTCCCTATTTTCTGAATGGCACCGGTATGCGCACCACCCCCGACGGTTGGTATCAGCAGCACTACCACACCCCGTCCGATGACGAAAGCACTTATAACGCCGATGTCATGGCTACCAACATCAACCTGTATGGCATCCTCGCCATTTACCTGGACAGCATGCCCGCTATGATGACCGATTTCACCGCTACCGCTAACGAACTCACTTACGCTGTTGATGAAGACATTATGGCCCAGGCTGGTGCTGATCTGGAGGGTTACCTTGCTGCTCTGGATGCCTTTAACACCGCCGCTGAAGAGCACGCAGCTAAGGTTGCCGAAATCAATGCCGCCGGTAATGTGGAAGAAGGCAAGGCCCTCAACGTTACCTCTCATGAGATTTTCAAGGCCATTCAGGACGGTCTGATCGGCGTTATTGCTTCCAGTGATGTTGTAGTCAAGCATGTAGGCTATCAGGAAAACATCGCTATCCTTAATGCACTCATTGCCCTGCTTGAGGAAGGCGATTCCATGTCCGCCGCCGGTATTGCTTATAACCTCAACGGGCTGCGTGAATACACCGCTTACATCTTTGGACCGGAAACCGTAGCCAATGCCATGGGCTCTATGCGCAACTGGAACCCTGAGCAGGAGAATATGTTCTGGGGAACCGGCAAGGGTTACAAGGACACCGGTACTGCCGCTGCCTCCGCCTCCCTGCTGATGAAGCTCTATGCCGGTGAAACGGATTTCACCGACGAGCTTGAGGTCTACCAGACTGCGCTTGAGCAGCAGCTGGCTCTGTATCAGGAGACCGTTGCTTCCGAGATTGAATGGATGAACACCATCACCGCACTCTTTAATTAATTCAGTGGAATAAGATCAATAATTTTCAGCCGCGGATGACACGTTTTCTGTCATCCGCGGCTGATCTTCTTTGGTATGTTCTTTTTTGTATGTTCTTCCTGATTGGCGCCCGGTCTGTAATGCAACACCGTTCAGGACACTATCCTTCCCCCCTGCATTTATGTA